>NZ_JBXAPG010000012.1:103365-162893 GCF_058803765.1 Burkholderia sp. GW821-FHT14F03
AACCCTGCCGCATCCATGCGTACCACTCGTTGAATCCGTGCTGCGCAGCCCCGCTGTTTCACGACGAGGCGCTCCAGGCCGACGCCGAACGCCAAACGCAGCGGCGTCAGCGCCTCGGGCCTCCTGCCCGCCCGTCGGCCCATGAACATCGCGAACCCTGCCGCATCCATGCGTACCACTCGTTGAATCCGTGCTGCGCAGCCCCGCTGTTTCACGACGAGGCGCTCCAGAACAACGCCGAACGCCGAACGCAGCAGCGTCAGCGCCTCGGGCCTCCTGCCCGCCCGTCGGCCCATGAACATCGCGAACCCTGCCGCATCCATGCGTACCATTCGTTGAATCCGTGCTGCGCAGCCCCGCTGTTTCACGACGAGGCGCTCCAGGCCGACGCCGAACGCCGCGCGCAGCGGCGTCAGCGCCTCAAGCCTCCTGCCCGACCGGCTGCCCCGCGAGCATCGCGAGCCCTTCGTGCAGCGCCGGGAACAGGCTGCGGTTGAAATTGTTCCAGCGCAGTTCGAGGATCGTGTCGTTGCGATCGATCTCGGTGTTCAGCACGTCGTGGATCACCTCGCCCGAATCGATGCCGTTGTCGACGTAATGGAACGACGCGCCCGTCAGGTACAGCGGCTCGACCGGCACGGTCGCCATCGTCTTCCAGTCGACCACCTTCTGGCCGCGCGCGCCGTACAGCGCATCGAGCGTCGCATACGCGCCGCGCCGCTCGTACGGCGATTCCGCGCGCGTCACGCCCGGATGGATGTTGACGACCTTGCGGCAATACGGCGCGCCCGGCCGCACCAGTTCGTCGAGGATCACGAGCAGCCCGTCGAGCACGACGAGGTCCGCGTGCAGGCCGTCGAGCGCATCGCGCAAGCGGCGCTCGAACACCTGCTTGCCGGCCGGCCGCAGCGGCGAATCGAGCGGCTCGCGCCGGTACTCCGACGGAATCGCCTGCAGCAGGTCATTGACCGGCGTGCCCTGCACGCGCAGCGCCGGCGGATAGAACCAGCGCTTGCCGCTCTCGTAGGCGAAGCCGTATTCGCGCAGCTTCTCGCGATCGAGCGGCGAGCCCGCGTCGTCGTCGTAGATCACGCGTTCGAGCGAGTACAGGTCGCCCAGCTCGGTCTCGTTGAGCGCCTCGACCAGCGATTCGAGCACGGACTTCATGTAGCGCGTGCCACCCTTGTACTCGACCTGCTGCCCCGCCCGGTCGGCGGCCGCGTTGCGCAGGGACCAGATGTATACGAGTTTCTTCTTCGTCATGGCCGTCATCAGTTTCCAGTGATGCGGCGCGCGATCGGCGCGCCGTCGTTGCGGATCCGGAGCGTCGCTCCGGGGCCGGCGCCGCGCGCGGCCCGGCGGATCGGCCGGGCCGCGTGCGCGGCGAACCGCGCGGCCGGCCCGGCGCGCGTGACGCCGGGCCGGCCGCCGCTTACCAGTTGTAGCGCGCCGAGGCGATCACGGTGCGCTCGTTGCCGTAGAAGCACACGTTCGCGGACTGGCACCCGCTCACGAACTTCCGGTTGGCGAGGTTGGTCGCGTTGACCGCGAAGCGCCAATTGCGCAGCTCGTAGTGCACGGCGGCGTCGAACAGCGTGTAGCTGCCGACCGTCAGCGAGTTGTCCGCCGCGCCCGCGACCGCGCTCTGATAGCGCACGCCCGCGCCGAACCCGAACCCGGCGAGCGGGCCGGTGCGCCACGTGTAGTCGCCCCACAGCGACGCCATCTGGCGCGGCCGCGGAATGTCGACCGGCCAGTTGTTGAGCGTGACGTCGGTGGCCTTGATGTTCTTCACGTCCTGGTACACATAGGCCGCGATCACCGACAGCTCGCGCGTGATGTTGCCGACCGCGCTCAACTCGATGCCGCGCGACCGCACTTCGCCCGCCTGCACCGAGTAGGTGTTGGTCGGATCGTTCGGGTCCGGCACCACGACGTTGGTCTGGTTGATCTGGTAGATCGCCGCGTTCAGCATCAGGTTCTTGCCCGGCGGCTGCCAGCGCAGGCCGGCCTCGATCTGGCGGCCCTTGGTCGGCGCCGCGATGCCGCCGCCCGTGATCTTGGTGCCGACCGCCGACGGATTGAACGAGCTCGAGTAGCTGAGGTACGGCGAGAGCCCGTAGTCGCCCTCGTAGGTCACGCCGACCCGCCCGGTGAACGCGTGCGCGCTCTGCGACTGCTGCAGGCTGTTCGCGATGTCGTTCTGGGTGGTGTTGACCCAGTCCTGGCGGCCGCCGAGCGTCAGGGTCCAGCGCTGCCACTTGATCTGGTCCTGCGCGTACACGCCGAACGCATTCATCGTCGTCTTGATGTCGGTGCGCGGATACGCGTTCGGGCCGGCGAAGATCGCGGTGGTGACCGGCAGGTACACCGGGTTGTACATGTTCAGGCTCGGCGCGAGCGCGAGCCATTCGCTGTCGGTGGTCGCCTGGCGGTTGTACTCGAAGCCGAACAGCAGCGTGTGCGCGAGCAGGCCGGTGCGGAATTTCGCCTGCGCCTGGTTGTCGATGTCGAAGCGGCTGTAGTTCATCTGGAACAGGCCCGCATAGCGCGTCATCGTCTGCTGGGTCGGATCCGAGGCGTCGAGGCCGCCGCCGTACACCGACGCGTTGTCGAGCGACAGGTGCATGAGCCGGGTGTTCTGGCGGAAGGTCCACACCGGGTTCAGGCGGTGCTCGAACTGATAGCCGACCGACCACTGCTTCTTGCGGTAGTACGAATAGTTCGGATCGCCGACGTACAGGTTCTCCGAGATCGGGCCGTTCGGGTTCGGCAGCACCGTGCCCTGCGCGGGCAGGAAGTTGTTCGACGCGTCGCTCCAGTCCTGCAGGTAGGTCGCGGACACTGTCAGCGAGGTGTCGGCGTTCGGCTGCCAGCGCACCGACGGCGCGACCGAGAAGCGCTTGTCGCCGTGCGGGCCGGTCAGCGCGTTGCCGTCGCGGCCGACCGCGACGAAGCGGTACGACAGCGTGCCGTCCTTGTCGATCTTGTCGCCCACGTCGAGCGACAGCTGCTTGCGCGCGTAGTTGCCAAGCTGCATGCCGACCTCGCGGATCCGCTCGCCGTTCGCGAGCTTGGTCTGCACGTCGATGATCGCGCCCGGATCACCCTGCCCGTACAGCACCGAGGTCGGGCCGCGCAGCACGGTGATGCTGTCGATCATGTAGGGGTCGATGCGCCAGCTCGCGAGATTCAGCGTGTTGGGCACTTGCAGGCCGTCGGCGTACACGGTCGGCGTGAAGCCGCGCAGCACCGAATACCAGTCCGAGCGGTTCTCCGAGCCGTAGGTCGAGAAGCCCGGCACGTAGCGCAGGGCCTGGTTGATGTCGGTCGCGCCGGTCGCCTCGATCTGCTGCGCCGTGACGACGTTGATCGTCTGCGGGATCTCGGTGATCGGCGTGTCGGTCTTGGTGCCGCTCGTGCTGCGTCGCGCGACGAGGCCGACCGTGGCCGCCTGCTCGCCCGACGCGGTGACGGAGATAGCGGGCAGCGTGCTGCCTGGCTTGGCGTCCGTGGTTGAAGTCTTGCTTGACCGCTGTTGTGCATCGCTCGCTGGCTGCGCCGCTTGCGCGTGCGCTTGGCTGGCTGCCGCTGCGTAAAATGCCACGCTCACCGCGGCTGCGATCGCACGCCGACGCGTGCCTGTTGCCCACTCCATCATTGCTCCATTTGCTTTGGCGGCCGGGAGGCCGCGCCTTTGTCAAAGAGCGATGGCCACCCGGCCGTCGCTCGCCCCGTTTTCTTGTGTCGCGGACCGGTTGCGGTCCGTCGTGTCTGGTCCGTTGTCGTTCTGTGCGCCCGCCTCGCCCTGTTCGAGCGAGGTGACGATCTCGTCGGCGCGCATGGCGAGCACCGACAGCAGCGTGTCCGACAGCCCGTGGCTGTCCTCGCAGCAGCCTTGCAGATAGATGCGCGGCTTGAAGTGCCCGGGCGTCGCGAGCTGGTAGTCGCGCGTCACGTCGCCGTTCGCGAGCGCGTCGCCGAGGTGCGGCGCGAGCCCGTCGAGCAGCGCGAGATGGGTGTCGCGGCGATAGCCCGTGGCGAGCACCAGCGCGTCGAAGCGCTCGGCGCGGCCCTGGCCCGTGAGGCGATCGCGCAGCGTCAGCTCGATCTGGCCCGTCGCGGTGCGCGCCGCGGCCTCGATCGCGGTGTTCGCGAGCAGCCGGTGGCGCGGCGTGTCGGCCACGTTCTGCAGATACAGCATTTCGTAGATCTGCTCGATCAGCGGCCGGTCGACCACCGCGTAGTTGGTGTCGCGGTAGCGTTCGAGCAGCGCGCGGCGGCTCTCCTTCGGCTGCGAATAAACCACGTCGGTGTAGGCCGGACTGAAGATCTCGTTGACGAACGGGCTGTCGTCGGCCGGCTTGAGCGCGCCCGAGCGGATCACGAGGCTCGCGTCGACCTGCGGGAAACGGCGCGTGAGGTCGACGAACACCTCGGCCGCGCTCTGGCCCGCGCCGATCACCGCGACCCGCTTGCGCGCGACCGCGCCCGGCGCGCCCACCGCGTGCTCGATCTGGTTCAGGTACTGCGACGAATGCACGACGTTGTGCGGGCCGAGCGCGGCGAACGCTTCCGGCACCTGCGCGGCGCCGCCGATGCCCACCGACAGCGCGCGCGTCACGCGCTGCCATTCGCGGCCCTCGGCGTCATGCGAGCTGACGCGCAGCGCGTCGATCTCGCCCGCGCGGCCGGCGGCCGCGACCGGCTCGATCGCCGTCACGGTCTCGCCATAGTGGACCTGCTCGTCGAACGCGTCGGCGACCCAGCTCAAGTAGTCGTGGAATTCGACGCGGGTCGGATAGAAGTTCTTCAGGTTCACGAAGTCGGCGAGCCGGCCGCGTTCGAACAGGTAGTTGATGAAGGTGAAGCGGCTCTTCGGATCGCGCAGCGTCGCCAGATCCTTCAGGAACGAGATCTGCATCCGGCAATCGTCGAGCAGCATCCCGCGGTGCCAGCCGAACGCCGCTTGCCGCTCGATGAAGCAGTGCGTGGGCCGCGCGCCGCGCGCCTGCTCCGCGAGCCGTACGGCGAGCGCCAGGTTCGACGGCCCGAAGCCGACGCCGATCAGGTCGAATACGGTATCTCTCTGCATGTCTCAGGTCCTATGACGGTATGGCCGCACGTCAGACGTGGCGGCCTGAAAAAAACGTGTCGCGTTCCGCGCGCATCGGCACATACCGGCCGGACGACGCCTGCGACGAGGTGAATTGGTAGCGTGCGAGGTAATCGATCATCCGGCTGTGATCGGCCCGGGGCGCGCAGTACACGGCTCCGGTGCGGGTATCGTCGAGAAACAGGTAGTGCACGAGCGACGGCAGCCACGCCGCGACATGGGCCGCGCCGCGCCAGCGCGATTCGCCGACCAGCGCGCGCCAGCCGCGGTCGTGGTCGCGCGCGTCGGCGAACGAGACGCCGCCCGGCGGGGTGCCGGCCGACGCATCGACGGCCGGCGGGGTGCCGCCCAGCGGAATACCACCCAACGGGGTGCGGCCCAACGGCGCCACGCTCGACGGTTCGCCGCCCGGCGCCCCGGCGCGGTAGGTCTCGACATAGCCGAACGGCTCGTCGTCGAACGCCGCGATCAGCGGCGCGACGCGCGGATCCGCAAGCTGGCGCGCCAGGTAAGCGCGCGCCGATTCGCGCGCGAGCCGGCCGTCCCATTGGGCGGCGATGCGCGGCGTGTCGAGCCAGCGCGCGACGCGCGCGCCGTCCGCGACGAGGCTCGCGCCGCGCAGCGTGAGCCGGCGGCCCAGCGCGGGCACGTCGCGCGCATAAAGGATGCCGTCCGACGGCGCGGCGCGGCGGCGCGTGCGCGCCCGGCCCGCCTGCGCGGGCAGCGCCGCGCGCGGCACGCGCCACAGCTCGGCCTGCTGCGCCCAGCGCTCGCGCAGGCAGCGGTCGCCGTCCAGCACGCCGTCGGCGCGCAGCGCGTCGGTCGTCTCGCGCGGCCATGCGGCCGGATCGATGCGCAGCGCGGTCAGCCTCGGGTTGCCCGCGAAGCCCGCGGCGAGCGCCGCCAGCAACGCGCGCCGCTGGTCCGGCGCGTCCGCGCGCGCATTGCACGCGACGAGCCGCAGCAGCGCCTCGTCGGTCAGTTGCACACGCAACAGCTGCGCGGCCAGGCCGTCGCCGCGCCCGACCGTGATCTGGTCGCCCTGGCGGGTCGCCGTCAGGTCGCCCGGGAAGGTCAGGGTGAAGGCGTCGGCCAGCGGCGCGCGGGTCTTAGTCAGCATCGCGCGCCTCCGTCACGGCGGCCTGCGCCGCGACGCGCGCGCCGAGCGCCGCGAACGCGGGCGCGGCGAACACGTCGGCCAGGCTCAGCACGAGCCCCGCCGCGCGCGCGGCGTCGACGAAGCGCACCACGTCGAACGAGCTGGCCCCCGCCTCGAACAAATCGTCGTGCGGCGCGGGCGCGTGGCCGTCGAAGACCGTGCGCCACACCTGCTCGAACGCGCCCGCGAGCTGCGCGGCCTGCGCCGCGTGCGTCGGCGCGGCGTTCGCCGCCGCGCCCGCGCGCGACGCGAGCGCGAAGCCGGGCTCGGCCTCGCCGAGCGGCGTGCGCGGCGCGTCGACCATGCGCCCGACCTCGATCAGGTAGGCGTCGAGCAGGGTCTGCACGAACCCGCCGTCGACGCGCTCGCGCGCATACGAGAACGCCCCCGTCACGCGGCCGTCCGGATGCTCGACCACGTCGAGTTCCAGCTCGAACACGACGCGGTGCCGCACGTCGTTGAAATCCTCCAGCGCGAGCCCGGCCCAGTCGCCGTGCGCCGCGCCGCTCGGGCGCAGGTAGTTGAACATCACCTGGAACAGCGGATTGCCGTGCGCGTCGCGCGGCGCGCCGAGCGCGGCAACCACCTCGGCGAACGGCGCGTCGGCGTGCGCATAGGCGGCGAGCGCCGCGTCGCGGACCGTCGTGAGCAGGCTCGCGGGCGTGTCGGCCGGCGCGAGCCGGGTGCGCACGACCACGGCATTGATGAACAGGCCCAGCGCGCGCTGCGCGGCGTCGCCCGACAGCTCGCGGGTCGAGGCCAGCACGCCGACCGGCTGGTCGGTCTCGCCCGTCACGCGGTAGAACGCCGCGTTGAATGCCGCATGCAGCAGCATCGGCAAGGTGGCGTGCGCATCGAGCGCGCGCGACCGGGCCCGCTGCGCGAGCGCGTCGTCCAGCGCGAACGCGAGCCGCCCGGCTTCCCAGCGCGGCACGGCGGCGCGCCCCGTCGCCGGGGCCGGCAGCACGCGCGCCGGCGTTTCCGCGAGCGCTTCGCGCCAGAACGCGAGGCGCGCCGCACCGCCCGCGACCGGCAGCACCGGCAGGTCGGACGGGATCTCGTCCGGCAGGACGGCGCCCGCGCGCAGCGCGACATAGGTCGCACGCAGTTCGTCGAGCCACACGTCGATCGACTGGCCGTCCGACACGATGTGATGGATCGCCAGCGACAGCACGTGGTCGTCGTCGCCGAGGCGCAGCAGCCGCGCGCGCCACAGCGGCGCGGCGATGTCCGGCGCAGCGGCGCCCGGCGCAGCGGCGCCCGACGCATCAGTGGCGCAAGATCCAGCGGCGTCGGCGCGCAGGTCGAACGGCGTCAGCGCGTCGTCGTCGGTCAGCGCGAGCGCCGCCTGCCGCGGATCGGGCGCGGGCGCGAGATCGACGACCGGCAGCGACGCCTCGACGTGCGCCTCGATGCGCTGGCCCGGCAGGCGGCCGGGCCGCTCCACGAGCCGCGCGCGCAGCGCCGGATGCCGCGCGACGGTCCGCGCGAAGGCCGCGCGCAGCGCCGCGACGTCGAGCGCCCCGCGCAGCCGCAGCGCGACCGGAATCAGATAGGCCGCGCTGTCGGGCTGCGCGCGCCACAGGTACCACAGGCCCAGCTGCGCGGCGGACAGCGGCCATACGCCGTCGGCGTCCGCCGCGAGCGCCGCGGCGCCCGGCGCCCCGCTCGTCTCGACGGTCGCGGCGCTCGCCACGCGCTGCGCGTACTGCGCGAGCAGCGGCGTCTCGAACAGCGCGCGCACCGGCACGTCGCGCCCGAGCCGGTCCGCGACGCGGGTGGCGACGCGCACGGCCGCGAGCGAATGCCCGCCGATCTCGAAGAAATGATCGCCGCGGCCGACCCGCGCGACCTCGAGCACCTCGCGCCAGATCTGCGCGAGCGCGCTTTCGAGCCCGGCCGCCGGCGCTTCATAGGCGCGCTCGACGCGCTGCGGTTCCGGCAGCGCGGCGCGGTCGACCTTGCTGTTCGCGTTACGCGGCAGCGCGTCCAGCACGACGATGTGCGCAGGCACCATGTAATCGGGCAGCGTGCGGCGCAGGTGGGCATCGAGCGTCGCGGCGTCGGCGCGCTGCGCGCTGACGCGCGCCTGCTCGCTCAACTCGACATAGGCGACGAGCGCCGCCTGCGCGCCCTTGCCGCGCACCACCGCGACCGCCTCGCGCACGTCGTCGTGCGCGGCGAGCTGCGCCTCGATCTCGCCCAGCTCGATGCGCAGGCCGCGCAGCTTCACCTGGTGATCGACGCGGCCGATGAAATCGAACACGCCGTCCGCGCGCCGCTTGACCAGGTCGCCCGTGCGATACAGCCGCGCGCCCGGCGCGCCGTACGGGTCGGGCACGAAGCGCTCGGCCGTGAGCCCGGGGCGGTCCAGGTAGCCGCGCGCGACGCCGATCCCCTCGCCGCCGAGATACAGCTCGCCGATCACGCCGACGGGCAGCGGATTGAGCCGTGCATCGAGCACGTGTGCGCTGCGTGCGCCGACCAGCGTGCCGATCGGCAGATAGGCCGCGTCCGCGAGCTTCGCGGGGTCGTCGCCGGGCGCGAACATCCACAGCATCGGCGTGATCACGGTCTCGGTCGGCCCATAGCCGTTGACGACCCGCACCTCGGGCAGCGCGCGGCGCAGCAGCGCGAACGCCTCGCGCGAGGTCGCCTCGCCGCCCACCGTCAGCGAACGCAGCGTCGGCGGCGCGCCGTGGTCGAGCGCCCACTCGGCGAGCTGGGTCGCGCAGCCGGGCGGCACGTAGGTCATCGTCACGCCGTACTGGCGGATCAGGCGGAAGGTCTGCGCGGGCGGCCACAGCGTGTCCGCCGTCACCGCGACGGCCGCGCCGCTCATGTACTGCGAGAACCAGCCCTCGTGCGCGCCGTCGAAGTTGACCGACTGGAACAGCATGAACACGTCGCGCTCGGTCACGCCGTAGCGCTCGGCAATCGCCGCGCAGTGCGCGGCGAACGCGCCGTGGTCGACCACCACGCCCTTCGGCTTGCCGGTCGAGCCCGAGGTGTAGATCACATAGGCCGCCTGATGCGGCGAGACCTCGGGCAGCGCCGCCTCGGGCGCATCGATCCGTTCCGCGTCGACGAGCCACAGCTGCATCGCGTCGTTCACGGGCAGCGCGGCGACGCTCGCGCGCTCGGTGATCACGTGCGTGATGCGCGCATCGTCGAGCATCTGCGCGAGCCGTTCGCGCGGATGCGCGGGATCGAGCGGCACGAACGCGCCGCCCGACTTGAGCACCGCGATCAGCGCGACCGGCAGTTCCACCGAACGCGTCAGCGCCACGCCCACCCGCATCTCGGGGCATACGCCCGCCGCGACCAGCCGGCGCGCCAGTCGCGCGGCGCGCGCATCGACTTCGCCGCGCGTCAGCGTGCGCGCGCTGTCGGCCACGCCGAGCGCGTCGGGCCGCGCGCGCGCATGCGCCGCGATCCGCTCGTGCACCGCGCTGAACGGTTCGAGCGCATGCGCGGCGACGTTCCAGTCGCGCAGCTGGCGGCGCTCGTCGTCGGGCAGCCACTGCAGGTCGCCGAGCGCGCGCGCGGGGCCGGCCAGCGCGTCCTCGAGCAGCACCACATAGCGGCGCGCGAGCCGTTCGATCGCCGCGGCGTCGAACAGGTCCGTGGCATAGACGAAGCGCGCGCCGAGCGTGCCGTCGTCCTGTTCGTCGATGCTCAAGGTCAGGTCGAACTTCGCGAACGGCGCACCCGACGGCAATTCGGTCATCGTCACGTCGGCCAGCGCGGGCATCGCGCGGCGCGCGCCGTACGCGGCCATCACCTGGAACAGCGGATGATGGCTCGCGCTGCGCGCGACGCCGAGCGCCTCCACGACCTGCTCGAACGGCACGTCCTGGTGCGCCTGCGCATCGATCAGCGCGCGCTGGGTGGCGTCGACGAGCGTGTCGAAGCGCTGCGCCAGGGGCGTTTGCAACGCGATCGTCAGCGTGTTCACGAAGAAGCCGATCAGCCCCGCCGTCTCGCCGCGCTCGCGGTTCGCCGACGGCACGCCGAGCTGCAGCTGCGCATCGCCCGACGCACGCGCGAGCAAGGCGCCGAACGCCGCGAGCAGCACCGAGAACGGCGTCGCGCGGCGCGCCAGCGCGAACGCGCGGACCCGCTCGGCGAGCGGCGCGGCCAGCACGAACGGATGGCGCGCGCCGCGCGCGCTGCGCTGCGCGGGACGCGGCGCGGCGCCCGGCAGCATCAGCACGTCGCGGCCCGCGTCGAGCGCGCCGCGCCAGTAGTCGAGCTGGCGCTCGCGCTCGCCCGCGTCGAGCCAGCGGCGCTGCCACAGCGCGTAGTCCGCGTACTGGATCGGCAGCGGCGCGAGCGAGACCACCTCGTTCTTCGCATAGGAACGGTAGAACGAGGCCAGCTCCGCCAGCATCACGTCGGCCGACCAGCCGTCCGACACGATGTGGTGCACGGTGAGCGCGAGCCAGTGCGTGCGCGCATCGAGCCGGATCAGGTGGGCGCGCAGCAGCGGCCCGTGCGCGAGATCGAACGGCCGCGCCTCGTCCGCCTGCGCCAGATCGGCCGCGCGCGCCTCGCGCCCGGCGGCCGGCAGCGCGTCGAGTTCGCTGCTGCGCCATGGGCAGCGCGCGGGCGCGTGCACGGTCTGCTGCACGCCGTCCGCGCCTTCCTCGAAGGTGGTGCGCAGCGCCTCGTGACGCGCGATCAGCGCGTCGCACGACAGCCGCAGCGCATTCGCGTCGAGCGCGCCGTCGAGCCGCAGCCGCTCGGTGATGTGGTACGCCGCCGGCTCGTCGATCATGCGCGCATGCAGCCACAGCCGGGTCTGCGCGAACGACGCCGGCACGCTCGCCGCGCGTTCCGCGCGCGGCGGGATCGGCAGCAGGCGGAAATCGATGCCCGCCGCGTCGAGCTTCTGCAGGAACACCTGGCGCTGGGCCGGCGGCAGTTGCGCGAAACGCGCGGCGAGCGACAGCAGATCCGGTTTGGCAGTGGTCATCCTCGGTCCTTGTTATTGAATTTCCAGCTCGCCGAGCAATGCATCGATCGCGTCCGCGGCGTCCTGCCCGGACAAGCCGCCGCGCGCGGCGAGCGCGTGGTCGATCACCGCCGCGCAGCGCGCGAGCGTGCGTTCCTCGAACAGCTGGCGCAGCGGCAGCGTCAGCGCCCAGTGCAGGTTCGCCTGCGCGTTGACCTGGGTCGCGAGCAGCGAATGGCCGCCGAGCGTGAAGAAATCGTCGTCGCAGCCGACCGCGTCGAGCTTCAGCGCGCGCTGCCAGATCCCGGCGAGCGTGCGTTCCGTCTCGGTGCGCGGCGGCGTCACCGCGCGCGCCGCGCGCTCGGGCGTCGGCAGCGCGCGCCGGTCGCACTTGCCGTTCGGCGTGACGGGCAGCGCCTCCAGCGCGATCAGCTGCGACGGCACCATGTAGGCGGGCAGTTGCGCGCGCAACGCATCGAGCAGCGCGGCGGCGTCCGGCGCGGGGTTCGCGCCGTGCGCGACATAGCCGACCAGCTGGTCGTCGTGCACGATCACGACCGCGTCGCGCACGCCCAGCGCGGCGCGCAGCAGCGCCTCGATCTCGCCCGGTTCGAGCCGCTGGCCGCGCAGCTTGACCTGCGCGTCGAGGCGGCCCAGGTAGTCGAGCGCGCCGTCGGCGCGGCGCCGCACCAGGTCGCCCGTGCGGTACAGGCGCGCGCCGCCGCCGGACGGGTCCGGCACGAAGCGCTCGGCCGTCAGCGCCGCGCGGCCCAGGTAGCCGCGCGCGAGGCCCGCGCCGCCCAGGTGCAGTTCGCCGATCCCGCCCTCCGGCGCCGGATGGCCGGCCACGTCGAGCACGTGCAGCTGCAGGTTCGCGATCGGATGGCCGATCGGCACCGCCGCCGCGCGGCCGTCGTCGGCCGTGCAGGTCCAGTGCGACACGTCGATCGCCGCCTCGGTCGGGCCGTACAGGTTGAACAGCCGCGCGTGCGGCAGCAGCGCCTGCACGCGCGCGACCAGCGCGGGCGCGAGCGCCTCGCCGCTCGCGACGATCCGCGTGATGCTCGCGCAGCGCGCCGCGACGCCGAAATCGTCGAGATGCGCGACGAACGCGGCCAGCATCGACGGCACGAAATGCAAGGTCGTGACCCGGTGCGCGGCGATCGTCTCGACCAGCCGCGCCGGATCGCGGTGATCGCCCGGCGCCGCGATCGCGAGCGTCGCGCCGATCGCGAGCGGCCAGACGAACTCCCAGACCGACACGTCGAAGCCGAACGGGGTCTTGTGCAGCACGACGTCGTCGCGCGTGAGCCGGTACGCGTCCTGCATCCACGCGATCCGGTTCGCGAGCGCCGCGTGCGTGTTGCCCGCGCCCTTCGGCTTGCCGGTCGAGCCGGAGGTGTAGATCAGGTAGGCCAGCTGATCGGCCGCGACCTCGGTGCGCGCGCCGGGCTCCGGCGCGCCCTGCAGCAGCGCGTCGACGGTGACCACCGGGGTCGCGCCCGCGACGGCCGTCGCGACCCGCTCGCGCAGATGCGCCTGCGTGAGCACCACGGCGGGCCGCGCGTCGCGCAGCAGGTAGTCGATGCGGTCGGCCGGATAGTCGGGGTCGACCGGCAGGTAGGCCGCGCCGGCCTTCAGCACGCCGAGCAGCGCGATCACCATGTCGAACGAACGCTCGACGCACAACGCGACCGCCGTGTCCGGCAGCACGCCGGCCACGCGCAGCGCGGCGGCCGCGCGCTCGGCCTGCTGGTCGAGTTCGCGATAGCTGAGCCGTCGCGCCGCGCCGGACGGCTCCGTCATTTCCAGCGCGATGGCGTCGGGCGTCGCCTGCGCGGCCGCCTCGAATTGCCGGTGCAGCGGCGCCTGCTGGGCCGCCGGCCAGTCGCGCGCGGTCGCGTTCGCCTGCGCGGCCCGTGCGAGCGTCGCGTCGCTCGCGCAGGCCAGCGCGCCCAGCGGCGCGTCCGGCGCGGCGACGAGCCCGCCCAGGCAGGCGACGAACGCGTCGTGCAGCGCCGCGACGCGCGCCTCGCCGAGCCGCGCCGTGTCGTAGCCGTAATCGATCGTGAGCGTCTGCCCCGCCTCGATCACGAGCGTCAGGGCGAAATCGGTCGCCTCGATGTTGCGCAGGTCGCGCTTTTGCAGTGCGCGCGGCTCGCGGCCCTGCCAGGCCTCGTCGACCGGATAGTTCTCGAACACGACCAGCGTGTCGAACAGCGCGCGGCCGCCCTGGCCCGCCCACTGCTGGATCTCGTAGAGCGGCGTGTGCGCGTGGTCGAGCGCGGCCGCGTTGTCGCGCTGCAGGTCCGCGAGCCACCCGCGCGCGCTGCGCTGCGGCAGCGGCGCGGCGATCACGGGCAGCGTGTTGATGAAGAGGCCCAGCACCGTGTCGATCTCGGCCAGCGCATCCGGCCGGCCCGCGACCGTCGCGCCGAACGCCACCGCCGCGCGATTCGTCACGCGCTGCAAGGCCAGCGCCCAGGCGCCCTGCACGAGCGTGTTGACGGTGATCTTCAGCTGTCGCGCGGCGTCGCCCACGCGCGCGGTCGTCGCCGCGTCGAGCGTGGCGCGCCAGGTGCGGTTCGCGCCCGTCTCGCCCGGCTGCGGCTCGCGCTCGGCGATCAGCGTCGGTTCGTCGAGACGCGCGAGCCGGTCGAGCCAGAACGCGCGCTCGGACGCCGCGTCGCGGCTCGCGAGCCACGCGATGAAGTCGCGATAGCGCACCCGCGCCGGCGCGGCGAACGGGTTCGGACGCGGCGGTTCGAGGTAGTCGCGCAGCACGTCCGCGAAGCAGCGCGCCGTGCTCCAGCCGTCGAGCAGCAGGTGATGGCGCGTCCACACGAGACGCCATTCCGCGTCGCCGAAACGGATCAGCGCGACCCGCATCAGCGGCGGCGCGGCGAGATCGAAGCCGCGCGCCCGGTCGGCCGCGAGCCACGCGTCGAGCGCCGCGTCGCGCTCGGCGAGGTTGCGCCAGTCGAGTTCCTCGACGGGCAGCGTCGCCTGCCGGTGCACGACCTGCATCGGCGCGGCCTCGTCGGCCGTGAAGCCGGTGCGCAGGATGTCGTGGCGCGGCGGCGCGGCCTCGAACGCGGCGCGCAGGCGCGCGATGTCCGGCGCGTCGAGCGTCGCGACCAGCTGGTTCACGTAGGTCGACTGCTCGGGCGCGAACAGCGCGTGGAACAGGATGCCCTGCTGCATCGGCGCGAGCGGATAGATGTCGTCGATCGTGCGCAGGTCGAACGGCAGGCGTTCGAGCGCCGCCTGCGTGAGGCCCGCCGCGCGCGCGAGCGGGTAGTCGCCCGGGGTCGCGCCCGCGCCGCGAGACGCGAGACGCTCGGCGCAGGCGTCGGTCAATTCGGTCAGCGCGGCCGAGAAGCGCGCGGCCAGCGCGTCGATGGTCGCGCGCTCGAACTGCGTCGCGCCGTACACCCAGTGCACGCGCAGCGTGCGGCCGTCGTGCGCGTCGATATACGCGTGAATCGCGAGCGCGTTGCCGATCGGGCCGCCCGGATCGCGTTCGAGGCCCGCGCCGCCGAAGCGCGGCACGAGCGCCGCGTCGCGCGGCGCGTCGAACTGCCCCAGGTAGTTGAAGGTCACGCGCGGCCGCGGCACCGCCGCGAGCGCCGTGCGCGCGGCATCGTCGCCGTAGTGGCGCAGCACGCCGAAGCCCAGCCCCTTGTTCGGCACGTCGCGCAAGCTGTCCTTCACGCCCGCGAGCGTCGCGAGCGGCGTATCCGCCACCGCGAACGCAACCGGATAGTGGCTCGTGAGCCAGCCCGGCGTGCGGCTCGCGTCCAGCTCGTCGAACAGCGCCTCGCGGCCGTGGCCCTCCAGCTCGATCCGGCAGGCGGCCTGCCCGGTCTGGCGACCGAGCGCCTGCGCGAGCGCCGCGATCAGCAATTCGACCATCTGCGTGCGGTATGCGCCGTTCGCCTCGGTCAGCGCGCGGCGCGTCAGGTCCGCGTCGAGCGCCTGGATCACGACCGCCGCGTCGGCGTTGGTCGCGCGCGCGTCCGGATGATCGAGCGGCAGATCCTCGTGCGGCGCGGCGAGCGCGGCCCAGCCCGGCAGCTCGGCCGCGAACGGCCCGTGCGGATCGCGCGCCGCGCGCGCGAGGCGCGCCGCCCACTGCGACGCGCTTGCCCCGGTGGACGCGAGCCGCACCGCGCGGCGCTCGGCGGCCGCGCGATAGGCGGCGTCGAGATCGTCGAGCAGCACGCGCCAGGTCACGCCGTCGACGATCAGGTGGTGAATCGCGAGATAGAGGCGCGTCGCGCCGTCCGGCAGCGCGGCGGCGAACGCGCAGGCGAGCGGACCGCGTTCGAGGTCCAGCCCGGCCTGCAGCGCGTCGAACTGCGCGAGCGCGTCGGTTTCGTCGCGCGCCACGCCCGCCGCGAGCGGCAGCGTGTCGAACGCGCGCGGCGCTTCGCTCGGTTGCCACTCGCCTTGCGGGCCGGTCGGCGTGAAGCGCTGGCGGAATACCGCGTGATGCGTGAGCACGGTGTCGAACGCGCGCGTGAACGCGTCGAAATCGAACGGCGCGGCGGGCGTCAGCTCGATCGACTGGTTCCAGTGGCCGCGACGCGGGATGTCGAGCGCGAAGAAGCGTCGTTGCGCGGGCAACAGCATGGGCGCGTCGGCCTGCGCCGCCGCGGGCGCCGCCCGGGTCGCGGCGGCCGGCGCGGCCGCGTCCGTCGCGACCGCGACGCGCGCGAGCTTCGCGACGGTCGGGCCGTCGAACAACTGCTTGGGTGTGAATTTCACGCCGCGCTTGCGGGCGCGTGCGATCACCTGCAACACCAGGATCGAATCGCCGCCCAGCGCGAAGAAATCGTCCTCGCGGCCGATCCGCCCGGTTTTCAGCACCTCCTGCCAGACCGCGGCCAGCACGGTCTCGACCGGCCCTTGCGGCGCATCGGCCGGGCGGTCGGCGACCGGCGCGGGCGCGGCGGCCAGCACGCGCAGCGCGGCGCGATCGATCTTGCCGTTGGCGGTGACGGGCAGGCTCGCGCACACCTGCAGCACGGCCGGCACCATGTAGTCGGGCAGCCGCGCGGCCAGCGCGCCGCGCAGCGCGGCGTCGTCGAGCCGCGCGCCGGCCGCCGGCGTCACGAACGACGCGAGCCGCAGCCGGCCCTCGTGCTCGACCGCGAGCGTTTCCGCCTGCGCGACGCCGTCGAGCGCGCGCAGCGCGGCGCTCACCTCGCCCGGTTCGACCCGGTAGCCGCGAATCTTGACCTGGTCGTCGAGACGGCCGAGGAACGCGATGCGGCCGTCCGCGCGCAACCGCACGCGGTCGCCGGTGCGGTACAGGCGCGCGCCCGGCGTGAACGGGTCCGGCACGAAGCGCTCGGCGGTCGCGCCCGCGCGGCGCAGATAGCCGCGCGCGAGCCCCGGCCCGCCCAGGTACAACTCGCCGATCCCGCCCGGCGGCACCGGCGCGCCGCTCGCGTCGAGCACGCACGCGTCGGCGTTCGGCAGCGGCCGGCCGAGCGGCACGCTCAGCGCGCCCGGCGCAGCCAGCGCGGCCTCGCGCAGCACGGCCTGGGCCGGCGCGGAAAGGTCGCACACGAGCGCGCCGACCGTCGCTTCGGTCGGTCCGTAGTGGTTGATCACGCGGCACGCGGGCTTGAGCGCCGCGAGGCGCGCGACGAGCGACCACGGCAGCGCCTCGCCGCCCGTGACGAGCGCGTGTGCGGGCAGCACGTCGGCGGCCGCCTGCGCGTCGAGCAGCGCATGCAGGTGGCTCGGCACGATCTTCAGCACGCCCACGTCGCGGCTGCGCATCTCGTGCGCGAAACGGTCCGGGTCGAACGCGCAGGACGCGGGCAGCAGATGCAGCGTGCGCCCCGAGCACAGCGCGCCGAACAGCGTCGTGTGCCCGAGGTCCGCCGCGACCGTCGACACCATCGCCATCGACGCGTCCGGCGCGAACGCCAGCTCGTCGAGCAGGCCGTCGACATAGTCGGCCAGCGCGCGATGGTCGATCACCACGCCCTTCGGCGTGCCGGTCGAGCCGGACGTGAAAATCAGATAGGCCGCCTGCCCCGGCAGCGGCGCGGGCAGCCGCGCCTCGGCCGGCGCGGGCTCGCCGCCCAGCGCGTCGACGTCGAGCGGCGTCGCTGCGTCGCCGAGCGCCGCCGCGGCGGCGGCGTCCAGCCCCGCGCCCTCGACCAGCAGCCAGCGCGCGCCGCACGCGTCGAGCGCGGCGGCAAGCCGCTCGGGCGGCGCGGCGGGATCGAGCGGCACCGCATAGGCGCCGGACTTCAGCACGCCGAGCCACGCGGCGACGAAGCGCGTCGTGCGTTCGAAGCGCAGCGCGACCGCCTGCTCGGGGCCCGCGCCGCGCCGGCGCAGTGCGTGCGCCAGCCGGTCGGACCAGGCATCCAGCGCCGCGAAGCTCAGGCTCGCGTCCGCATCGACCACGGCCGCGCGCTGCGGCGCCTCGGCCGCCGCGCGGGCGAACCGCGCCAGCACGTGTTCGGTGGTTGCAAGCGCGCGGCCGCGCTGCGGCGCGCGCGTCGCCGCGCTCGCGCAGGCGAGCGCCGCGATCGGCTGGCGCGGATCGCGCACCGCGTCCGCGAGCAGCGCCGCATAGCTGTCGAGCCAGGCGCGCGCGGTGTCGGCGTCGATGCCGTCGAGCGCGAACGCGGCCACCAGCTCGATGCCCTGCGGATCGTCGGTGAAATCGAGCGCGTAGTCGAAGCGCGCGCCGAGATCGAGCCCGGCCGCCATGCGCGCCGTCGCGCCCGGCAGCGACGCCGACAGCGCCAGATCGAACTGCTGCGCGAACTTGACCTTGAGCCAGGCCTCGCCGCGCCGCGCGGGCGGCTGCACCGCGTCCAGCACCTGATCGAACGGCACGTCCTGGTGCGCGAAGGCCGCGACCGCGTCGCGCCGCACCGCGTCGACCAGCGCCGCGAAGCGCTGCGCCGGGCTCACCCGCGCGCGCAGCGCGAGCGTGTTCAGGAACAGGCCCACGAGCGGCCGGGTCTCGGCCTGCGCGCGGTCCGCGACCGGCGCGGCGACCACCAGGTCGCGCTCGCCCGTCAGGCGGAACAGCCACGCGTCGAACGCGGCCAGCAGCAGCGTGAACGGCGAGGCGCGCAGCTGGCGCGCGGTGTCGCGCAGCGCCTCCGACAGCGCGGCGGACAAGCGCAGCGCCACGCGGCCGCCGCGATGATCCGCGGCCGCGCCGCGCGCCCGGTCGAGCGGCAGCGCGAGCGGCGCGGGCGCCTGCGCGAGCGCCTCGCGCCAATAGTCGAGCTGGCGCGCGCCCTCGCCCCCGGCGAGCATCGCGCGCTGCGCCTGGGCATAGTCCGCGTACTGGATCGGCAGCGCCGGCGACGCCGGCTCCCGGCCTTCCGCGAACGCGGCATAGGCGCGGGTCAGTTCATCGAATGCGCAGCGCGAGCTCCAGCCGTCGCTGACCGCATGGTGGGTGGTGAGCAGGAAATGCTGCGCGCCGCCCGTCAGCGTGACGAGCGTGGCGCGCACGAGCGGCCCGCCCGACAGGTCGAACGCCGCGCCCGCGTGCTGGCGGGTCAGGTCGGCGAGACGCGCCGCGCGCACCGCGTCGTCGAGACCGCGCAGGTCGACCATCGCGAGCGTCACCGGCAGGCGGCGGTGGATGCGCTGCCACACCACGCCGTCGTCGTCCTCGACGAGCGTCGTGCGCCATGCTTCGTGGCGCGCGAGCAGATGGTCGAGCGCGCGTTGCAGCACGGCGGGATCGAGCAGGCCGTCGATGTCCCATTGCACGGCGACGTGATAGGCGTCGCCCGCGTCCTGGGTGCGCGCGAGCACCCAGAAGCGCTGCTGCGCGAACGAGGCGGGACGGTCGCGGTACGGCGTGGACAGGTCGGCGCTCGCCGCCTCGATCTTCAGCGCGCGCGCGGGCGCGGCGGCATCGGGCTCGCCCTGCTCGATCGCGGCCGCCAGTTCGGCCAGCGTCGCATCGTCGAACAGCGCCTCGAGCCGCAGCGCGACGCCCCATTCGGCGCGGATCGCGGCCTGCAACTGCATCGCGCCGAGCGAATCGCCGCCGCGCGCGAAGAACCGATCGGTGCGGCCGAGCGGCGCGGCCTCGTCGAGCAGGCGCTGCCACAGCGCCGCGAGGCGCGTCTCGGTCGCGCCGACGGGCGCGACATGATCGTCGTCGGCCACGGCCGGCAGCGCCGCGACCGAATCGCGCAGCGCGGCGCGGTCGAGCTTGCCGTTCAAGGTATACGGCAGCCGCGTGAAGCGCGCGAAGCGGTGCGGCAGCCACGCCGCCGGCAGATGCGCGCCCAGGTGCGCCTTGAGCGCCGCATCGGCGAGCGGCTCGGTCAGCACCACGCAGGCGGTCAGCTGAGTGCGGCCGCCCGCCGTCTCGGCGAGCACGCCGGCGTCGCTGACGGCCGGATGCGCGAGCAGGCATGCGGCGATCTCGCCGGGTTCCACGCGCACGCCGCGCACCTGCACCTGATCGTCGATCCGCCCGAGGTAGTCGAACGACCCGTCCGCGCGTTCGCGCGCGAGATCGCCGGTGCGATAGATGCGCTCGCCCGGCTCGCCGCCCGGATCCGGCAGGAAACGCTCGGCGGTCAGCCCGGGCCGGCCGTGATAGCCGCGCGCGAGACACACGCCGCCGAGCAGCAATTCGCCGTCGGCGCCCTGCGGCGCGCCGCCGTCGATGCGCGCGACGCGGCGTCCGATCGGCCAGCCGATCGGCAGCGACGCATAGCCCTGGTTCGGATCGAGCGTGGGCGTCGCGCCCGGATCGACCGGCCACAGCATTGGCGAGATCACCGCCTCGGTCGGCCCGTAGCCGTTGACGAGCCGCTGCGCGGGAAACACCCGGCGGATCTCGTCGAAGCTGTCCTGCGACATCGCCTCGCCGCCGAACAGCAGCACGCGCAGCGACGGCGGCACGCCGTCGCGCGCGCACACCGCCGCGAATTCGCGCAGATAGGCGGGCGGCAAGGTGGTGTTGGTCACGCCCTCGCGCACCATGAACGCGTGCGCGGTCTGCGGCGCGAACGGCGGCGGATCGCTGATCACGACGCTGCCGCCGACCGCGAGCGGCACGAGCCAGGCCTCGATCGCGACGTCGAAATTGACCGACGCGAAATGCAGCACGCGGTCGTCCGCCCCGATCGGCAGCGAGGCCGCGAGCGCGTCGCCGTGCGCGGCGAGCGGGCCGTGCTCGACCACCACCGCCTTCGGCGTGCCGGTCGAGCCGGAGGTATAGATCATGTAGGCGGCCGCGCGCGGGTGCACGGGCGCGTCGCCGGGCGTGCGCGGCGCGGCCGGATCGGGCTCGGCCACGCTCGCGACCTCGAAGCAGCGCGCGAAGCGCGCGCGCATCGCGGCGTCCGCCGAGGCGTCGACGATGCCGTGCGCGAGGCCCGCGTCGCGGGCCACCCAGTCGAGCCGCGCGCCCGGATGGCGCGGATCGAGCGCGACGAACACGCCGCCCGCCTTGAGCACCGCGAGCAGCGCGACGAACAGGTCGCACGAGCGCGCGACGCACACCCCGACCCGCACCTCGGTCGTCACGCCGGCGGCCGTCAGCTGCGCGGCGAGGCGCGCGGCGCGGTCGTCCAGCTCGCCGCGCGTGAGCCGCACCGTGCCGGGGGTGAACGAGGCGAGCGCCGGGGCGTCGGGGGCAAGGCGCGCAAGCGCGTGAATTCGGTGGTGCAGCGCAGTCGGAAAGCTCGTCATGGCGTGAAGTCCGGTGGATCCGGCCGTTTCCGGCCCTGTCGTTCAGGTCGCCGCCCGCATTGGGGGCCGCTTCACAAGTGAGACGAACCACGCGCGCAAATCTTTACCGTGACCGCGCAATCATTTGCGCGCCCGGCCTGTGGTAAAGATTTGCCGCGCCCGTTCGTCATAGTGTCGAGAGGCGCCCCGGAAACCGCTGTCATCTGCGTGTCATGGGGCCGCCATGCCCATCCGCCCTATTCGCCCCTGTTGCCGATGACATCAGCCACCGAGCAGTTCGACCCTCCCTCCGCCGACCGGCGCGCCGCCCGACCGGCGATCCGGCTCATCCTCGGCCTCCTGAAGCGCTCGCGCGGCGCGTTCACGATCGCGCTCGTCGCCTGCGTGCTGAACGGCATCGCGAGCGTGCTGCTGGTCGCCACGCTGAGCAAGGCGCTGTCCCAGCCCGACGCGGCCGGCGCGACGCTCGCGCTGCGCTTCGGCCTGTGCGCGGTGATCGCGCTCGTCACCCGGATCATCACCGGCGTGCTGTTCGCCCGGCTGTCGCAGGACACCATGGCGCAGCTGCGCGAGCACGTCGCGCGCCGGGTGGCCGCGGCCGAGCTGCAGGACGTCGAACGGATCGGCGCCGCGCCCGTGCAGTCGGTGCTGACCGACGACGCCACCAATGTGTCGATGCTGTTCTTCGCGCTGCCGAATCTGGTGATGCACGGCTCGATCGTGTTCGGCTGCCTCGGCTACCTCGCCTGGCTGTCGTGGCCGGTGTGCCTGCTCGCGGTCGCGGCGATCCTGGTCGGCTCGCTCGGCTATCACGCCGGCGACAAGCGCGCGATCGCGCTGCTCGAAGCCGCCGGGCGCTCGCAGGACAAGCTGTTCGGCTATCTCGGCGCGCTCTTCACGGGCGCCAAGGAGCTGAAGCTGCACCAGGCCCGCGCGCGGCAGTTCATCGACGGCCAGCTCGGCGCGGCGATCGGCGAGGTGCGCGACCATCGCCGCCGCGCGTTCAGCGCGTATGCGGTCGGGGTCGGCTGGATCGTGTTCCTGTTCTACGTGTTCCTCGGCGTCGCCGCGTTCTGGCCGGCGCTGGGCGTGCGCGGCGACGGCCCGGCGGCGTCCGGCTACGTGGTCGTGTTCCTGTTCATGCTGCTGCCGCTCGACGGCCTGCTCAACAACGTGCCCACCCTCAACGCGGCGCGCGTCTCGCTCGACCGCATCGAGAAGCTGATGGCCCAGTTCGGCGCGCTGCGCGTGGTGCCGCCGCCGCCCGAAGCGGCGTCGCATGCGCCGTTCCGCACGCTCGCGCTGCGCGACGTCACGCATTCGTATTTCCATGAGCGCGACGAGCGGATGTTCCGCGTCGGGCCGATCAACCTGACGCTGCAGCCGGGCGAACTGGTGTTCATCGTCGGCGGCAACGGCAGCGGCAAGACCACGCTCGCGAAGGTGCTGACCGGGCTGTACGAGCCCGAAGGCGGCGCGATCGAGATCGACGGCCAGCCGATCGGGTTCGCCGAGCGCGGCGCGTACCGCGAGCGCTTCACCGCCGTGTTCAACGATTTCCACCTGTTCGACGCGCTGCTCGGGATCGTCGATCCGAACGACGCGTCGCGCGCCCAGGCCGACGCGCGCGCGAACGCGCTCGTCGCGAAGCTCGCGCTCGATCACAAGGTGCAGGTGGTGGACGGCGCGTTCTCGACGCGCGCGCTGTCGACCGGCCAGCGCAAGCGCCTCGCGCTCGTGGTCGCGTACCTGGAGGATCGCCCGCTGTACCTGTTCGACGAATGGGCGGCGGACCAGGATCCGCAATTCAAGGCGGTGTTCTACGAGCAGCTGCTGCCCGAGCTGCGCGCGCGCGGCAAGACCGTGATCGTGATCAGCCACGACGACCGCTATTTCCCGATCGCGGACCGCGTGCTGAAGCTCGACAACGGCAGCATCGTCAGCGAGACCTTCGGCACCGCGCATGCGGCGCTCGCGACGCCCGTCGCGGCGAACGGCACGGCCGGCTGAGCCGGGCGGGACCGGTCGTCCGGCAAGCAGAACGCGGCGCGTGCCCGATGGGGACGCGCCGCGTTTTTTCATGCGCGGCGCGGGCTCAGGCGGGATCCCCGCGCAGGAACGCCTCGATCAGCGTGACGAAGTACGGCGGGCACTCCTGCATCGGGTAGTGCCCGCAGTTCGGCACGACCGCGAGGCGCGCATTCGGGTGCCACGCGAGGAAGCTGCGCCGCATCGCCGCCGCGTCGAGCCCGGGATCGTGGTCGCCGACCATCACGAGAAAGCGCGTGGCGAGCCCGCGCACCTGGTCGACGAACCCGGGCCCGTTCAGCATCGCGAGATAGCCGGGCCGGCAGGCCGGCGAGACCGCCGCGCGGCGCTGCCGCAGCTTGGCCTCGATCCAGCCCGGCGACAAGCCGCCCGCGACATGACGGAGCAGCCGGCGCAAGGCGGCGTCGTCCGTCGCGACCTGCTCGAAGAACGCCCGCGCCTCGGCGTCGAGCCCCTGCCCCGCGGCGGACACCGGGCACACCGCCACCGCGCCCAGGATCCGCCCGGGCGCGACGGCCGCGAGCCGCTGCGTCACCATCCCGGTCATTGAATGGCCGATCACGTGGAAGCCCGTCCAGCCGAGCCGGTCGGCGAGCGCGAGGCAGTCGGCGCTCACCTCGTCGAGCGTATACGCGCCCGTCAGGTGGAACGAGCGGCCGTATCCGCGCAGGTCGGCGAACACATAGGTGAACGCGTCGCCGTCGAGATACGGGAGGATGGCGTCGTAGTTCGTGTGGTCGCCGAGCCAGTCGTGCAGCATCAGCACGCGCACGGGGCCGTCGCCGTGCCGGCGGTGGCCGAGGCCTTCGTCCGGATGGGCGGCGCGGGAGAGAGAAGAGACGGGATTCATGTCGCGCAATTCCTTTTCGGTGGAGGAAAGCCAAAAAGAAACGCCCTCCTGGCGGACCGGGAGGGCGTTGCGCGTGACGACAAAGTGCGGCGATCGTATCAAGACCGCGCGCGCGAATCAAGCGTTGGGACCGGCCGGGGCGATACGGCGCGCATCACGCATCACGCATCGCGGGCTGCGCGGCGCGGCTCACCCTTCGGCTGCTTCACGACGCATCCAGCCCGGCCCGGCGCGCACCAGCACCGTCACGGCCAGCGGCGCGACCTCCGGACCGAACGGCGCATCGGGCGACGTACCCAGCGCATGCGCGAGCGCGGCGCGCACCAGCGCCGGATGGGTGACGGCGACGATCCGACCGCCCGCCGGCAAGCCGTCGAGCCAGCCGCCCACCCGCCGCCGCGCATCCGCGAACGCTTCGCCGCCGTGCGGATGCGCGCGCGGATCCGCCAACCAGGCCCGCAGCGCATCCGGGGCCGTCTGCGCGAGGCGCGCGAGCGGCACGCCGCGCCAGCGGCCGTAGTCGAGATCCGCCAGCCCCGCCTCGGGCGCGGCAGGCAGGCCGAGCGCCTCGGCGGTCTGCCGCGCGCAGCGCGCCGGGCTGCTGCACGCGCGCGCGCCGGCGGGCGGCGTCCAGCGCGCGCGCAGCGCGGCCGCCTCGGCGAGACCGCGCGCATCGAGCGGATCGTCGTCGGGGAACGCGCCGCTCCGCATCGCGCGGGTCGCCGCATGCGCGACGAGATACACGACGAGGTCGGCGTCGGCCGCCCGATGCGGCCCGCCCTCCGATTGCTCCGGCAAAAAAATCACGCGTACAATGCCCTCCGAATACGAACGCGGAAGCCGGTGCGAATCCGGCGCGGTCGCGCCACTGTAACCGGCGATCCCTGATCCCGGAAGCCAGACCTGCGTTCCTTGCCTTTCCTCACCACCCTTGACGGGGCGCGATTCCCCCGGAGATCCCACCATGCACGAAGCTGCCCTCAACCCGGTTGCCGCCCCGGCGCCGATTCCCCTTGGCGAACTGTTGCCCTGGGCCCTGTTCGCTGGCCTGCTCCTGCTGCTCGCGCTCTACTTCGTCGGCGCGGAACAAGGCGCGACCTCGCTCGTTCCCGGCATGTACGTGCATGAGTTCGTGCACGACGGCCGGCACCTGCTCGGCTTCCCCTGCCACTGACGCGGAGGCACGGATGGTCGGAAAACTGCTGGTCCGCGGGATGCTCGCAGGCATCGCCGCCGGTCTTCTCACGTTCGCGTTCGCGCGGGTCGTCGGCGAACCCCAGGTCGCGCAGGCGATCGCCTTCGAGGAAAAGCTCGATGCGGCCAAGGGCGAGGCCCCGGAGCCGGAGCTCGTCAGCCGCGGGACCCAGGCCGGGCTCGGCCTGCTCACGGGCGTCGTGACCTACGGCGCGGCATTCGGCGGCCTGTTCGCGCTGACCTTCGCCTATGCGTACGGCCGGGTCGGGCGGCTCGCCGCGCGGCCGCTGTCCGCGTGGCTCGCGCTCGCGGCGTTCATCGCCCTGGTGATCGTCCCCAATCTCAAGTACCCCGCCAATCCCCCCTCGGTGGGCGATCCGGAGACGATCGGCTATCGAACCGGGCTGTTCTTCCTGATGATCGCGATCTCGATCGTGACGCTGGTGTTCTCGCTCAAGGTGCGCGGCCGGTTGTCCGCGCGGCTCGGCGCGTGGAACGCGTCGCTCGCGGCGGGGCTCGTGTTCGTCGCGATCATCGCGGCCGTGCAGCACGCGCTGCCCGCGATCAACGAAGTGCCCGACGCGTTCCCTGCGACCGTGCTGTGGCAGTTCCGGGTCGCCGCGATCGGCATGCAGGTGATCATGTGGACGACGATCGGCCTCGTGTTCGGCGCGCTGGCCGAACGCGGCGTGCCGGCGGGACGGCGCACGTAGCGGCGCGGCCGCGCCGCCCCCGCTCCCGTCCCCCTTCCCGCCTCCGCCCCCGCTCCCGCCGGTCCGGCGGGCTTGCCACGGCCACTCCGGTGGCCGTTTTCATTCATGCGCGCCGCGCGCTCAACGCCAGCCCTTCCAGCACGCCTTGATCGTCGCGCTGATCGCGACGAACGTGATGATCCAGAACAGGATCGGGCCCGCCGCGCCCTTGATCCGGATGAACGTCCCGAGTTCGAACACCAACCGGCCCGTTGCTCATCCGCAGGGTCGTGACGATGAAGTAGGCGAACAGCCCGACATACGGCAACACGAAGAACACCAGGTAGTTGTCCAGGACGAACCCGATGAACTTGGAGTCCGCATGGCTGCTCCACGTCACGAGATAGCCCAGATAGAGCGGCCCCGCGACCATCACCAGAATCACGAACGGAATCACGGCGCAGTGCAGCCTGAATTGCCAGGCCTCGATGGAACGGTTCGACAACGGTTCGTCGGCCAACGTATTCATGATGTTTTCTCCGTTGGTCTGCACGCCGGCCGCCTCGCGCCCATGGGCCGCGCCGGCCTCGATCGACCCCGCCCGGCAGGCCCCGGGAGTCGACTCGATATAATCAAAGCAGACCTATTTCAAAACAGAATGAACATAAACCCTCGCTTTTCACGCGCACGGCGTGCGCTGGCCGCCTCCCTCCTGCTGCTCGCCTGCGCCCGGACCCCGGCCGCGCCGTCCCCGGACACGAACGCAGCCCCGAACAACGAAGCGCTGATCCAGCGGATCATCGTCCTGAACGAACACGGCGACCCCGCCTCGCTCGAAAAGGCGACGGCCGGCTACCTGCTGAACGCGACGCGCAAGTTCAACCCGAACGTGTCGCCCGATGCCTGGAAAGGCGTCCAGGCCGACGTCAACGAGATCATCGCCAACAAGATCCGCTCCGGGTACGGCGAACAGGCGCTGCTCACGCGCCGCATGATCCGGAACGCGAAGCTGTCGGACGACGAGCTGCGGCACCTGATCGCGATGCTGGAGGACCCCGTGATGCAGCGCTACTACCGCGCGACCTGGGACGGCAAGACGGCCGGCTACATCGCCGACCTGTCGCAGCAGGTGAACAACCAGATGTGGTTCGTCGTCTCGATCGTGCTCAGAAAGCGCGGGCTGCAGACCAGCGACCCGGGTGCGACGCCGCGCCCGGCCGCCGGCGCGCATTGAGGCCGGGAGGCGCGCGGCGCTCGTGCAGTCCCGGCGCGCAAGGCCTAGAATGACGCGCCACGGCTTTCCTTCGCCCCGCGCGCCGCGCCTCGACACCCGGGACCTCATGACTTCCGCTCCGCGTTTCGCCGGCAAGCACGTCTTGATCGTGCACGGCTACACCGCATCGCCCGCCGCCAACTGGTTTCCCTGGCTCGCCGAGACCTTGCGCGCGGAAGGCGCGCGCGTCGACGTGCCGGCCATGCCCGCTCCCGATGAACCGACGCCGCGCGCATGGGCCGAGACGCTGCGCGCGCTCGTGCCGGCGGCCGACGCGAATACCCTGCTGGTCGGCCACAGCCTCGGCTGCATCAGCGTGCTCCGGCACCTGCTGACGCTGCCGGCCGGCACCCGCATCGGCGGCCTGCTGCTCGTGTCCGGCTTCGACCGGCCCCTGTCGACGCTGCCGACGCTGCGTGCGTTCACCGACGCGCCGCTCGATCACGCCGAGGTGATCCGGCGCGCGCCGCGGATCGCGTCGATCTACTCGGACAACGATACGATCGTGACGCCGGCCGCGTCGCGCGACCGGTCCGCCTCGCTGCGCGGCGCCGATGAAATCGTGGCCGGCGCGGGCCACTTCCTCGACCGCGAGGGCTTTACCCGGCTCCCGCGGGCCCTGGCCGCACTCGTCGCGCCGCGGGCGAACGCGCGCGGCGCGTCATGATGAAGCGCGGCAGGCGCCTGCTGATCGGTTTCGCGCTCGGCGCCGCGGGCATGGGCGCGGCGCTCGCCGCGCTGCACGAGGATCTGGAAATCCGCGCCGACCAGTTCATTGCCCGGCCGCCCGCCGAGGTCTGGCGCGTGGTGACGGATCGCGCGGCCTATCCGGCGTGGAATCCGTTCATCACCGAGATCGACGGCCCATTCCGCGAGGGCGCGACGCTGCGCATCGTGCTCGGGCGCGGCGCGGACACGATGACCTTCAGGCCGATCGTGCAACGCGTCCGCGACGACGCGGAGATCTGCTGGCGCGGCAGCGTGGGCGTCGACGGTCTGTTCGACGGCACCCATTGCCTGCGCCTGACGGCTGTCGCGGGCGGCACCCGCTTCGAGCAGCGCGAACGGTTCTCGGGATGGCTCGCGGGCCGGCTGACGCGCGCGGTGGTCGAGGACACCCGCCTCGAATTCGTCGCGATGAATGCCGCGCTCAAGCGACGCGTCGAATCAGGTATGCGTTGACCGGATCGCAAAAACGGAGACGACGATGCGGACGCGCAAGGTCAGCCGCGTACCGTGTGACTGCGGCGCGTCTGACCGTGCGGCCGCGCGGGCAGGTACGCGTTGACCTGATCGCAAAAACAAAGACGACGATGCGGACGCGGCAGGGCCAGCCGCGCACCGTGGACTGCGGCGCGCCTGACCGCGCGGCCGCGCGGGCAGGTACGCGCTGACCTGATCGAGAAAACGAAGACGACGATGCGGACTCGGCAAGGCCAGCCGCGCACCGTGTGACTCGGCCCGTCTGACCGTGCGGCCGCGCGGGCAGGTACGCGCTGACCTGATCGAGAAAACGAAGACGACGATGCGGACGCGGCAGGGCCAGCCGCGCACCGTGTGACTGCGGCCCGCCCGACCGTGCGGGCAGGTACGCGCTGACCTGATCGAGAAAACGAAGACGACGATGCGGACTCGGCAAGGCCAACCGCGCACCGTGTGACTGCGGCGCGCCCGACCGTGCGGCCGCGCGACGGCGTCGATGCCGTTGCCGCGAGCTCGGTCGGCCCCGTCACCGCGCGCCCTGCGCCCCACCCCGAAGCGCCGTCGCGGCATCAGCGCATCAACGCCCGCCCGCCTTCGGCAACGCCAGCAACGATTCCGTCATCACGTCCGCGAGCCGCAGCGCGGACATCGGCCCCCCGAACCCCCAGATATTGCGCTCGACGAGCGCGACCCGTCCCGCGCGTTGCGCGGGCACGAACCGCCACACCGGCGAATCGAGCTTCGCGGCGAGCGGCACGTCGGGCCCGGTCGCGCTGACGAACATCACCGCGAGGTCCGGCCGCTTCAGCAGGTCCTCCGAGGTCACGTAGGCAGTGCCCTCGCGGGTCGACTCGCCGGGCCAGGGCGTGAGCCCGAGCGCGCGCGCGACGCCCGCCGCCGTGCTGTTGCCGGTGAAGGCCCAGTAGCGATCGGGCAACCCCAGTTCCTGCAGCCACGCGACCGGCTCGCCGCGCCGCCCGGCCTCGGCGAGCCGCCGCGCGTTGCGCGCGAGCACGGCCGCGAGCCGCGCGTCGACCGCGCGCGCCGCTTCCACGCGGCCGGTCAAACAGCCGAGCGTATGCAGGATCGCGCGCGCCCAGTCGAGCTGCGTCACCTGCCGGCCGTCGCGCACGAAGTTCGGACTGTAGGCGAACAGCACGGTCGGCGCGATCCGCTCCAGCGCCGCGAAGATCGCCGCATGGCGCAGCCCCACGCCGAGAATCAGATCGGGCCGCGCGGCCGCGATCGCCTCGAGGCTCGGCTCCTGGCGCGTGCCGATGTCCGGCACCCGCGCGAGCCGCGCGTCGTCGTAGCCGATCCAGCCCGGGTAGTACTCGGGGTCGGCCATGCCGACGGGCGTGATGTCCAGCGCCGCGAGATCCTCGGCGAACATGAATTCGAGCACGACGATCCGGGCCGGCCGCGCCGGCAGCACGGCGCTCGCCTGCGACACCACGGGATTGCCGGCGAGCGGCCCGCAGGCCGCGCCGGGCAGCACCTCGGCCGCGGCGCGCGCAAGCGGCGCGAACGCCGCGCCGCACGCCGCCGCCAGCACCGCGCCCAGCATGCGACGCCGGGGAGCCTGCACGCTCATCGCATCGTCTCCTGCAACGCGATCGCGTCGTCGCACATCGTCAGCAGCAGCGGACAACTTCCACACAGTTGGGTCTCTCCCGGAATTTCATTGCGCATGCAGCACACGCGGCGCGCGCGGAACGGATTCGGCAGCCGCGTCGAGCACGGCCGCGCGCGCCGCACCGGCAGGCGCAGCGGGTTCGCCTCGCCGTCCGCGTCGAGCGGGCCGAACAGCCAGGCGGCATCGTCGGCCGCGCCGGGAAGGTCCGCGCACTGCTCGAACAGGTAGTCGAGCAGATTGCCGGCATTGCTCCACAGCACGCGCGGCGAGAGTCGGGTCATCGCGGCCAGCTGCCCGATCACCTCGCGCAGGTGCGCGACGAGCGGCCCGTAGCGGCGCGCCGGATCGGGGTCGGCCGCGCCGAGCGCGGCCGGGTCGACGCCGAACGCGACCGGCAGGCCCGCGCGCAGCGCGACCCGCGCGCCCGTCAGGTCGAGCGGCCGGCCGAGCAGCAGCGCGGCGGCGAAACCCGCCGTGGCCGCGAAGCCGAAGTAGTACTTGCTCCATTGCGACAGCAGCGCGCGCGCATGCTGGTCCGCATCGCCGCCGTACAGCGCGACCATCGCGTCGAGCAGCGCGTGACGCTCGCCGTCGAGCGCCGCCGCCGGCAGCACGACCGCGTGCGCGGACGCCTCCGCCGCGAAGGCGGGCTCGGCCGCGCCGGACGGCGCGCCGAGCCACACGTGTTCGAGGTAGTGGGCGATCGACGCGGGCACGAAGGCCGCGAAACACTGCGCGCCCGCGCCGTCCGGCCAGGGCGCGGCCGGGTTCAGGCTCATCCGCGCCCCCGCGCGCCCTTGCGCTCGCGCCGGGACTCGGCGACCAGCAGCGCGAGCAGGTAGGGGGCGCCGATCAGCGCGGTCAGCACGCCGGCCGGAATCTCGCGCGGCGCGAGCAGCGTGCGCGCCGCGATATCGGCCGCCGCCAGCACGAGCGCGCCGCACACGGCCGCGAGCCACAGGCGGGTGCGATGCGCGCGCGCGCCAAGCAGCGCCGCGAGATGCGGCGCCATCAGTCCGATGAAGCCGATCGGCCCGACCGCCGCGACCGCCGCGCAGGCCGCGAGCGTCGCCACCGCGAGCACGAGCGGGCGCAGCACGCCGAGCGGCAGGCCGAGCGCGGCCGCCTGATCGTCGCCGAGCGCGAGCAGGTCGAGCGGCTTCGCGAGCAGCGCGAACACCGGCAGCGCGAGCGCGCACCACGGCAGCAGCGCGGCGACCTCGCCCCAGCTGCGGCCGTAGGTGCCGCCGATCAGCCACACGACGAAGCGCGCGGGCTGCACGCTCTGTTGGGTGATCAGCCATTGCGACAGCGTGGTCCACAGCGTGCCGATCACGATCCCGGTCAACGCGACCGCGAGCGGCGCGTAGCGATGCCGGCGATTCAGCAGCAGCGTGAACGCGAGCGTCGCGCCGCCGCCCGCGAGCGACGCCGCGGCGAGCGCGCCGTGCCCGGCGAGCGGCCAGGCCACGAGCAGCACGAGCGTGGCGAGCCCCGCGCCCTGGGTGACGCCGAGCACTTCGGGGCCGGCCAGCGGATTGCGCACGATGCTTTGCATCAGCACCCCGCTCGCGGCGAGCAAGGCGCCCGCGAGCAGCGCGCACAGAAGGCGCGGCAGCCGCAGGTCGACGATCATGCGGGCCACCGCGTCCTGCCCGGCCAGCAGCGCCTGCCAGCGCGCGACGCCGAGCAGCGTCGGCCCCGCCGACACGCCGGCCGCCACCACGCACGCGAACAGCGCGAACAGCGCCGCGGCCAGGAGCGGCCACGGCCACCCGCCGACGACGCGCATCAGGCGCGTGCCGCCGCCGCCCGCCGCGCGCGCCTCGGCGCCCGCGTGCAGCACGCCCGACCAGGCCGCGCCGCGCCGGATCATCGCGAGCATCAGCGGCGTGCCGGCCAGCGCGATCGCGACCCCGGTCGTCAGCGTGCCTTCGAGATCGAGCGCCTGCACGGCGCTGTCGGTCGCGAGCACGAGCGCGCCGCCGACCAGCGCGGACAGCGGCACGAGCGCCGCGAGCCGCGCGGCGCGCGCGCCGCGCACCTGCCGCAGCAGGTTCGGCGCGATCAGGCCCACGTAGGACAGCGGCCCGGCGATGCTGACCGCCACGCTCGCGAAGCCCACCGCGACCACCATCGCGGCGAAGCGCGTCGCGTCGACGGGCACGCCGGCCGCGGCCGCCGCGTCGTCGCCGAGCGCGAGCGGATCGAGCGGCCGGATCACGAACGGCAACGCGACGAGCCCGGGCGCGAGCCACGCGAGCGCGCCGAGCAGCCCCGCCGCGCCGGGTTGATAGAGACTGCCGTTGGCCCACAGCGACGCGCCGACGATGCTTTGCTCGAAGAACGCGAGCGCGAGCGTGGTCAGCGCGCCGAACAGCAGCATGCAGACGCTGCCCGCCAACACGAGCCGCAGCGGCGTGGCGCGCCAGCCGCCCGCGGCGGCGGCGACGCAGGCGGCCGCGCCGAGCCCGCAGACGAACAGCAGCGGCACTTGCGCGACGCCGGCCAGCGCCGGCACGAGCATCGCGGCCAACAGGCCGAGCTGCGCGCCGCCCGTGATGCCGAGCAGGTCCGGCGAGGCGAGCGGATTGCGCGTGAGCGCCTGGAACAGCGTGCCCGCGACCGCGAGCGCGCCGCCCGCGACCAGCGCGGCGGCCACGCGCGGCGCATTGAGATCGAACAGCAGGATGTGCGCCAGGCGCGCGGCGTCGCTGCCGGGCGCGGCGGCCAGCCACGCGCGCAGGTCGGGCGCGAGGCGCAGCAGCGCGATGACGACGATGCCGGCGAGCAATGCGCCCGCCAGCATGCCGACCCGGCTGCGCGGACCGACGCGCCAGTCGTCGCGCAGCGCGGGGCCGTGCAGCCGCTTGCGGGCGGCGAGCGTCGTCATGCCGCGAGGCTCCGGTCCGACGCGCGCGCGGCGGCGGCGGTCCCGTCGGCGGCGTCGGGCGCATCGAGCACGCCCTCGTAGGCCGGCACGCACATCGGCGCGCCGGTGCGCGGATGGGCGAGCTTCAGCATCGACACGTCGAACGCGGCGTCGAGATGCCGCGGATCGAGCATCGCGTCGGGCGTACCCTGCGCGACGATGCGGCCCGCGCGCATCAGCACGATCTCGTCGCTGTAGGCGGCCGCCTGGTTCAGGTCGTGCAGCACCCACACGATGGTGAGCCCGCGCGTGCGATTGAGACGCCGCAGTTCGCGCAGGATGTCGAGCTGGTGATGGATGTCGAGATAGGTGGTCGGTTCGTCGAGCAACACGATCGGCGCCTGCTGCGCGAGCGCCATCGCGATCCACGCGCGCTGGCGCTCACCGCCCGACAGCGCGGCGACGTCGCGCCCCGCGTCGGCCGCGAGCCCGCTCGCATCGAGCGCCTCGTCGATCGCGGCGTGGTCCGCGCGATCGAGCCCGCGCAGCCAGCGGCCATGCGCGTAGCGGCCGTAGGCGACCAGCTCGCGCACGGTGAGCCCGGCCGGAATCTGGTTGAACTGCGCGAGCATCGTGAGCGTGCGCGCGAGCGCGCGCCGCCGGTAGGAACCGAGCGGCGCGCCGTTGACGTCCACCTCGCCGGACAAGGCCGGCTGCAGTCCGGCCAGCGTGCGCAGCAAGGTGCTCTTGCCGCAGCCGTTCGGCCCGCACAGCGCGGTCACCCGCCCCGCGCGGATCTCCAGGTCGAGCCCGTCGAGCACCACGTGCTCGCGATACCCGACCGTCAGCGCGCGCGCCGCGAGCGCGACTGCCGCCGTCTTCTTCATCGTTTCGTCATCCGCTAACCGCTTGCCTTCTCGCTGTAGCTCTGCGCCATCGCGACCACCACCTTGCGCGGCCCCTCGAACGGGTCGCGCGCATGGGCCGTCAGCATGTTGTCGAGCATCAGGACATCGCCCGTGACCCACGGAAACACCACGCGCTGGCGGTCGAGCACCGCGCGGATCTCCGCGAGCGCGTCCGCCTCGAGCGGCGCGCCGTCGCCATAGTAGACGTTGCGCGGCACGTTCTCCAGCCCGACCGCGTCGACGAGCGCCTCCTGCATGTCCTCGTCGAGCGCCGACAGATGGAACAGGTTGGCCTGGTTGAACCAGACGAGATCGCCCGTGCGCGGATGGCGCGCGACCGCCTGGCAGCGCTCCTGGGTGCGCAGGAGCGGCTCGCCGTCGTCGCTCTCGCGCCATTCGCAGGCGATGCCGCGCGCCGCGCAGATGCGCTCCACCTCGCGCGGGTCGTCGGTGCCGAAGGCCTGATGCCACGGCAGGTCGAGCCCCTGCCCGAAGTTGCGCACGTACAGCAGCTCGCGTTTCGCGAAGCGCGCGACCAGCGCCGGATCGAGCGCGCGCAGCACCGCGCGGCTGTCCGCGATCGGCGTCGCGCCGCCCACGCGCGCGGCGAGCGCGCAATGGAACCAGATCCGCAGCGGCCATTCGCGCGTATACGACTGCTCGTTGTGCAGCGGGATCGAGCGGTGCGGCGGATACTCGGTCGATGTGTAAACCGCGCCCTCGACCTGGCTGCGCGGCGTCGACGCGAACTCATAGCCGATCAGCGGATCGCCGAAGCCGCGCGCGAACTGCTGGAACGCCTCGATCGAATCGACGCGAAAACCGGTGAACAGCACGCCGCCCGCGCGCTCGAGCGAGTCGGCGACGATCTCGCGCAGCAGCGGCGCGGCTTCGTCGAGCGACAGGTCCGCGCCGGCGCGCGGCGACACCACCGTCGGCAGGCCGGGCTCGATGCGCAGGTCGTCGAGCGTCGGTCGTGCGATGGCGGACGGGGAAAGCGAAGTCATACGAACTCCTGTGACGGAAAACGAACACCCGGCCAGGGCCGCCCGGCCCGGGACCGGGCCGGCCGGGTCACGATGCGCGCGCGTCGGACGCGACGCCGTCCAGGTGACGGCGCAGGCTCGCGGGCCGCATGTCGGTCCAGACCGCGTCGATATGCGCGAGGCAGTCGGCCTTGGGGCCGCGCACACCGACCTCGCGCCAGCCGGCGGGCACGTCGCGGAACGTCGGCCAGATCGAGTACTGCGCCTCGTCGTTGATGACGACCGTGTAGACGACGTCGTCCGCGTCGCTGGAGGAAGGCTGGGCTTGCGTCATGATCGGATGCTCGTTCGGAAAGCGTTCGGAGGGAATCGCGCGTCGCCCGACGGAGCGGGCGCGCGCCTGTACCGGATAGACGATTCGCGCGCGCGCTTTTTTACCGCCGGCGCGCGCGGCCGCTGCAGAATTCCGGGCAGTCGTCGCCGCGCTCGCTCGCGTCGAGGCAATCGACGCAGTAGCGTTCGGCGTCGCGCACCATGAAATGCACGAGGGTCTGCGACACGTTCAGCGCGCGCGCCACGCTTTGCAGCGTCTCCTCGCGCAGGCGCACCATCTCGAACGCGACGCGGCTGCGCGCGGGCAGCTGCGCGAGCGCCTGCTGCACGCGGCGCAGCGTGTCGCGGGTCAGCAAGGCGGCTTCGGGCGAGGGCTCGGCCGACGGCACGTCGAGGCCGTCGTCCTCATCGGCGTGGTAGATGTTCTCGAGCGACTGGCGGCGGCACGCGTCGATCGACGCATTGCGCACCATCCGTGTCACGTAGGCGACCGGCTGGCGCACCGCATCCTGGTTCGGGAACTCGACGAGCTTGATGAACACGTCGTGCACGACGTCCTCCGCGCGGCTCGCGCAGCCGAGGAACGCGCGCGCGACATTGACCAGCATCGGCCGGTTCGAGATCAGCACGTCGAGCAGCGCGCCCTGCGCGCGGGCCGTTGGAGCGCCCGGCGAATAGGCGTCGCCGGAATGAAAGATCGGCAGGGCGAACGCCGCTGCGGGTTCCGGTCTGACGAGCACTTCCGCCATAGATCTGCTCCGTATTTGTACGATAAGACGAAATCTAACGCAAACGCGAATCGTTCTCAATATGATTTAGAAATACCCATATCATTGTTAGTGATTTGTACGAAAGTTAGATGAAAGTTGTACCCGGGAGCACGCCGCCCCGAGGTGCCGGACGGATCGGCGTCAAGCCCTGTCGCAGCGCGACCGGGCGCGCCGTACTGGATGCCCGACAAGAACCTGACACCTCGACGCCGCCAGCCGGATGCGAAGCCGCGACGGCATTGCGCCGATCGCTCCCTTGATAAAAATGAAAGCATGAGCAGGCCGCCTGTCAGGTTCCCGGGCGGTTCGGGACGACGGCTCGCCGCCTCCGCCGTGCCTAATCAATCCCTATTTGATGCCCGTCGGGTATGATCTCGCGCGAGAGACCTCCCCTTCCGCCCGCGCTTCATGCCCAACATCAAGAGAACAAGCATGCGCCCCATCCTGTTTTGCCTGTCCTTGTGCCTGGCGTTGCTCATGCAGACCGCGTTCGCCTCGTCGCCGGACGACATCCGACAGCTTCAGGAACAGGCGCGCATGCTCGACAAGGACCTCGCCCACCTGAAGGAATCGACGGGCGACCGGCTCGACGCGCAGGACAAGCGCATCGGCGACCTCAGCCTCGCCACCTCGCAGCAGGCCAATTTCATGGGCGCGATTTCCAACCTGTCGACACTGGTTGGACTAGGCATCACGCTCGTCGCGGTCATTACCGGCTTCGCGGCTTACTTCAGCGCGAAACATCGCGCCGTGAGCGAAGCCAGGGAGGCGGCCAAAGAGTGGTTCAGCGATCACCGCAAGTCCATCGGCAAGCAGATTCACTCGTTGCAGACGGAAGCAGACTCCCTGAAACGGCAACTCGCGGCGCTCCAGCGGAAGGCCAGCGAAGCCGCCAGCGAAATCGAGCAGCGCAAGACGGAAGTCGATGCCCATGCCCAAAAAACCCGGCAAGCCATCGAGCAAGCGGCCTTGCAGGTCCGTCCGCGCCAGGAGAACGACGCTCAGCCGTCGCAACCGTCCCTGGACAAGGCAAGCCCGCAGACGGTGAGCGACGCCCCGGACGTCGGCGCAAAGCCGGACAACCGGTCCGCCGCCGTCAATCGCTACACCCAAGGCGCCGAGGACTATGAGGCCGGTCGTTTCGATGCGGCGTTGCACAGCTTCGAGACGGCATTGGCATGCGCCGACGCCGAACACAGCCCGCCGGAAACCCGCGCGATGATCATGCGCTATCAGGCCTTGGCGCTCGAAGCGCTCGAACGCAACGATGAAGCATTGGCCGTTTACGATGAGATCGACCGACGTTACGGAACGGATGACAGCCTCGCCCTGCGCGAACAAGTCGCCAATACGCTCCTCAGCAAGGCCACCCTGCTGGATGCACTCGATCGCCACGACGACGAGTTGGCTGTCTATGACGCAATCGTGAAACGCTACGGCCGGGATGAGAACCCCGTCCTGCGCGAGCAGGTCGCCAAGTCGCTCTTCAATAAAGCCATCCAGTTAGGCAGATCCGATCTCGCCGATCAAGAGACCGCCCTCTACGACGAAATTATTCAGCGCTACGGCCAAGACGCCGCGCCCATTCTGCGTCTTCAGGTTGCCAAGTCTCTTTTCAGCAAGGCGGTCCGGCTGGGCAAACTCGGCCTAAGCCACGAGGCCATCGCCATCTATGACGAGATCGTGCAACGCTACGGCGAGGATGACAGTCCGGCGATGCGCGTCCAGGTCGTCAAAGCGCTCTTCAATAAGGGATTCCGCCTGGGCGTGCTCAATCTGCGGGATCAGGAACTGGAGGTTTATCACGAGATCGACCGGCGTTACGGCGAAGACGACAACACGGCCTTGCGCACACAGGTCGCGAAGGCGCTCATTAACAAGGCAGCGTGCCTGGAGGCGCTTGGCCGCGGCACCGAAGAAACCGGCGTATACGACGAAATTGATCGCCGTTACGGTCGCGACGCCAGTCCCGCCGTACGAGAGCAGGTGGCCAAGGCCTTGTTCAACAAAGCCATCGACCAGGGCATCCTCGCCCACTACAAGGCAGAGATCGCCATCTATGACGAGATCGTGCAGCGCTATGGCCACGATGCGCATCCCGCGATACGGGAACAAGTGGCCAAGGCGCTCGTCAACAAAGGCTTCGCCCTGGGACGGCTCGGGCACAGCCTGGAAGAGATCGCGGTCTATGACGAGGTTGACCGACGCTACGGCCAGCACGGCAGCACGCCGCTGCGCGAACAGGTTGCGATGGCGCTGTTCAACAAAGGCGTCCAGCTGGGCCGGCTCGACCGCAGCGAAGACGCGATCGCGGTTTACGACGAGATCAGCCGCCGCTACGGCCTGGACCCTGCCCCCGCCCTGCGCGAGCAAGTCGCCTCCGCCCTGTTCAACAAGGGATTCCGACTGGGGGTCGTCGGACGCTATGCCGAGGAAATCGCGACCTACACCGAAATCGATCGGCTGTATCGCGATGACAGCGCGCCCGCCCTGCGCATGCAAATGGCCAAGGCGCTCTTCAATCGGGGATACCGCCTCGGCAAGCTCCATCGCAGCGACGAGGAGATCAAGGCCTATGACGAAGTCGACCAGCGCTATGGTCTCGACGACAACCTCGCCATGCGCGCGCAGGTGGCCAAGACCTTGATCAACAAGGGGCTCTCGCTTGCCGGACGCGGTCTCGCCGATGAGGCTATCGCCGTCTATGATGCGATCATTCTCCGTTACAGCGGAGATGACAGTGCCTCGCTGCGCGAATGGGTCGCCAAGGCGCGCGAAGCAAAACAGGCATTGCAGAAGAACCCGACGTAGCGCGGATCGAGGGATGCGCGCGGGCAAGCCGGCGTTCCGCATGCACGACGGCAGGGACGACCCACCTCCTCGATCCGCCTGTCGAACGACCTCGACCTTGCGCCGCGCCGCGCGGCCCCTCGCCCCGCTACGCCCCGGCGGTCAGCACGATCTTCCCGACATGCGCGCCCGAGTCGATCAGCGCATGCGCATCGCGCACCTGCTCGAGCCCGAAGGTCCGGTACACCTGCGGCTTGACCCGCCCCGCCTCGACATGCGGCCACACCTGCCGCTCCAGCTCGGCGATGATCGTCGCCTTGTCGTCGTAGCTGCGCGGGCGCAGGGTCGAACCGATATGCGTGAGCTGCTTGGCCAGCATCATCCACATGTCGACCCCGTTCGCCGGCCCTTTCAACGCGCTCACCTGCACGACCCGGCCGTTCATCGCGGCCGCCCGATAGTTGCGCGCGACATAGTCGCCCGCGATGATGTCGAGGATCACGTCCACGCCCCGCCCCTCGGTGAACGCCGCGACGCGCTCCACGAAGTCCTCCTCGAGGTAGTTGATCGCGTGATCGGCGCCGAGCCGCAGGCTCGCGTCGCGATGCGCGGGCGACGACACCGTGGTGATGATGGTCGACGCACCGAGCGCCTTCGCGAACATCGTCGCCGTGGTGCCGATACCCGACGCGCCACCGTGGATCAGCACCGATTCGCCGGCCCGGAACCCGCCGCGCCGCACGAGATTGAGCCACACGGTCATGAAGGTCTCCGGCAGCGCCGCCGCCTCGACCAGGCTGAGGCCGGCCGGCAGCCGCATGGTCGCGCGCGGGTCGGCCACCGCGTACTCCGCATAGCCGCCGCCCGTCACGAGCGCGCACACCAGGTCGCCGGGCGCGAAGCGCTGCACGGCGCCGCCCACCGCCACGATCTCGCCCGCGATTTCGAGCCCCGGAATGTCGGACGCGCCCGGCGGCGGATCGTAGACGCCCTTGCGTTGCAGGACGTCGGGGCCGTTCACGCCCGCCGCCCGCACCCGGATCAGCACGTCGCCGGCGCCGGGCCGCGGCACGGGCCGCTCGACGGGCGTCAGCACCTCGGGGCCGCCGGGCCGGCTGATTTCGATCGCCGTCATCACGGCCGGAATGGGACAGGAAACGTCTGACACGATGCACCTCGCTCTGAATGGGAAATCGCCGCTCGCGCCGGCTGGCAGCGCGGCGTCGAAAAAAGTATATGCTTGGCGGCTGATGAATTCGCGCAGCGATTTTCACGCGCACAGATGCAAATTTGCACCACTTCGGGAGCCTGTTCTTGAACTGGGACGACACGCGGATCTTTCTTGCCGTTTATCGGGAGCGCAGCCTGCGCGGCGCGGCGCGCGTCGTCGGCCTGGACCAGGCGACGGTGGGCCGGCGACTTGCCGCGCTCGAGCGCGCGCTCGGCGCGATGCTGTTCCTGCGCACCTCGGGCGGCTATGCGCCGACGTCGGCCGGCGAGGTCGCGCTGCGCGCCGCGGAGAAAATGGAACAGGCGTCGATCGATCTCGTGCGGCAGACCCAGGGCGTGGACCAGCGCCTCGCGGGCGACGTGCGCGTGACGACGACCGATTCGCTCGGCGTCGAATTCCTGATGACGGCGATCCGCAACCTGCACGCCGCGCATCCGGACGTGCGCGTGCTGCTCAACACCTCGACCCAGGTGCAGAACCTCGCCAGGCGCGAAGCCGATATCGCGGTGCGCACGGTCAAGCCCGACAATCCCGACCTGCTCACGCGCCGGCTCGCCGCCTGGCCGGTGGGGCTGTTCGCGTCGCCGGACTATCTCGACCGGCTGGGCGAGCCGACGCCCGGCACGGGCTTCGCGGGGCACGACCTCGTGTTCTACCTGCCGTATCTGCAGGCGCGTCGTTCGCTCACCCTGGTCGGCGAGCCGATCCACGCGGGGCGGATCGTGTCGGGATTGAATTCGAGCCTGATGGTGCGCGCCGCGGTGCGCGCGGGGCTCGGCATCGGCGAGGTGCCGCTGCCGATCGCCGAACGCGACGGCCTCGTGAGAATCTGGCCGACGCGCACGAGCGCGACGGCCTACGAGGTGTGGCTGGTCACGCACCAGGACTTGCGGCATACCGCGCGCATCAGCGCGATGATCGATCGGATCGTGCAGGTGTTCGAGGCGACGCCGGCGGCGGCGCGCGGCCGCGCGCGCACGCGATGAGGCCGCGCCGACGGGCGTGGCCGGCCCGGCGTTCCATGACGGGAACCGTCACCCGGAGACGCCGCGCCGTTCATCCGGCCCGGCGCGCGTCCTGCCCTTCCAGCTCGAGCGCGTAGATCCCGCGTCGCGCCACGCGCGCGACCGGCGGATCGACGGCCCGGACGCCGGTCCGTTCCCGGCGGACATGCCCGGGACGCCGTGCCTCGCGCTGCGCGAACGCCGCGTCGGCCGTCCCGTCGCGCATGCCCGTCGCGTCGACCCGCGCGAGCGCCGTGACGGCGGGATCCGCCTGCCCGTCCTCGCGCGGATCAAACCGGGTCCGCACCAGGACCAGATCGGTCGACGGGAGGCGCGGCGGCGTCCAGGAGCGGATCTCGACGCGCTCGCCGCCGGCAACGAGTCGACCGCCGGCGCGACGATCGACAGAGCAGAGAGCAGAGGGCGCGCCCCCGTTCCCGACGCCTGGAAACAACGGCTCAGGCGGCACGCCGCGCCCTTACCGCACCCCGCTCAGCGCCCGCTCCGCCTGCGGCGACGCGAACATCCGCGCGGCGTCGTGCCCGACCCCCGGCACCTCCAGCAGGCGCCACTCGAACGCCCAGCCCTTGCTGCGGGCCATCGCCTGCGCGCTGTGGTACGCGTTGAGCCCGCGCGCGAAGCGGTTCGGCCCTTGCGCGACCGCCTCCTTCTCCTTGGCGAGCAGATGGGCGTGCACATCGTCCATGCCGAGCAGGATCGTGATCGGCTGGCCCAGGTAGGCACGCATGGCCTCTTCCTGGTTGCGCCGCCAGCCGAGCCCGCCGAAGCCGAACGGCACGTCGTCGGTCGCGCGCGCCATCACCCAGGTCGACGGATTGGCGATCACGATCCGCGCCGCGCCGGACTGCGAATACGCAGCGACCCGATCGAGGAACTGCGCCCCCGCCGAATGGCCGAGCAGCACGAGCGGCAGGGTCGGCTGCCCCGCCGCGCGGCGGGCCCAGTCCGCGAGAGGCGGCACGAGCGCGAGCGAGGTCGAACCCTCGTCCTGGCCCGCCCGCATGCCGCCGTACTGATACGCGTCGCGCGGGAAGCGATCCTTGTCGAACAGCGGCGCGACGACCACCGCGCAGACCTTGTCCGCCAGCGGCTTCGCATGATCGCGATAGTCGGCGGGATTGCGCGACACGCCGTGGAACACCAGCATCAGCATGCGCGGCGCGCAGTTCGCCGGGCGATAGGTCCACACGGGCAGCGTCATGCCGTCCAGTTCCGCGCGCGACGTCGCCGAACCGTAAGGAATCACCTGGTGCGGATCCGCCGCGCCGGCCACCGGCGCGGAAGCGCCCGCCTCGACGCCCGCCGCGCCCGAGGCCGCGCCGCTGTCCGACGATGCGGGCGGCCCGTCCGCCCCGCGCCCCGCCTCCAGCGCCCCGCCGCGCGCCGGCTCGGCCGGCGCAGCGGCGGACGCCGCCGACGCTTCACGGCCCGCCGCGTCCGCCGCCTCGATTCCCTGCGCGCGCGCCGCGCCCGCGCCGCCCATGACCAGCGCGACGCCGAGCGCCGCCGCCCGCGCCCGCCGGTTCCTGATTACAGCCCACATACACATTCCATCTGAAAAATAGGTCAATCGACACGCTATCGTACTTATTCGACAACGGCCGTTACCTTACCCAATTTGCAGCCGATGCGTACGATCGCGGTTCGCCGCGCGGGCGGCTGCGCTCAGGCCGCCGCGCAGCCGGCTTGCGCGCACTCGGCCCGCGACCACCCGCCGCCGAGCGCGCGATACAGCGCGATCGCATTCGCGCACCGCAGTTGCTTGAGCCGGATCAGCTCCTGTCCGGACTCGAAGGTGCCGCGCTGCGCGTCGAGCAGTTCGAGATAGCTCGCCACCCCGCCGCCGTAGCGCCGCTCCGCGAGCCGCAGACGCTCGCGGTCGGCGTCGTAGGCCGCCTGTTGCGCGGCCAGTTGCGCGTCGATCTGGCCGCGCGCGGCGAAGCCGTCCGACACCTCGCGGAACGCGACCTGGATCGCCTTCTCGTACTCGGCGACCGCGATATGCCGGCGCGCCTCGGCGACGTCGAGATTCGCGCGATTGCGCCCGCCCGCGAAGATCGGCAGCGTGAGCCGGGGCGCGAACGACCACACCCCGGTACCGCCCGCGAACAGGCTCGCGAAGGTGTCGCTGACCGAACCGACCTCGGTCGTCAGCGTGATGCGCGGGAAGAACGCCGCGCGCGCCGCGCCGATGTTCGCGTTCGCGGCGATCAGGCGCGCCTCCGCCTGGCGGATGTCGGGCCGCCGTTCGAGCAGTTCCGACGGCAGCCCGGCCGGCACCGGCGCGACCGTCAGCGCATCGAGCGCGCTCGCGCCGGCCGCCACGTCCTGCGTGAAATCGCCGACGAGCAGCCGCAGCGCGCTGACGGCCGCCGTGTGCTCGCGCGCGAGCGCGGCCTGCGCGGCGCGCGCCGACGCGACCAGCAGTTCCGTGGTGCGCAGCTCGATCGCGGTGCTGGTGCCGGCCGCGTAGCGGCGCTGCGTGAGCGCATGGCTCCGCTCGCGCGCGTCGAGCGTGCGCTGCGCGAGCGCCAGCTGATCGACCAGCGCGCGCTCGTTCACATAGGCGGTCGCCACCTCGGCGACCAGGCTGATGCGCACCGCGCGCTGCGCCTCGGCGGTCGCGAAGTACTCGGCCAGCGCCGCGTCCGACAGGCTTTTCACGCGGCCGAACAGGTCCAGCTCGAAGGCGCTCACGCCCACGCCCGCACGATACAGGCCGCTGATCGCGCGCTCGCGCACCACCGGGTCGTACTGGCTCGCGCGTTCGAAGCCGAGATTGCCGTCCACCGACGGCAGCCGGTCCGCGCGCGCGACGCCGTACAGGCCGCGCGCCTCCTCGATGCGCAAGGTCGCGACGCGCAGGTCGCGGTTGTTGGCGAGCGCCGCGTCGATCAGCGCGCGCAACGCGGGCTCGGTGAAGTACGCGCGCCAGTCGTCGAGCTGCGCGGCGCGCGCCGCCGCAGCCGCGTCCGCAGCCGGCGTCGCGGCGGCCGCGCCGGACGCGGCGTCGGTATACGCCGCCGGCACCGGCGCGGCCGGCCGTTCGTAGCGTGGCGCGAGCGTGCAGCCCGCGAGCAGCGCCGCGACGAGCGCGGCGCTCCAGGCCGGCGCGCCCGGCGGGGTCGGGAAGCGGCGTGCGCCGCTGATCCGCTCAGTCATCAATGATTCTCCAGCGCGGGGGCCGGGGCGCTGCCGCGCCGGCGCGGGCCGACGTTGAACAGACGGCCGACCGCCACGAAAAACAGCGGGACCAGGAACACGGCGAACACCGTCGCGGTGATCACGCCGCCGAGCACGCCCGTGCCGATCGCCATCTGCGCGCCGGACGCCGCGCCCGACGCGAACGCGAGCGGCAGCACGCCGACGCCGAACGCGAGCGACGTCATCACGATCGGCCGCAGGCGCAGCCGCGCGGCCTCGCGCGCCGCATCGGCGAGCGACAGGCCCTGCGCGTACAGATCCTTGGCGACCTCGACGATCAGGATCGCGTTCTTCGCGGACAGCCCGATCGTCGCGATCAGCCCCACCTTGAAATAGATATCGTTCGGCATGCCGCGCAGCGTGACGCCGAGCACCGCGCCGATCACGCCGAGCGGCACCACCAGCATCACCGCGAACGGAATCGACCAGCTCTCGTACAACGCGGCGAGCGCGAGGAACACCACCAGCACCGACAGCGCGAACAGCATCGGCGCCTGCGCGCCCGACAGCCGCTCCTCGTACGACTGCCCGGACCACGCATGCCCCACGCCGGCGGGCAGGCGCGCCGCGATCCGCTCCATCGCCGCCATCGCCTCGCCGCTGCTGCGGCCGTGCGCGGCCGAGCCGTTGATCGTGAACGACGGGTAGCCGTTGTAGCGGGTCAGCTGCGGCGGCCCGACGGTCCAGTGCATCGACGCGAACGCCGACAGCGGCACCATCTCGCCCTTCGCATTGCGCACCCGCAGCTTCTTCACGTCCTCCGGGTCGACGCGATGCCCGCCGTCGGCCTGCACGATCACGCGCCGCACCTGCGCGCCGTGCATGAAGTCGCCGATGTAGTCGGAGCCGAACATCACGGAAAGCGTCGCGTTGATCTCGTCCATCGACACGCCGAGCGCGCTCGCCTTCACGCGATCGATGTCGAGCTTCAGCTGCGGCGCGTCCTGCGTGCCCGCGAACATCAGGTCGGTCAGCGCGGGATCGTCGCGGCCCTCGGCGAGCAGCTTCTCGCGCGCGGCGACGAGCGCCGCGTAGCCGACCCCGCCGCGATCCTGCAGCCGGTAGTCGAAGCCGCCCGTCGAGCCGAGGTCCGGCAGCGCGGGCGAGTTCATCGCGAACACCACCGTGTTCGGCGTGGCCGAGAAACGCTCGTTGATGCGCGCGACGATCGCCTGCACCTGGTCGTGCGCGCCCTTGCGCGTCTGCCAGTTCTTCAGCGTGACGAAGATCATCCCGCCGTTCGGGCCTTCGCCGTACAGATTGAAGCCGCCGAGCGCGAACGTATACGCGGCGGGCTCCTTGCCGCGCACATACGCCTCGACCTCGCGCACGCTCTTCATCGTCTCCGCGAGCGGCGTGCCTTGCGGGCGGATCACCATCACCATGAAATTGCCCTGGTCCTCGTCCGGCAGGAACGCGGTCGGCAGCTTCGTCATCATCAGCACGGCCACCGCCGTCAGCGCGCCGTAGACCGCGAGCCAGCGCAGCGGCTTCGCGAGCAGCCGGCCCACGCCGTGCGTGTAGCGGTCGGTGGCGCGCGTGACGAAGCGGTTGAAGCGGCCGAAGAAGCCGCGCTTCTCGTGATGGCCCGCGTCGATCGGCTTGAGCAGCGTCGCGCACAGCGCGGGCGTGAGCGACAGCGCGAGGAACGCCGAGAAACCGATCGACACCGCGAGCGCCAGCGCGAACTGACGATAGATGTTGCCCACCGCGCCGCCGAAGAACGCCATCGGCACGAACACCGAGGTCAGCACCACCGTGATGCCGATGATCGCCCCGCTGATCTGCCCCATCGCCTTCACGGTCGCCTCGTACGGCGCGAGCCCCTCCTCGACCATCAGCCGCTCGACGTTCTCGACCACCACGATCGCGTCGTCGACGAGGATGCCGATCGCGAGCACCATGCCGAACATCGTCAGCACGTTGATCGAGAAGCCGGCCGCGAACATCACGCCGAACGTGCCGAGCAGCGCGACCGGCACGACCAGGGTCGGGATCAGCGTCGCGCGGAGGTTCTGCATGAACAGGTACATCACGAGGAACACCAGCACGCCGGCCTCGATCAGCGTCGTCACGACCTTCTGCATCGACACGCGCACGAACGACGACGTCTCGTACGGGATCTGGTATTTGACGCCGGGCGGGAAGTACTTGGCGAGGTCGTCCATCGTCTCGCGCACGCGCGCTTCCGTCGCGACCGCGTTCGAACCCGGCGCGAGCTTGATGCCCATCCCGGTCGCGGTCTTGCCGTTCACGTAGGACGGGTAGCTGTACTCGCTGCCGCCGAACTCGATCCGCGCGACGTCGCGCAGGAACAGCGCGGCGCCGTCCGCGCGGCTGCGCAGCGTGATCGCGCCGAAATCCTCGGGCGTCTTGAGCGGCGCGTCCGCGAGCACGGTCGCGGCGATCGGCGCGTCGTCCGGCACGGCCGAGCGGCCGATGTCGCCGATCGTCACGCGCGCGTTGTGCGCGCGCACGGCCGACACGATGTCGGAGGCGCTCAGGCCGAGCCCGGCAAGCTTGACCGGATCGGGCCAGATGCGCATCGCATACTCGGCGCCCCAGAACTGCACCTTGCCCACGCCCTCGACCCGGCGCAGCGCCTGCACCACGTTCGCGGACGCGTATTCGCCGAGCTGCACCGCGCTCAGGCGGCCGTCCTCGGAAGTCAGCGACACCACGAGCTGAATGTTGTCCGCGGCCTTCTCGACCGTGATGCCGTCGCGCCGCACCGCTTCGGGCAGGCGCGCGTCGACGGTCTTCAGGCGGTTCTGCACCTCGACCGCCGCGAGATCGGGGTTCACGCCCTGCTTGAAGGTCAGCGTGAGTGTCGCGGTGCCGGTGCCGCTCGTCGCGGAGGTGTACAGCAGGCCGGGCGCGCCGTTCATCTCGCGCTCGATCACCGCGGTGACCGATTCCTCGACGACCTGCGCCGACGCGCCCGGATAGGTCGCGTAGATGCTGACCACGGGCGGCGCGATGTCCGGGTACTGCGCGACGGGCAGCGAACGGATCGCGAACAGGCCGCCCAGCATGATGAAGATCGAGATCACCCAGGCGAAGACCGGACGATCGATAAAGAAACGAGCCATGGTGTGTGCTGAATCGGAATCAGGATTGGGACGCGGCGGACGGCGCGACGCCGTCGGCCGCGCCGTTGGCCGGGCCAGTTGCCGGCGCCGCGCGCTCGACCGCCTTCACGGTGGTGCCGGCCGCGAACTGGGCGGCGTTGTCGACCACCACGCGCTCGCCGTTCTTGAGCCCGCGCGTGACGAGCCACTGGTCGCCCTTCATGCGCTCGGCCTCGACCTCCGCGTCGCGGATCTTGCCGTCCGGCCCCACGACCTTGACCGTCGCGTGGTCGGCGCTGCGCAGCAGCGCATCGCGCGGCACCCGCAACGCATCGCGGGCGACCGCGCGGTCGAGCGCGAGCCGCACGTAGCCGCCCGGCAGCAGTTCGCGCTCGGGATTCGGGAACAGCGCGCGCATCGCGACCGTATCGGTCGCGGGGTCGACCGCGAGATCGGCGAACAGCAGCTTGCCCTTGCGGGCATACGGCGTGCCATCGGCGCGCAGCAGCGTGACCTCGATGTCCTGCTGCGCGATGCCGGCCGCGCGGCCGCTGCTGACCGCGCGCCGCAGCGCCTCGACGTCGGCTGCCGGCTGCGAGAAGTTCACGTAGATCGGATCGAGCTGCTCGACCGTGGTCAGCGGCGTGGCCTGGTCCTGGCCGACGAGCGCGCCCTCGGTGACGAGCGCGCGCCGCGCGCGGCCGCTGATCGGCGCGGTGACGGTCGCATAGCCGAGCTGCAGCTGCGCGCGCGCCAGTTCGGCCCGCGCGGAGGTGACGGCCGCCTGCGCCTGGCGCTCGTCCGCGAGCGCCTCCATCTGATCGCGCTCGCTGACCGCGCGGTCGCGCACCAGATCGTCGTAGCGCCGCCGCTTGTCGCTGGCGGCGAGCAGCGCCGCCTGCGTCTTCGCGAGCGCGCCCTCGGCCGCGTCGCGCGCGGCCTTGAGCGGCGCCGGATCGATCCGGAACAGCACCGCGCCCGCCTTCACCTCCTGCCCTTCCTCGTAGGTGCGCGCGGTCACGACGCCCGCGACCCGCGCGCGCACCTCGGCCTGCCGATACGCGTCGAGCCGGCCGGGCAGTTCGATCGTCAGCGGCACCGCGCTCGTCTTCACGGTGATCACGGTCGCCTCCGGCGCCGCCGCCGCCGGCTCGCTCGCCTCGCGCCTGCCGCAACCCGCGACGACGAGCGCCGCGACCAGGATCAGCGACAACGGATGACGGGGGGCGGCACGGAGATTTTTCATGAACATCCTCAACGGGAGCGCAGCCCGTACAATGCGGGCCGCTCAGGGCGCTTGATTTTAATCAGTCATGACTGATTAAATAAAGGACAATCTGTGGCGAGAAGTTTGAATGTCGCTTGAAAGCGACAGCATTATGTAAGAAACGGACACGGGAGGTTCGAGATGGCCCGCAAAACCAGGGAAGAATCGCTGAACACCAAGAACCGCATCCTCGATGCGGCGGAGCTGGTGCTGCTCGAGAAAGGCGTGGCGCAGACCGCGATGGCCGACCTGGCCGAGTCGGCCGGGATGTCGCGCGGCGCGGTGTACGGCCATTACAAGAACAAGATCGAGGTCTGTCTCGCGGTGTGCGACCGCGCGTTCTCGCGGGCGGCCGAGGACTTCGAGCTGGGCGACGAGCAGCCCACGCTCGGCATGCTGCGGCGCGCCGCCCTGCACTACCTGCGGCAGTGCAGCGAGCCGGGCTCGTTGCAGCGCGTGGTCGAGATCCTCTACATGAAATGCGAGCGCTGCGAGGAAAACGCGCCGCTGATGCGCCGCCGCACGCTGTACGAACTGCAGACGCTGCGCATCGCGAAGGCGCTGCTGCGACGAATGGTCGCAGCGGGCGAACTCGACGCCGGCCTCGACATCCACCTCGCGGGGGTCTACCTGCTGTCGCTGATCGAAGGCATCTTCGGCTCGCTGATGTGGTCCACGCGCCTGCGCGGCGCGCGCTGGACCGACGCCGAGGCCCTGCTCAACGCCGGCCTCGATGCGCTGCGCACCGCGCCCGCCCTGCTCCGACCGTCCTCGCCGTGATGTGGTCCTGATTCCGCGCCATCACAAATAAGACGAGTACGAGGAACAACTGGCGCATCGCGCCGGTCACTCTACATGCGTCGATTCTCTCCCCGCGGCTTACGCCTGCCCAAAGATGGATCGCCGTTCGGAGCGGATGCGTCCGCGTTGATGGGCCGAACGGCGCGAAGACGGTCCGATCCGATCGAACCCCGATTCGTTGAACGTCCTGTGCCGCCGGCCGCGCCGTGCGGATGCAGTTTTTTCGCCCACTCCCTGCTTGCCCGAATTCACCTTTTCAAACAAGGATGTGGACACTGTTGGCCCCCGTACATGACCCTGTTTCCGCGCGCCGCCTGATGCGGCGGGCCTGGCCCACCACCGGCGCGCTGGGCGCGCTGCTGGCTTTCGCATTCACCGCCGCGCTGCCCGCCGTCTCGAAGCCGCCGGCGGCCGCGCTCGAACGGGCGGCGCTCACGCCGCAGCGGGTGCTCGCCGACACCCCGTTCCCGAGCGCGCACCGGTTCGTCTCGCACGAACTCGAGCGGCTCGTGGCCGAGCGCAGCGCGCCGCCCGGGCTGTTCGCCCCGCTCACCGCCCACCGCAACGACCTGCTCGGCTATGGCGCCGACATGTTCGCCGCCGCGCCCGACGCGCTCGAAGCGGATTCCGGCCTGCGCGCGGGCGAGATCACCGCGAGCCTCGCCGACACCCTGAACCGGCTCGACCTGCCGCCCGAAGTCCGGATCCAGATCGGCGACCTGGTCACCGGCAAGCTGCGCCTGCATGCGCGCGCCCAGGCCGGCGACCGCTACCGGATCGCCTTCGACACCTCGGCCGGCGTGCCGCGCGTGACGGCGCTCGAGCTCCGGGCCGGCGGGCGCGCGTTCGGCGCGCTGTGGTTCAAGCCGCCCGGCGCGCCCGAGGGCGCGTATTACGCGTTCGACGGCCGCCCGCTCGACGGCGCGGCCTTCACGATGCCGGTGCGCAGCACGCGCATCAGCTCGTACTTCGGCGAGCGCGTCCATCCGCTGTCGCACCTGCGCCTGATGCATACGGGCGTCGACCTCGCCGCGCCGCGCGGCACCCGCGTGAACGCGGCGGCGAACGGCGTCGTGTCGTTCGTCGGCACCGATCCGGGCGGCTACGGCCAATACGTGATCGTCGACCATCCGGGCGGCTATTCCACCTACTACGCGCACCTGTCGGCGTTCGCGCCGGGCCTGAAGACGGGCGCCGCGATCGCGCAGGGCCAGCGGCTCGGCGCGGTCGGCGCGACGGGCGCCGCGACCGGCCCGCACCTGCACTTCGAGGTGCGCATCGCCGATCGGCCGGTCGATCCGCTCGTCACGCTCGCGCAAGCGCAGGATCCGCTGTCGGGCATGCAGCTGAGCGCGTTCCGCCACCATCTCGACGACATGCGCGCGACGCTCGCGGCGGCCGCGCCGGCGCCGCTCGGCTTCGCGCAGATCGACGCGCCGCTGTGGGCCGATTTCGCGCGCGACACCTCGACGCTGCGCGCGATCTTCGACACCCACTACGCCTCGACCTGAGGCCCGGCGGCGGCTTGTGCGCCGCACGCCGGTTTCGCTATCATGGCCCGTCCGCCGGGCCACGCCGCCCACCCGCCGCGCCCGGGCGCGGCCCGTTTCAGAGGAAGGATTCGCCGATGGCGCCCACGCAGTACTTCCGCAGCCTCGCCGGCAAGGACCGCAGCGCCGGCGGCAACCGCCACCTCGGCTTCTCGCTCGCGTTCGTCGCGGGCGCCGCCAACGCGGGCGGATTTCTCGCGGTGCACCAGTACACCTCGCACATGAGCGGCATCGTGTCGTCGATCGCCGACGAGGCGATGCTCGGCAACCTCGTGCTCGCGCTCGCCGGCATTGCCTCGCTGCTCGCCTTCGTCGCGGGCGCCGCGGGCTCGGCGCTGCTCGTCAACTGGGGCCGGCGGCGCGGGCTGCAGAGCCAGTATGCGTCGCCGCTGCTGGTCGAGGCCGCGCTGCTGCTGTGCTTCGGCCTGCTCGGCAGCCAGCTTGCCGCGCATCGCACGCTGTTCGCGCCGCTCACGGTGCTGCTGCTGTGCTTCATCATGGGCCTGCAGAACGCGATGATCACCAAGCTCTCGAATGCGGAGATCCGCACGACCCATGTGACCGGCATGGTCACCGACATCGGCATCGAACTCGGCAAGCTGTGCTATCCGAACCGCGCGGACGACCCGGCGCTGCCGCCCGTGCGCGCCAACCTGCCGCGCCTGCGGGTGCTCGCGACGATGCTCGCGATGTTCCTCGGCGGCGGGCTGCTCGGCGCGGTCGGCTTCAAGCATGTCGGCTATTCGGTGACCATCCCGCTCGCCGTGATCCTCGCCGTGCTCGCGTTCGTGCCGCTCGTCGATGATCTGCGCGCGCAGGTCGGGAAGCGGTGGCGCTGAGGCGGCGCGCGGTGCGTGGCGGTTGGTTGACGGACGATGCCGGGCCGTGATCGGCGGGCTCGCTTTCCGGTCATTTCGGCGGGCGCGGCACGCGGGGCAATGACCCGCTCACCGATCATCGCGCCGCGCCCGCGCCGATTCGTGTCGCTCGTCCATGACCCGCGCGCCCAGGTTGACAAGCTGTTGCGCCAAGCCGCGCGGCGCGGCTGTTTGTTGACGGACGGGGCCGGGCCGCGCCCCGGTCATTCCACCGTACGGGCACGGCATGCGGGGCAATGACCCGCTCACCAATCATCGCGCCGCGCCCACGCCGATTCGTGTCGCTCGCCCGCGACCCGCTTGCGCAGGTCGACAAGCTGTTGCGCCAGACGGCGCGCGGCGCGGCTGTTTGTTGACGGATGGTGCCTGGCCGTGCCCCCGACCATTTCGGCGGGCGCGGCACGCGGGGCAATGACCCGCTCACCGATCATCGCGCCGCGCCCGCGCCGGTTCGTGTCGCTCGCCCGCGACCCGCGCGCCCAGGTCGACAAACTGTTGCGCCAAGCCGCGCTGTTGCGCCAAGCCGCGCGGCGCGGCTGTTTGTTGACGGACGGGGCCGGGCCGTGCCCCGGTCATTCCACCGTACGGGCACGCGGAAGAATGCTCCGCTAACCGGTCGTCGCGACGAGCCGCGCCTGCGCCGAGGCGAGCCTCACCCTCAGCCAGCGTTCGAGCCGCTGGCGATCGGCGCGCGGCAAGGGCCGCGCGGTCGCGATGCTGAACACCGGCACCGGTTCCGCTCCCGGCGCATTTACTCCCGGCGCACTCACCACCATCGCCCCCGGCGCCCACTCCGCCGCGTCCCCATACAGCACCTCGCGAATCTGCGGATACTGCGCATGCAGCTCGCGCGCGACCTGCGCGAATTCCGCGCGCCGCGCTGCATCGCGATCGAGCGCGCCCTGCAGGCGCACGATCGCCTCGTCCTTGTCGTCGAGATGACGCCGGGTCGCCTCGTTCGCGGCCACGAGGTCGCGCACGATGCTCGCCTTCAACGACGATTCGAGCCGCCCCGCGTCGATCTGCTCGTCCCCCGCCTGCCGCACCGCGAGCCGGCTGTCGGGCAGCCCGTAGGCGGGCAGCTTAAGCGCCAGCCGGTCGAGTTGCTGCTGATCGGCGCGCCGGCCGACCAGCGTCACCTCGATCGAACGCGCGGCCGGCAGGATCCGCGTATTCGCGACCACCGTTTGCGGCAGCGACAGCTCGTCCTTGATGAAGGTCTGCGCGCGCGCCGTGAACACCTCGTCCGCCACCAGCCGGTACGCGAGAAACACGCTCGGCACCGCCGTCAGCACCACCGCGGCGAGCACCGCGCGCCGCACGCGGCGCTGCATCCGCTCGTCGACCTGCTGCGCGGGCCGCATCCGGATCGCCCAGGTGACGAGCACCGTCGAGAACGCGATGAACACGCAGTTGATCGAGAACAGGTAGGACGCGCCGGCGAAGTAGCGCAGGCTGCCGTGCGCGAGCCCGTAGCCGGCCGTGCACAGCGGCGGCATCAGCGCGGTGGCGATCGCCACCCCCGGAATCACGTTGGTCTTTTCCTTGCGCGTCGCGCCGACCATGCCCACGAGTCCGCCGAACAGCGCGATCAACACGTCCCAGATGCTCGGCGAGGTGCGCGCGAGCAGTTCGGAATGCGCGCCCGTGAGCGGACTCAGCGAGAAATACAGCGTCGAGGTCGCGAGACTGATCAGCGTCGCGATCCCAAGGCTCTTCAGCGAGCGGCGGATCAACACGAAATCGTAGATGCCGATGCCATAGCCGATGCCCATGATCGGCCCCATCAGCGGCGACACCAGCATCGCGCCGATGATCACCGCGGTCGAATTGACGTCGAGCCCGATCGACGCGATGAAGATCGCGGCCATCAGGATCCACAGATTGGTCCCGCGCAGGCCGATCCCGCCGCGCAGGTCCTCGTCGATGACGGCCGGCTCGGCCTGCCCCTCACGCAGGCTGAAATAGCGGCGCAGCACCGCGCGCAGCCGCGTGGCGCGGCGGGAGGCAGATTCCGGGGAAACGTCGCGTTCGGTGTCGGTCATGGGGGCTCTCGCGTCGGCGGCGCGCGAACGGCGCGCGGGCTCCGGGCCGTTGCTGCGCGCCGCGCGTCCACCCGCCGGACGTCGCGCCGCCAACCCGGGTCGAATCCGCATTGAAGCATCGAAATTCCCCTCCGGCAACGGCGGGCCCGCCGTGCGTGGCGGCTGGAACGATCCGTCAGCGCCGCCTACACTGGAAGCGTCCCACCCGCCACGTTCCCGATGACCGCTCCATTCGCCAACCGCGTCGACGCCGGTCGCCAGCTCGCGCTGGCGCTGCCCGCGCGCGTGCTCGCGCAGCCCCTCGTGGTCGTCGCGCTGCCGCGCGGCGGCGTGCCGGTCGGCTGGGAAATCGCGAAAGCGCACGGGTTGCCGCTCGAGCTGTGCGTGGTGCGCAAGCTCGGCGTGCCCGACCATCCGGAACTCGCGATGGGCGCCATCGCGGCGGACGGCGTGCTCGTGCGCGAAGCCGCGGTCATCGCGGCCGAGCGTGTGACGGATGCGGCCTTCGCCGAGGTGCTCGCCGCGGAGCGCGACGAACTGGCGCGCCGCGACGCGCGCTATCGCGGCGGCGAACCGATGCCCGACCTGGACGGCCGCACCGCGCTGCTCGTCGATGACGGAATGGCGACCGGCGCCTCGCTGAAAGCCGCCGTGCGCGCATTGCGCCTGCATCATCCGGCCGCGCTCGTGGTCGCCGTACCGGTCGCGCCGGCGGACGCCGCGCATGAATTCGACGCCGATCCGATCGACGCCTTCCTCTGCCTGCGCACCCCACCGTTCTTCTTCAGCGTCGGCCAGGCCTACCGCGACTTTCGCGCGGTGGGCGACGAAACCGTGCTCGCGTGCGTCGCCGAGGCGCGTCGCGACGTGCACTGAGCGCTGCGTTCAGCGCCGCGCGCCGCGCGGCCGCGCCAGCGCGCGGGCGGCCAGCGGCGTCGACATCACGATCGAGGTGCGCGTCTCGCCATAGGGATTGAGCCGGGCCAGCAGTTGCTCCAGATCCCCGATGCCGAGCGCGACGACCTGGATCAGGTAGGAATCCGCGCCGGTCACATGGTGGCAGGCGAGCACCTCCGGAATCGCGTCGAGCAGCTTCAGGAATTTCGCCTTCGCGGGCTGCGGCACCGTGATGCCGATCAGCGCGGCCACGGGATAGCCGGCGGCGGCGGGATTCACGCGCGCCGCGTAGCCCTCGATCACGCCCGCCTCCTCCAGGCGCCGCACGCGTTCCGTCACGGCGGGCACCGACAGTCCGACGCGACGCGCCAGCTCCGTGTAGGTGGCGCGGCCGTGTTGCTGGAGCACGCCCAGCAGTTGCCAGTCGATATCGTCCATCTCTGCATGAAGATTTAAGGCGATCCGCGCATCCTGCCTTAAAAAACGCCTTCCACCAAGCCGGGCCGCCGCCTACGATGGAATCCGTCAAACCGGCCTCACGCCGGACGGGAGAGGTATCAGGTGGCCTTCGTCAACGCACTCGTGATCGGTTTTTGCATCGCCGCGCCGGTCGGCCCGATCGGCATGCTGTGCATCCAGCGCAGCCTGAACCACGGCTTTCGCACGGGCTTCGCGACCGGCCTCGGCGCGGCCTGCGCGGACGCGCTCTATGGGCTGCTCGGCGCGCTCGGCGTCGCGGGCGTCGCGACCGCGCTGCCGATGCTGACGGTCGCGCTGAAGCTCGCGGGCGGCCTGTTCCTGGTCGGCATCGCCGTGGCGATCGCGCGCGCGACGCCGGCCGCCGATGCGCGTGAGACCCGCGCGCCGCACGCCGCGCGCGCGTTCGCGACCACCTTTGCGCTGACCGTGTCGAATCCGATGACGATCGTGTCGTTCGTCGCGATCTTCGCGGCGCTCGGCCCGCTGCCGGGCGCGCGCGATGCGTCCGCGTGGCGCGCGATCACGCCGCTCGTCGGCGGCGTGTTCGCGGGCTCGGCCGCCTGGTGGCTGTGCCTGAGCGGCGCGAGCGCCGCGCTGCGCACGCGGGCCAGTGCCGGCCTCGTGCGCGGCGTATCGCTCGCGGCCGCCGGCGTGATCGCGCTGCTGGGCGTCGCGCAATGCGCGGCCGCGCTGCACGGCCTGCTGCAAGCCGTTTGAACGCAGCGGCGGTCCGCCGCGCCAGCCGCTAACCGCGCGCGCCGCTCGACGCGGGTTGCGGCGCGCCCCGCGCCGCGCCGTCGCGCGCCTGCGCACGGTCCGCGCGCGTCAGCAGCCAGGTGGCGATGCGATCGAGCGCCGTGCACATCACGAGGTAGATCAGCCCGACGAACAGGAAGATCTGCGCGGGATAGACCATCAGCCGGTTGTTGATCTGCGTCGCGATGAACGACAGCTCCGGTACGCCGACGATATAGGCCAGCGAGGTGTCCTTGACGAGCGACACCCATTGGTTGACGAACGACGGCGTCATGATCCGCGCCGCCTGCGGCAACAGCACGCAACGCAGCGTCTGCCAGCGCGTGAGCCCGAGCGACAGGCCCGCCTGCCATTGGCCCGCGCCCGCCGCGAGAATGCCCGCATGCACCGAATGCGCGAGATAGGCACCGCTCACGAGCGACAGCGCGCACACCACGGCCGCGAGCCCGGGCACGTCGACGTGCAGCAGCACCGGCAGCAGGAAGTAGGTCCAGAAAATCAGCATCAGCACCGGGATGCCGCGGAAGAAGCCGATCACGATGAGCAGCAGCGCGCGCCAGGGGCCGCGCGCGAGCGCAAGCGCGACGCCGCCCAGCACGCCGAGCAGCGCGGACGCGAGCGCGGAGATGACCGCCAGCACGAGCGACAGGGCGGCGCCGCCGAGCGGGCCGTCGGGGAATGCGCCGACGAGCAGGCGCGGCAGGTTGTCGACGAACAGGGAGAGGTCCATCGTCAGCGCCCCGCGAACGGTTGATCGCGCCGATGGGCGCTCCAGTGCGCGACGGCCTCGACGGCCGCGATCGCGACGATGTAGAGCACGGTCGCGACGCCGAACGAGGCGAAGGTCCGGAACGTCTCCGTCTCCACCTGGCGCGACGCGTACGACAGCTCGGCGACGCCGATCGCCATCGTCAGCGACGAGTTCTTGATCAGGTTCATGTATTGCCCGAACAGCGGCGGCAGCGCGATGCGCACCGCCTGTGGCAGCACGACGTGGCGGAACGCCTGCAACGGCGTGAGACCGAGCGCGGCCGCCGCGTGATGCTGCCCGGCGGGCACGCCGCGCAGGCCGGCCTGGAATTCCTCGGCGACGAACGCGCTCGTATAGGCGCTGAGCCCGACCCAGCCCGCGACGAACTCGAACGACGGCCAATGCAAGGTGAAGCCGGCAACGCTCATCGCATGACGCGTGTTGAGCCAGCCCATCACGGCCTCGGGCAGCAGCGCGGCGACGCCGAAATACCAGAACAGCAGTTGCACGATCAGCGGCGAATTGCGAAACGCGACGATATACGCGCCCGCCGCGCGGCGCAGCCAGCCCGCGCGCGCATGCCGCGCGCTCGCGAGCCCGAAGCCCGCGAGCGTCGCCGCGACGGCCGCGGCGGCCGACAGGCCCAGCGTGAGCAGGAAGCCCTGCCCCAACCACATCAGATACTTCGGCGCCAGACCGCTTTCCATGTCGATTCCCGCCGCCGGACGGCGGCGCTGTTCCGTGAGTTGCGTGAAACACCGCGCGCCCGGATTCGGGCGCGCGGCAGCGGCGCGACGTCGCGCATCGCGCCGCTCGGCGATGGCGGCCGGGTCAGGCCTTGTCGCCGATCCTGAAGATGCGCGTGAGCGGCGTCTTGGTGGTCGGACCGAACCAGGCGTTGTAGATCTGATTCGCGCGGCCGCTGGCTTCCAGGCCCTTGAGCGTGTCGTTGACGAACGCGACGAGACGGGGCTCGCCCTTCGGCACGCCAACGCCCATGTAGTCGTTCGAGATCGTGAATGCCGGGACTTCGTAGCGCTGCTTGTCCGGCACGTTGGCGAGCAGGCCGATCAGCTTCGGGCCGTCCTGCGTGATCGCCTGCACGTTGCCCGCCCGCAGCGCGGCGAACGCGAACGGCGTGTCGTCGTAGGCGACGATGGTCGCCTGCGGATATTTCTCGCGCAGCGTGATCTCGTTGGTGGTGCCCTTGTCCGCGCCGATCCGCAGGCTGTTCAGCTGGTCGGCCGATTTCAGCACGCCCTTCTTGGCGAGAAACTGCTGGCCCGAGGCGAAGTACGGGATGCTGAAGTCGATCTGCTTCGCGCGCTCGTCGGTGATCGTGAAGTTCGCGAGCACGAGATCGACCTTGCCCGAGGTCAGGAACGGAATGCGGTTCGCGGGGTTGGTCGGCTGCAGTTGCAGCTTCACGCCGAGCTTGTCGGCCAGCGCCTTCGCGTAGTCGACGTCGAGCCCGACGACGTGATTCGATTTCGCGTCGACATAGCCGAACGGCGGATTGCTGTCGAAGGTGGCGACGCGCAGCACGCCCGCCTTCTTGATGTCGTCGAGCCGGTCCGCGTGCGCGGCGACGCCGGAGGAAATGAGCGCGGCCCCGAGGAGCCAGGTAGCGAGAGTGTGGATTTTCATGAGCACGACCTGCTTGTTATGTTGACCGCCGCGGATCGCGCGACGGCCCGTTCCCGTTCGGCGGAGGGCTCGCGGCGGGTAAGGCCGCGAAGCCGCTAACGTACCAGCGCGGCGCGCCGATCCGAACCAACAAATCGTGCTTTGCTCAGCCATTTTCGTGATGACGCGGCGGGCCGTCACGGAAACGTGAAGGTGAACTCCGCCGCGCCGCCCGCGTAGCCCGGCTTGAGCGCGCCGTCGGCGCCCGTGCGGATGTACTGCGCGTGCAGCAGCATCTCGGCGGTATCGCCGATGCGACGCATCGGGTATTGCCGTGCGACGCCGGGCTCGTCATAGGCGATGCGCGCGCCCGACAGCGTATCGGTCATCACGATGTTGAAGCCCTGCGCGAGCGCCTGTCCGCCCGGCGCGCTCAGTTGCAGCAGCGTCTTGTCCGGATTCGGCTGCACCGCCTTGTCGCGGAAACTGATGGCCGGCTTCGCCGCGGCCGCGCAACGGTTCAGCACGATGCTGAAATTGACGGGCTGCGACGTGGCGTTGACGCTGCCGAACTGGCTCAACGAGAAGTGGCCGAGATTGACCGGCACGACGAAGTTCGACTGGACCTCGCAGGTATTCGGCACCTCGATCGGGCCACCGCCGCCGAGCGTCAGGTTCTCGACGCCGGTGTATTTGATCGAATGATTGCATCGGTTCGGCGGCATGATATAACCCGGCACCTCCACCGTCTCGCCCGGGATCGCCTCACCTTTCTGCAGGTCGATGGCATACACCTCGGTGATGGGGTTGCCGAGCAGGCTGCTCACGACGAGCTTGCCCTCCGGCAATTGCGAGGCCGGCTTCTCGAGAATCAGGTATTGCCGCAAGGTCGCCACGCCGGTGTTCGTTTGCGGCGGCCGGCCATCCTGCATCAGCCTCTCCGTCGCCAGCACCAGCGGTCTCGAGGTCTGCGGGAACGTGCGCTCGACCCCGTCCTTGCCCACGCCCACCCACTTGAAGCCGATCCCGTCCACATTCGTTTTCGCGATGCCGTTCCGGATGTAGGTATAAGGCCCCCAATGCCCCGCATAGACCAGTTCGTGCTCGTATGGCAGCGCGAAGCCGAATCGGTAATTGACGGTCAACGAGATCGTCCGCTGGTACAGGGTCGCGCCGACGGGCGTGGACTCGGTGAGCGGCGTGACCAAGCGCCAGGGCGTACCTTCGGTGTTGCCAAACCGGCAGTCGTTCGCCGTCGGCCCGGCATGAGCCGGTTGCGCGCCGCCCGCGAGGCAGAAGCCTGTGAGCGTCAGCCAGGCGAACAGGAACGTGCGCATGCGTGGCGAAATCGTCATATCGTTGCCTCCAGTCGTGGGGGGGGGGGGGGGGGGGGGGGGGGGGGGGGGGGGGGGGGGGGGGGGGGGGGGGGGGGGGGGGGGGGGGGGGG
>NZ_JBXAPG010000013.1:0-109650 GCF_058803765.1 Burkholderia sp. GW821-FHT14F03
CGGCGCGGCTTGCGCGGCGGCGGGCGAACGGGCGGCGAACCGGCCGCGGCGGTGCTGCCGGCGGCGGCCGGCGCGGCCACGGCGGTCGACGCGCCCGATGCAGCCGATGCAGCCGATGCGCCCGATGTGCCCGACGCGCCCGATGTGCCCGATGTGCCCGATGTGCCCGACGCGCCCGATGCGCCCGATGCGCCCGCGCCCGCCGCGCCGACGGCGCTCGCGGCCGTCGCCGGCTGCGGCAGCGCCTTGAAGCCGGCCGCGACGGTCACGGCCTTCGACGCATCGCCGATCACGGGCGCATTGATGGGTTCGGTCGCCGACGCGGCGGCGGCCACGGCGGCCGCTTCGGTCGCCGGGTTCTTGCGGTCGACGAGATAGAAATCGAGCACGCGGCGCGCGATCGGCCCGGCCGCCTGCGCGCCCCAGCCGCCGTTCTCGACGATCAGCGCGATCGCGATCTGCGGATGGTCGGCGGGCGCGTAGGCGATGAACAGCGCATGGTCGCGCAGGTGCTCGGCGAGCAGGTGGCCGTGGTAGTTGCCGCCTTGCAGCGAGAACACCTGCGCCGTCCCGGTCTTGCCCGCCGCGAGGTATTGCGCGCCGCGGAAGATCTTGTAGCCGGTGCCGGACGGGTTCTCGACCACGTTCTCCATGCCGCGCTTCACGACGTCGATGTCCGACTGCTTGAGCGGGATCATCTCGCTTTCCTTCGGCACGGTCAGGTGCCGGTCGCGCGAGATCGGGTTCTCGATCTCCTTCACGAGGTGGGGCTTCATGACGATGCCGTTGTTCGCGAGCGTCGCCGTCGCGTGCGCGAGCTGCAGGATCGTGAACGAGTTGTAGCCCTGGCCGATGCCGAGGCTGATCGTCTCGCCGTCGAACCACTTCTGCTGGGCGGCCTTCTTGAACGCCTTCTTCTTCCAGTCGGTCGAGGGCAGGATGCCGCGCGCCTCGCCCTGCACGTCGATGCCCGTGATCTGGCCGAAGCCGAACGGCTTCATGAAGTTCGCGATCGAATTGACGCCGAGGTCGCGCGCGAGCATGTAGAAGTAGGTGTCGTTCGACACCATGATCGCGCGGTTCATGTCGACCCAGCCCTGGCCGGAGCGCACGTCGTTGCGGAACGTGTGGCCGCCGAAGGTGAAGTAGCCGGGATCCTGGAAACCCCAGCCGGGCGTGCGCTTGCCGAGCGTGAGGCCCGCCAGCGCCATGAACGGCTTATAGGTCGAGCCGGGCGGGTAGGTGCCGTGCAGCGGGCGGTTCAGGAGCGGCTTGTCGGGCGAGTTGTTGAGCTCGTCCCAGGTCTGCTGGTCGATCCCGTCGACGAAGGAATTCGGGTCGAAGCTCGGCGACGACACGAACGCGAGCACGTCGCCCGTCTTGGGCTCGATCGCGACGAGCGCGCCGCGCTTGCCCGCGAACGCCTGCTCGGCCACCTGCTGCAGGCCGATGTCGAGCGACAGCACCAGGTTGTTGCCGGGCGTCGCCTGGGTGCGCGACAGCGTGCGCACGGGCCGCCCGCCCGCCGTCACCTCGACTTCCTCGAAGCCGGTCAGGCCGTGCAGCTCGGTCTCGTAGCTCTGCTCGACGCCGACCTTGCCGATGTAGTCGGTGCCCTTGTAGTTGTTGCCGTCGCGGCGCGGATCGTAGGTTTCCGGATCGCTGTCGTTCTCGTCGCTCATCGCGTCGATGCGGTCCTGGTCGCGCTTCGAGATCCGCCCGATGTAGCCGATCACGTGCGCGGCGGTCGGCCCGAGCGGGTACTGGCGGAACAGGCGCGCGCGCACGTCGACGCCGGGGAAGCGGAAGCGCTGCGCGGTGAAGCGCGCGACCTCGTCGTCGGTCAGCCGGGTGCGGATCGGCAGGCTCTCGAAGTTCTTCGAGTCCTCCTGCAGCTTCTTGAAGCGGCGGCGGTCGCGCGCGTCGATCGGCACGACCTCGGACAGCGCGTTGATGGTGTTCTCGAGCGTGTCGGTCAGCTTCGACGGCGTGATTTCGAGCGTGTACGCGGAGTAGTTCTTCGCGAGCACCACGCCGTTGCGGTCGGTGATGATGCCGCGGTTCGGCACGATCGGCGCGACCGAGATGCGGTTCTCCTCGGCCTGCAGCGCGTACTTGCCGTGCTGCCAGACCTGCAGGTAGAAGAAGCGCGTCGCGAGCAGGCCGAAGCAGACGAACACGAACACGCCCGCCGCGGCGACGCGCACGCGGAACTTCGAGAGCTGCTGCTGGGTGTCCTTGAATTCGGTCATGCGGGTACGAATGAAGGGAGGGCGGCCGCGCGCCGGCCGTCCCGCCGGACGCTAGCGGGACGCAGTCGGGCGAGCGGGCGGTGGGCGTTCATCCGGATTCCTGGCGCGGCTCAGATCGGCCGCGTGTCGTCCGGATCGACCGGACGGCGCTGCGGCATCAGCAGCAGCAGGCTGGCGAGCGGCCACAGGGCGGCCTCGACGAACCCGTCGACCAGGTAGCCCCAGCCCGGGAACGCGGCGCCCATCAGCAGGCGGATCACGAACGGCACGAGCTGCGCGAGCACGAGGAGCGGCGCGACGTAGAACACCTGCACGCCGAGCGGCAGCCACAGCACGCGGCGGTGGATCGTGATCGCGCCGTACGACAGCAGCGTGTAGGCCAGCGCATGCTCGCCGAGCAGGCCGGCGTCGTGCACGTCCATCAGGATTCCGAGCAGGAACGCGATGCCCATGCCGACCTTGCGCGGCTGGTGGATGTTCCAGAACAGCAGGACGAGCGCGACGAAGTCGGGCACGCCGGGCATCCGGCCCCACGGCATCAGGTTCAGCAGGAACGCGGCGGCCAGGCTGAAGATGATGAAGGACGGGTTGACCGGCTGCAGGATGTATTGGGGGCGGCTCATGGCTTCGCTCCCTGGGCCGGGGCGGCCGGCCGGGTCGGGCCGGCCGGCGCCGCGCCGCCCGCCGGGCGCGACTGCGCGGTGGCGGCCGTCGCCTTGCCGCTCGCGGCGGCGGCGTTGGCGTCGGCGGGCTGGGTGCCCTTTTCGGTGCTCTTCGGGGTTTTCTTCACCTTGGCGTTCTTGTCGCTGGCCGGGTCCGGCTCGGCCGGGCGCGGCGGGATGTCGTTGCGGTAGTGCAGCACCAGCATCTCGCGCGCGCCGCGCACCGCCGCGACCGGCATGCAGACCACGTGCGCGAACGCGGTGTCGGCGAGCTTGTCGACCCGCACCACCTTCGCGACCGGCAGGCCGGGCGGATACACGCCGTCGAGCCCGCTCGTCACCAGTTCGTCGCCGACCAGCAGGTCGGCGCTCGTCGGCACGAAGCGCAGGTCGAGCGAGTCGCCCTTCGGGGTGCCGTAGATCACGCTGCGCAGGCCGGTGCGCAGCACCTGCACGGGAATCGCGAGGTCGCGGTCGGTGATCAGCGTGACCTCCGACTGCAGCGGGAACACCCGCGTGACCTGGCCGATCACGCCGTCCTCGCTGACGACGGGCGAGCCGTCCTGGATGCCCGCCTGCGAGCCGTGGCCGATCACGACCTTCTGCGAGAAGGGATCGCTGGTGTCGTACTGGATTTCGACCGGGGTCGACTGGGTGGAGACGCGCTCGCGCAGCGCGAGCACCGCGCGCAGGTGCGCGTTGTCGGCGCTCAGCTGGCCCGCCTGGTTCGCCTGCAGCGACAGCTTCAGGTTGTGGTCGCGCAGCTGCTGGTTCTCGTGGCGCAGCGACGCGCCGGTGACGGCGAGGTCGGCCGCGCCCATGAACAGGTCGCGCGGCACGAGCGCCGCGCGCTGCAGCGGATAGAGCGCGGTGCCGACCACCCCGCGGACGATTTCGAGCGTGTTGAAGCGCGCATCCGAGATGAGGAGCGCGACGGCCAGTGCGACAAAGAAGAGCAGCCGCGCGAACGCGGACGGACCTTGCTTGAAGAGGGGCGGCGGACTGTATTCCATGGTCGGCGCCGGGCGCGTGATCGGTTAGTTGATGCTAAGACGCGTAAAACGCGCGGCGGTTCGGCCGGGGACTGCGAGCCGGGAGCGCCGCGCGTGCGTCATATGCCGATGCTTAGACGATCACTCGTAGGAGAAGATGCTGCCGAGCTTGTCCATGCGCTCGAGCGCCATGCCGGAGCCGCGCACCACGCAGGTGAGCGGATCCTCGGCGACGAGCACCGGCAGGCCGGTTTCCTCGGCGAGCAGGCGATCGAGGTCGCGCAGCAGCGCGCCGCCGCCCGTCAGCATCATGCCGCGCTCGGCGATATCGGCGCCCAGTTCCGGCGGCGTCTGCTCGAGCGCGATCTTCACGGACGACACGATCTGGTTCAGCGGATCGGTGAGCGCCTCGAGGATTTCGTTGCTGGAGATCGTGAAGCTGCGCGGAATGCCTTCCGACAGGTTGCGGCCCTTGACTTCCATTTCCTTGACTTCGGAGCCCGGGAACGCGGAACCGATTTCCTTCTTGATCGCCTCGGCGGTCTGCTCGCCGATCAGCATGCCGTAGTTGCGGCGGATGTAGTTGACGATCGCCTCGTCGAACTTGTCGCCGCCGACCCGCACCGAGCCCTTGTAGACGATGCCGCCGAGCGAGATCACGCCGACCTCGGTCGTGCCGCCGCCGATATCGACGACCATCGAGCCGGTGGCTTCCGACACCGGCAGGCCCGCGCCGATCGCGGCCGCCATCGGCTCCTCGATCAGGTAGACCTGCGAGGCGCCCGCGCCGTGCGCGGCCTCCTTGATCGCGCGGCGCTCGACCTGGGTCGAGCCGCACGGCACGCAGATGATGATGCGCGGCGACGGCGAGAACATCCGCGATTCGTGGGCGGTCTTGATGAACTGCTTGATCATCTGCTCGGTGACCGTGAAGTCGGCGATCACGCCGTCCTTCATCGGGCGGATCGCCTCGATGTTGCCCGGCACCTTGCCGAGCATCTGCTTGGCTTCCTTGCCGACCGCCTGGATCGTCTTCTTGCCGTTGGGACCGCCTTCCTGGCGGATCGACACAACCGAGGGCTCATCGAGCACGATGCCCTTGCCGCGCATGTAGATGAGGGTGTTTGCGGTGCCGAGATCGATCGCCAGATCGTTGGAGAAGTAGCTGCGCAAAAAACCGAACATTCAGAATCCTGTCTCGCTGTGGGCCGGCCCCGGCGGGGAACGCACGAAGGGCGGCAGCGGAAAAAATAACAGCCTCGGATCGGGCGGGAGCGGCCGCCTCAGGAACGCGAAGCTGCGAGTGAAATCTACCGGGGCCTGCGCGGCCCCTCGACCACCGGGGCGGCAACGCGGGGAAGGCAGCCCGGGTCTGGGTCGAACGCGTAATGATACCTTATAATTTCGCAGTATTTGAATGGTAACGGCCTGTATTTTCGCCGCTTCGCCTCCGATTTTTGAGGGATCGATCGACCCTCCAACCCCCTGCCGCGGCGTGTGTTTTTGCATGCCGCGCAAGCCTTTAGTTCTTCCGGTGACCGCATGGCTCTGACCCTGACCGATGTGAAACGCATCGCGCACCTTGCGCGGCTCGAAATGGCCGACGCCGACGCCGAGCAGACGCTCGGCCAGCTCAACGAATTCTTCGGCCTGGTCGAGCAGATGCAGGCCGTCGACACGACGGGCATCGCGCCCCTCGCCCACCCGATCGAGCAGATCCAGGCGGTCGCGCTGCGGCTGCGCGACGACGCCGTCACCGAGACGGTCGACCGCGACGCGTACCAGCGCCCGGCGCCGGCCGTCCAGGACGGCCTGTACCTCGTGCCGAAGGTGATCGAGTAAGGGGCGCTCGCCGCACCCACCCGCTTTTGCTCGGGACCTCGTCGCGAGCGCTCCAGAATCCAGGAATCCACGCAATGCATGCACACAGCCTGACCGAACTGCGCGCCGCGCTCGACGCCAAGGAGTACTCGGCCGTCGAGCTCGCGCAGCACTATCTGCACCGGATCGACGCGGCGCGCGATCTGAACGCGTTCGTCCATGTCGATCCCGACCTGACGCTCGCGCAGGCGCGCGCCGCCGACGCGGCGCTCGCCCAGGGCGCGGCCGGCCCGCTGGCCGGCCTGCCGATCGCGCACAAGGACGTGTTCGTCACGCGCGGCTGGCGCTCGACCGCCGGCTCGAAGATGCTCGCGAACTACACGAGCCCGTTCGACGCGACCGTCGTCGAGCGGCTCGCCGCCGCCGGCATGGTGACGCTCGGCAAGACCAACATGGACGAGTTCGCGATGGGCTCGTCGAACGAGAACTCGGCGTTCGGCGCGGTGAAGAACCCGTGGGACCGCCGGGCCGTGCCGGGCGGCAGCTCGGGCGGCAGCTCGGCCGCGGTCGCCGCGCGCCTCGCGCCCGCCGCGACCGGCACCGATACCGGCGGCTCGATCCGCCAGCCTGCGTCGTTCGCGGGCGTCACGGGGATCAAGCCGACCTACGGCCGGGTCTCGCGCTACGGCATGATCGCGTTCGCCTCGTCGCTCGACCAGGGCGGCCCGATGGCGCAGAGCGCGGCCGACTGCGCGCTGCTGCTGAACGCGATGGCCGGCTTCGACACGCGCGACTCGACGAGCCTCGAGCGCGACGACGAGGACTTCACGCGCCACCTGGGCCAGGCCTGGACGCCGGACGCGCCGGCCGCCCGGCCGCTCGCGGGCCTGCGCATCGGCCTGCCCGAGGAATATTTCGGCGCGGGCCTCGCGGACGACGTGCGCGCGACGATCGAGGCCGCGCTCAAGCAGTACGAGGCGCTCGGCGCGACGCTCGTGAAGGTGTCGCTGCCCAAGACCGAGCTGTCGATCCCGGTCTACTACGTGATCGCGCCCGCCGAGGCGTCGTCGAACCTGTCGCGTTTCGACGGCGTGCGCTACGGGCACCGGGCGGCCGAGTACCGCGACCTGCTCGACATGTACAAGAAGTCGCGCGCGGAAGGCTTCGGCCCCGAGGTGAAGCGGCGCATCCTGGTCGGCGCCTACGTGCTGTCGCACGGCTACTACGACGCCTACTACCTGCAGGCGCAGAAGATCCGCCGCATCATCGCGCAGGACTTCCAGGAAGCGTTCGAGTCGTGCGACGTGATCATGGGGCCGGCGTCGCCGACCGTCGCGTGGGATCTCGGCGCGAAGGGCGACGATCCGGTGCAGATGTACCTGGCCGACATCTATACGCTGTCGGTGAGCCTCGCCGGCCTGCCCGGCATGAGCGTGCCGTGCGGCTTCGGCGCGGGCGCGAACGCGCAGCGCCCGGTCGGCCTGCAGATCATCGGCAACTATTTCAACGAAGCCCGGATGCTGCAGGTCGCGGACGCGTTCCAGCGCGCGACCGAATGGCACAGGCAAGTTCCGGCGGGGGTGTAAACATGCAATGGGAAGTCGTTATCGGTCTTGAGACGCACGCGCAGCTGTCGACGGCGTCGAAGATCTTCTCCGGCACGTCGACGCAGTTCGGCGCGGCGCCGAACACGCAGGCGAGCCCCGTCGATCTGGCGCTGCCGGGCGTGCTGCCCGTGATGAACCGCGGCGCGGTCGAGCGGGCGATCCGCTTCGGCCTGTCGATCGGCGCGACGATCGCGCCGCGCAGCATCTTCGCGCGCAAGAATTACTTCTACCCGGATCTGCCGAAGGGCTATCAGATCAGCCAGTACGAGATCCCGGTGGTGCAGGGCGGCCAGGTCACGATCCAGGTGCCCGCCAACGAGAAGGCCGGCAAGGATGCCTACGCGAAGACCATCAACCTGACCCGCGCACACCTCGAGGAGGACGCGGGCAAATCGCTGCACGAGGACTTCGCGGGGATGACGGGCATCGACCTGAACCGCGCGGGCACGCCGCTCCTCGAGATCGTCACCGAGCCGGAAATGCGCAGCGCCGCCGAGGCGGTCGCGTATGCGAAGGCGCTGCACGGCCTCGTCGTGTGGCTCGGGATCTGCGACGGCAACATGCAGGAAGGCTCGTTCCGCTGCGACGCGAACGTGTCGGTGCGCCCGCTCGGCCAGGAGCAGTTCGGCACCCGCGCCGAAATCAAGAACCTGAACTCGTTCCGGTTCCTGGAAGAGGCGATCAACTATGAGGTGCGCCGCCAGATCGAGCTGATCGAGGACGGCGGCGAGGTCGTGCAGGAAACCCGCCTGTACGATCCGGACAAGCGCGAGACGCGCTCGATGCGCAGCAAGGAAGACGCGCACGACTACCGCTATTTCCCCGATCCCGACCTGATGCCGCTCGTGATCGACGACGCATGGGTCGCGCGCGTGCGCGGCGAGCTGCCCGAGCTGCCGGTCGCGATGCAGCGGCGCTTCGGCGAGCAGTACGGCGTGACGCCGTACGATGCGACGGTGCTGACGTCGAGCAAGGCGATGGCCGGCTACTTCGAGGCGGTGGTCGCGAAGGCCGGCGTCGCGCAGGCGAAGACGGTCGCGAACTGGCTGATGGGCGATGTATCGTCGCTGCTTAACCGCGACGGCTTCGAGATCGACGCGAGCCCGGTGTCGGCCGCGCAGCTCGCGCTGCTGTTGCAGCGGATCGCCGACGGCACGATCTCGAACAAGATCGCGAAGGAAATCTTCGCGACAATCTGGGACGAGAAGGCGGCCGACGACGCGGCGGCCGATCGCATCATCGACGCGAAGGGCCTCCGGCAGATTTCCGACACCGGCGCGCTCGAGGCGATCATCGACGCGGTGCTGGCGGCCAACGAGAAGTCGGTCGAGGAATTCCGCGCGGGCAAGGAAAAGGCGTTCAACGCGCTGGTCGGCCAGGCGATGAAGGCGACCAAGGGCAAGGCGAACCCGCAGCAGGTCAACGAGCTGCTCAAGAAGAAGCTCGGCTGAGATCCGCCGGCCGCGAGGCCGGCTCCACACCGCGCGCGGGCCGCGCCGAACCGTCGGGTTCGGGCGGCCCGTGCGCGTCTGGCGCGCGGTCGGCGCCGCATCGCAGGACGACAGGAGAGGCTGATGGCGAAGCAAGCGTCGCTCGACGACTACCGGGTGCCGTACCACGCGCGCGAGAAGGAGGCGGCCGCCTTCGCGCTCGACGCCTTCGATGCGGGCGCGAAGCCGTTCTCGACGGGCGGCAAGGAGGCGGACCGCGAGCGCCTGTCGGCTGTGTCCGCGCAGCTCGACGCGCTGCAGGAACGGCTGCACACGCAGACGCGCAAGCGCGTGCTGCTGGTGCTGCAGGGCATGGACACGAGCGGCAAGGACGGCACGGTGCGCGCGGTGTTCCACGAGGTCGATCCGCTCGGCCTGCGGATCGTGTCGTTCAAGGCGCCGACTCCGGTGGAGCTGGCCCACGACTTCCTGTGGCGCGTGCATGCGCAGGCGCCCGCGGCGGGCGAGCTGGCGATCTTCAACCGCAGCCACTACGAGGACGTGCTGGTGCCGCGCGTGCTCGGCACGATCGACGCGGACGAATGCGCGCGGCGCTACCGGCGCATCCGGCAGTTCGAGGAGATGCTGGTCGAGGCTGGCACGACGATCATCAAGTGCTTCCTGCACATCTCGAAGGACGAGCAGCGCGAGCGGTTGCAGGCGCGCATCGACGATCCGGCCAAGCACTGGAAGTTCGACATCTCCGACCTGGAGGCGCGCAAGCACTGGGACGCCTATCAGGCCGCGTATCGCGACGCGCTCGCCGCGACCTCGGACGAGCATGCGCCGTGGTACGTGATCCCCGCCGATTCGAAGACGCACCGCAACGTGATGATCGCCGAGCTGCTTTTGCGCGAGCTGACCGGCATGAAGCTCGAATTCCCGCCGGCGAAGCCCGAGCTGGAAGGCGTCAAGATCCAATAAACCGTAACGTTCATTTTCACTGGAACCCAACATGCTGCGTGTCATTACCGCGAACCTGAACGGCATCCGCTCCGCCGCGAAGAAGGGCTTTTTCGACTGGCTCGGCGAGCAGCGCGCCGATTGCGTGTGCGTGCAGGAAATCAAGGTGTCGGCCGACGACCTGCCGGCCGAGTTCGTCGCGCCGCACGGCTTCAAGGGCTACTTCCACCACGCCGAGAAGAAGGGCTACAGCGGCGCGGGCCTGTACTGCCGCCGCGAGCCGGACGACGTGATCATCGGCTACGGCAGCAGCGAATTCGATGCCGAGGGGCGCTATGTCGAGGCGCGCTTCGGCAAGCTGTCGGTCGTGTCGGTCTACGTGCCGTCGGGGTCGAGCGGCGACGAGCGCCAGCAGGCGAAGTACCGCTTCATGGACGAGTTCATGCCGCACCTCGAGGAACTGAAAAGCACCCGCGAGGTGGTCCTGTGCGGCGACGTCAACATCGTCCACAAGGAAATCGACATCAAGAACTGGAAGAGCAACCAGAAGAATTCCGGCTGCCTGCCGGAAGAGCGCGCGTGGCTCACGAAGCTGTTCGACGATGTCGGCTACGTCGACGTGTTCCGCACGCTCGACCCGCGCGCCGAGCAGTACACGTGGTGGAGCAACCGCGGGCAGGCGTACGCGAAGAACGTCGGGTGGCGGATCGATTACCAGATCGCGACGCCGGGCATCGCCGGCAGCGCGAAGGCCACCTCGATCTTCAAGGACATCAAGTTCAGCGATCACGCGCCGCTGACGGTCGATTACGACTACAAGTAAGCCGCCCGCGCGACGACGACCGACCGCCCGTCGGCCGTCCCGCGCGCGGCGCACGCAGGACACGCTCGCGCGGCTCGACGCGCATCGAACGACAATGACATGAGAGAGAGGGCGCGCATGCGCGGAATCGGGATGGTGGCGGCCACGCTGTGCGCCATGCTGGCGATGGGGCCGGCGGCGGCGCGAGACATCTACGTTGTGCCGACGGGGTCCGACAGCGCAGACGGGGGGCCGCAGACGCCGGTTGCCTCGCTCGGCAAGGCCAAGGGCATGGTGCGGGCGCTGTTGAGCACGGGGACGCTCAACGAGGACATCCACGTGAAGCTCGGCGACGGCGTCTATTTCATCGACGGGCCGCTGATCTTCACGAACGATGATTCCGGGACGGCCCGCACGCGGGTCTACTACGAGAACCAGCCCGGCGCGCAGCCGCGGATCGTCGGCGGCCTCACCACGAAGCTGAACTGGCAGCGCTACTCGGGCCCGATCTGGGTGGCGGCCATCGATCCGTACAGCTATCTGGCCGCCTATGACCGGAACGGGCAGCGGGTCGCCAACCCGGTGTTCCGGGACCTGTACGTCAACCGTAAGCCGGCGATCCGCGCGCGCTATCCGAAGCTGACGTCGGCTCCGGCAGGTTCCTACCTGAAGACGAGCGACTGGAACAAGAGCGCGAAATTTCCGCAGATCGCCCTTGCTTCGGGCGCGCCGGATCTCGCCGCGATCGTGGCGAAGCAGGGCGCGGATTGCTTGAACGCAAGCAAGCGGCATCCGGTGGAATTTATCAGCCAGCAGCAGTGGACGCAGAGCGCGATCCGCATCGCCGCCGTCGACCGCGTGACGTCCGGGGGCACGGCGGCCCTGTCGCTGCGCCCGTGCGTGGCGGAACTGAGCGCACTGCAGCACGGCGACGGGGCGGGGACGCTGCTGTCCGTTTCACCGTACCACCTCGAAAACGCGCTCGATTTCCTGAGCGCGACCAGCGAGTGGTACTTCGATGCGGAGGCGTCGAAGCTGTATTACCAGCCGCCCGACGGCGCGGATCCGAACGCGATGGAATTCATGATCCCCACGCTCGAAACCCTGATCCGCATCCAGGGTCGTTCCGCGAGCCAGCCGGTCATGAATCTGACCTTCACCGGTCTGACGTTCGAGAACACGACGTTCTACGACCCCGCGAGCTATGGCTACGTGAACCAGCAGGCCAGCATGTACCGGCGCGGTGACAGCTATGTCCGCCAGCCGGCCGCGGTGAGCGCGAGCTATGTCCAGGGGCTGGTCTTTACCGGCAATACCTTCATGAATCTCGGCGCGGAAGGCTTGCAGCTGATCGATTCCAGCCGCGACGACAGCGTGACGGGGAACGTGTTCCATGACATCGGCGGCAGTTGCCTGAGCCTGGGCGGCGGCGGCCCGGGAAGCCCGTCGTCCACGGGGCTGTCGGATCACGATACGGTCACGAAAAATAATATCTGGTCCTGCGGCACCCGCTACGCGGGCTCCGTCGGGATCTTCGCGATGTATGCGAAGGGCCTCACGGTGTCGGGGAATCAGCTGCGCTATCTGCCGTACACCGGCATCAGCGTCGGCTGGGGATGGGGCGACGTCGACGTCGGCATGAATGCGAATGTCGTCACGGGCAACAATGTGTTCGATTTCATGCAGCTGCTTTACGACGGCGGGGCGATCTATACGCAGGGCGTCCAGCAGCAGTCCGAGATCAGCGGGAACAGAATCGGGAACATGCAATTGTCGAAGCTGTACTGCGGGTACCCGCCTACGGGCATCTACCTCGACCAGGGCAGCGACTACCTGACCGTGCGCGACAATCTCATGCGCAAGGTGGGCACGCTCGACGGCAAAGTGGACTCGATGATCAAGCTGAACGTGGGCAGGACGCCCCTGCACAACTGGGTCGTCAACAACCGCGCGTCGAACTCGGACGCCAATTGGTTCGGTGTGGACAAGGATGCAAGCTGGGCCGATACGGTGAACTGGGCGCCGATCAACCCGCAGGTGCCGGCGAGCCCGGACAATTCGTGCCAACAGTAGTGAAACCCGCGCGCGCAGCCGGCCTGGCCGCGCGCGCGGATGATGCGTCCGCGTTTGCGCTCAGGCCGCCTGCTGCGTCTTGAGCGACGCGAGATCGACCACGAACCGATACTTCACGTCGCTCTTCAGCATCCGTTCGTAGGCCGTGTTGATCTGCTGCATCGGAATCACCTCGATCTCCGACGTGATGCCGTGCTGCGCGCAGAAATCGAGCATCTCCTGCGTTTCGGCGATGCCGCCGATCAGCGAGCCGGCGAGGCGGCGGCGCTTGAAGATCAGGTTGAACACCTGCGGCGACGGATGGTCGTGCTCGGGCGCGCCGACCAGCGTCAGCGTGCCGTCGCGCTTGAGCAGGTTCAGGAACGGATTCAGGTCGTGCGGCGCGGCCACGGTGTTGACGATCAGGTCGAAGCTGTTCAGGTGCGCGTTCATCTGCGCGTCGTCCTTCGAGATCACCACTTCGTGCGCGCCGAGGCGCTTGCCGTCCTCGATCTTCGACGGCGAGGTCGTGAACAGCACGACGTGCGCGCCCATCGCGCGGGCGAGCTTGACGCCCATGTGGCCGAGGCCGCCGAGACCGACGATGCCCACCTTCTTGCCCGGCCCCGCGCCCCATTGACGCAGCGGCGAGTAGGTCGTGATGCCCGCGCACAGCAGCGGCGCGGCGCCCGCGGGGTCGAGCGTGTCGGGCACGCGCAGCACGAACGCCTCGTCGACGATGATCTGCGACGCATAGCCGCCGTAGGTGGTCGCGCCCGTCAGGCGGTCCCGGCCGTTGTAGGTGCCGACGAAGCCGTTCTCGCAATACTGTTCGAGGCCCTCGGCGCAGCTCGGGCAGGTGCGGCACGCGTCGACCAGGCAGCCGACGCCGACCAGGTCGCCCGTCTTGAAGCGCGACACGTCCGCGCCCGTCGCCGTGATCCGGCCGACGATCTCATGGCCCGGCACCACCGGGTAGATCGTGTTGCGCCATTCGTTGCGCGCCTGGTGAAGATCGGAATGGCAGACGCCGCAGTACAGGATCTCGATCTGCACGTCGAGTTCGCGCAGCGCGCGCGGCTCGAACGAGAACGGGGCGAGCGGCGTGCGGGCGTCGGCCGCCGCGTAGGCTTGAATGGGGGACATGAAGGACTCCTGACTCGGAACACAAGGGATGCGCCGCATTCGCGCGCATGGCGATGGGGCGGCGGCATGGGTTCCCATGCTAAGGAGGCGGGGAGGCGGACGGAATACCTGATCGTCTTGGATGTTTGCCTATTCCTCCACGATTGTCGTGCGCGTGCCGCGAACGTCAGCGATCGGTGCTAGATTGCGAGCCTGATTCTCCAGCGAACGACGACCGGACGATGAGCTTTCAAACCCTTTCCTCCGACGATGGCGCGCACGCGCAGCGCCGCATGATCGAACTGCTCACGCGGCTCGCCCCTCGCGAGGGGTTCACGCAGGCGTCGCTCGAAGGCGTGTACTTCATCCGCGCCGACCGCCCGATGCCGCGCCGGCCCGTGCTGTACGAGCCGAGCATCATCGTGGTGTGCCAGGGGCGCAAGCACGGCTATCTCGGCGAACAGACCTTCGTGTACGACCCGCGGCAGTATCTGGTGCTGTCGGTGCCGCTGCCGTTCGAGTGCGAAACCCAGGCCACGCCGGACGAGCCGTTTCTCGCGATCTCGATCCGCGTCGATCTGTCGGTGATCGCCGAGCTGGCGATCCTGCTCGACGAAACCCACGGCGCGATCGCCGCCGAGCCGCGCGGCGTCTACTCGACGCCGCTCGACACGCCGCTCGCCGACGCGGTGCTGCGCCTCCTGGAGGCGCTCGCCTCGCCCGCCGATACGCGCGTGCTGGGGCCGTCGATCATGCGCGAGATCGGTTACCGCGTGCTGACGGGCGAGCAGGGCGACGCGATCCGCGCGGCGCTCGCGCAGCAGCATCATTTCGGCCGGATCGCGAAGACGCTGCGGCGGATCCACGCGAACCTGGAGCAGGATCTCGACGTCGAGACGCTCGCGCGCGAGGCCGGCATGAGCCTCGCGGCCTTTCATGCGCAATTCAAGAGCGTGACCGCGACCTCGCCGATGCAATACGTGAAGGCGGCGCGCCTGCATCAGGCGCGGCTCATGATGGTGCAGGACGGCGTGAGCGCGGGCGCGGCGGCGGCGCGGGTCGGCTATGCGAGCGCGTCGCAGTTCAGCCGCGAGTTCAAGCGGCTGTTCGGCCGCAATCCGAGCGAGGAGTTGCGCTGGGCGCAGGCGGGCGGCGAGCGGCCGCTCGCGCTCGATCCGTCCCGCTGACGGGGTGGCTCAGCGGCCGACGAGACGGCGGCGCTTCGCGCTGATGCCCGCGTAGCTCGGCAGCGTGTCGAGATTCTTGCCGATGGCCTTCGCGTAGAGCGGCATCAGGTCGCCCAGGCGCTTGAGCAGATCCTGCCGGCGGCGCGCATCGTAGGGGTGGGTGTAGATGAAGCCGTCTTCCTTGTCCGCGCGGGTCGCGGCGGCGAGCTTGTCCCACAGCGTGATGGCGGCGCGCGGATCGAAGCCCGCGCGCGCGGCGATGTCGCCGCCGATCACGTCGGCCTCGGTCTCGTCGGTCGGATCGTAGCGCAGCGCCGCGAGCCGCTCGCCGTTGCCGATCTGCGCGGGCAACGGCGCCGCGAGCCCGAACAGCGACGGCATCGGATTCGCGCCGATGGTGGGCGGCTGCTCGCCGAGGCTGGCGCGCGCATGCTCGCGCAGCGCATGGGCGATCTCATGCGCGAGCAGCAGGCCGAGTTCGTCGTCGCTGAGGCGCAGCCGGTCGAGCAGGCCGCTGTCGATCAGGATCTTGCCGCCGGGCAGGCAGGCCGCGCGGATCGTGCGCGAGCGGATCACGTTGATTTCCCAGTTCCAGTTCCGGACCCGGTCGTTCCATTTCACCGAATACGGCGCGAGCTTCCCGACGATCGCGGACACGCGCCGGACCCGGGCATTGCCCGCGGGCAGCAGGCGATCGTTTTGCGCTGCGCCCTGCACGAGCTGGCGGTATTCGGCCGCCGTGACCTGTTCGAGCAGCGGCGACGGAATCAGGTTGCGGAACGCGATCGCATTGCCGTAGCGGAGCTGCGGCGGGGATTCCGGCGAGGCCGCGTGGTCGGCCGGCGCGACGGCGTCGCCCGCCAGCGCGTGCGTGGCCGCCAACAGCGTGACACCGGCGCAGGCGGCCCGGGCGGCGCGCCGCAGTTCAGCCTGCACGGACGGCCTCGGGGCTCGCGTCGCCGCCGCGCCACGGCGCGACCTTGAACAGCAGCAGCATGCCGGGGATGCCGAGCGCGGCGCACACCAGGAAGTAATCGAACCAGCCGATCTGCGTGACGATGAAGCCGCTCGACGCGGAGGCGAGCGTGCGCGGCACCGAGGCGAGGCTCGTGAACAGCGCGAACTGCGTCGCGGTGTAGCGCGGGTCGGTGGTGCTCGCGATGTAGGCGGTGAACGCGGCCAGCGTGAGGCCCGTGGAGAAGGTCTCGAAGCCGTAGATGCCCGCCATCAGCACGGGCGACGGGCCGACCTTGGCGAGCCAGGCGAAGCCGAGCGTCGAGACGATCTGCAGCACGCCGAAGATCCACAGCCCGCGCGCGATGCCGATCTTCATCAGCCAGATCCCGCCGATGATGCCGCCCGCGAGGCTGGCCCAGAACGCGGTGGTCTTGGCGAGCACGCCGATCTGGGTCTTGTTGAAGCCGATGTCGAGGAAGAACGACGTCGACAGCGTGGTGGCCATCGTGTCGCCGAGCTTGAACAGGAAGATGAACGCGAGCACGAGGAGCGCGCCGCGCCAGCCGTCGCGCCCGATGAATTCGCGGAACGGCAGGATCACCGCGTCGCGCAGGTTCTTCGGCGGGATGCCGTGCACCTCGGGCTCGCGCACGAAGAACGTCATCAGGATACCGGGCAGCATGAATGCGGCGGTGAGCGCGAACACCGCGTCCCAGGGCAGGTGATCGGACAGGATCAGCGACAGCGAGCCGGGGATCAGCGCGGCGACCTTGTACGCGTTCACGTGCACGGCGTTGCCGAGGCCCTGCTCGGTGTCGCGCAGCAGTTCGCGGCGATAGGCGTCGATCACGATGTCGGCGCTGGCGCCGAAGAACGCGACGAGCGTGGTGAGCGCGGCGACGGTCCAGATCGAGTCGCGCGGCGACACGAAGCCGAGCGCGGCGATCGCGCCCGCGACCAGCAGCTGCGTGACGAGCATCCAGCCGCGCCGGCGGCCGGGCCGCCAGCCGGGCAGGCGCGGCAGGAAGCGGTCCATCAGCGGCGCCCACAGGAATTTCCACGTATACGGGAACTGGATCAGCGCGAACAGGCCGATTTCCTTCAGGTTCACGCCTTCCGAGCGCAGCCATGCCTGCACCAGATAGACGAGCGTGAACAGCGGCAGACCCGACGTGAAGCCCAGGAACACGCAGATCAGCATGTGCGTATTCAGGTAGGCGCGCCAGCCGGCGTGCCCTTCGTGAGCGTTGAGGGCGGCGGAATCGTGCTGCGGTTTCGTCATGGAGGAGTACTAGGGTTATCTGCGCTTGACACGGTAGACCGCAAGACTACCACGCCAGTTCACCCCCCACCGGATCGGCTGGCCGTCGTGCAGCACCACGCGATCGAGAATCTCGATGCCGACTTCCGGCGCGAGCGCCTCGAAATCGCGGATGGTCAGCACCCGCACGTTCGGCGTGTTGTGCCACTGGTACGGCAGCGATTTCGACACCGGCATGCGGCCCTGCATCACCGACAAACGGTGCGCCCAGTAGCCGAAATTCGGGAACGACACGATGCACTCGCGGCCGACCCGCACCGTCTCGCGCAGGATCTGGGCGGTCTGGTGGATGGTCTGCAGGGTTTGCGACAGCACCGCGAAATCGAAGCTGTGATCCTCGAACAGCTTGAGGCCGTCCTCGAGGTTCTGCTGGATCACGTTGACGCCGTTGCGCGTCGATGCGAGCACGCCCGCGTCGTTGATCTCGATGCCGTAGCCCACCACGTCCAGCTCCTCGGCGAGCAGCGACAGCAGCGTGCCGTCGCCGCAGCCGAGATCGAGCACGGTCGAGCGGGGTTCGACCCAGCGGGCGATCGCGCGGAAATCGGCGCGGGCGGACAGGGCGTTCAGCGCTTGCGGGTTCATGCGCCCACCTCGTTGGCGATGCGTTCGTAATAGGCGCGCATCAGGTTGTGATAGCGCGCGTCGTCGAGCAGGAAGGCGTCGTGCCCGTGGGGCGCGTCGATCTCCGCGTAGGTGACCGTGCGCCGGTTGTCGAGCAGCGCCTTCACGATCTCGCGCGAGCGGGCGGGCGCGAAGCGCCAGTCGGTCGTGAAGCCCGCGATCAGGTATTTCGCGCGGGTGTGCGCGACCGCCGCGCTCAGGTTGCCGCCGAACGCCTTCGCCGGATCGAAGTAGTCGAGCGCGCGCGTGATCAGCAGGTAGGTGTTCGCGTCGAAGTAGTCGGCGAACTTGTCGCCCTGGTAGCGCAGGTACGACTCCACCTCGAATTCGACGTCGAAGTTGAAGTTGTAGGCGTCGAGCGCGCCCTCCGCGCGGCGCAGCGCACGGCCGAATTTCTCCGCCATGTCGTCGTCGGACAGATAGGTGATGTGGCCGATCATGCGCGCGACGCGCAGGCCGCGACGCGGCTTCACGCCGTGCGCGTAGTAGTCGCCGCCGTGAAAATCGGGGTCCGACAGGATCGCGGAGCGCGCGACCTCGTTGAACGCGATGTTCTGCGCGGACAGCTTGGGCGTCGACGCGATGTCGATGCAGTGCGCGACCCGCTCCGGATACATCAGGCTCCACGCGAAGGCCTGCATGCCGCCGAGGCTGCCGCCCATGACCGCGGCGAAGCGTTCGATGCCGAACGCATCGGCGACGCGCGCCTGCGCGTGCACCCAGTCCTCGACGGTCAGCACCGGAAAGCGCGCGCCGTACGGCGTGCCGGTGGCCGGGTCGAGGCTCATCGGGCCGGTGGAGCCGAAGCAGGAGCCGAGGTTGTTGACGCCGATCACGAAGAAGCGGTTGGTGTCGAGCGGCTTGCCCGGGCCGACCATGTTGTCCCACCAGCCGGTGTTGCGCGGATCGTCCGCGTAGACCCCGGCGACGTGATGGGATGCGTTGAGCGCGTGACAGACGAGCACCGCGTTCGAGCGCGCGGCGTTGAGTTCGCCGTAGGTCTCGACGACGAGCTGGTAGTTGCCGAGGACGCTGCCGCTCTGCAGGCGCAGCGGCTCGGCGAAGTGCATGGTCTGTGGAGCGACGATGCCGATCGATTCCATTCGTTCCGCCTTATGACTGGGCGGCTAAATGGTGTCGGCGGGCGCGGGGTGAGGCGGGGCGCGGCTGACGACCTCTTTAGCCGCATTTCTATTGAACCCGGCCGGGACCCCTGTCCTGGTGGTTCGCGCGCCCGCAATCGAGTCAGCAAATCGGCGCGTCGGCTGCCTTGGCCATCCTCGGACGGCGGCAGACAACCGCGCAAGTATAGCGGAACTCGGATGGGGGCGCGACGCCCCTCGGACGAGGGCGGGCGCGCGGCGATGCCGCCGCGCGCGCCTGCGCATGGCGTTCGGCATGCGTGCCGCCGCGAGCGTCGAGCAAGGCCCGGCGTTCGCGGCGGCTTGCAGGGAACGGTGCCCCTGCGCGCGGCGCCGAGGTCGGCCCGGCTACTGGAGGATCAGGCGCAGCTTGGCGTCCGAATGCTCGCCGGGCGGCTTCGCGAAGCCGCTGCGCGCATACTGGCTCCATGCGCCCAGGACGAAATTGAGCAGCAGGCTTGCGCGCACGGCGGGATCGTAGTCGGCCGGCAGCGGCACGGCGCCCGGTTCCGCGGCGCCGTCCGCCGCGCTGCGCGCGACGCGCAGGCACTGCCGCAGCGACGCCTCGACCCGGTCGAGCAGCCGGTTGACCCGTTCGCTGAGGCTCGCGTGCTCGCCCACGAGCGCTTCTCCGGTCAGCACGCGCGTCATGCCGGGATTCTTCTCGGCGAAGTTCAGCAGCATCAGCGCGATCGCGCGCGCCTGCAGCACGCCGTCCTGTTCCTTCGCGACGATCTGGTTGATCAGGCCGAAGAAGGTTTCCTCGATGAAATCGATGAGCCCTTCGAACATCTTCGCCTTGCTCGGGAAATGCCGGTACAGCGCGGCTTCCGACACGGCGAGCCGCGCCGCGAGCGCGGCGGTGGTGATCTTCTCGATCCTGGGCGCCTCGAGCATCGCGGCGAGCGTCTGCAGGATATGCACGCGGCGCTCGCCCGGCTTCGGGCGGGCGCGGGGACGGGCCGGCTGGCCGGCGTCGTCGTCTGGCGGGGTTACGGCCGGATCCTGCGGTTGAGTCGGTTGCATTTCTGTCGCCCCGATCGAGTGCCCAATCGCAGCGATTTTAACGAACCAATGCGACGATCGACATAGTGCGGTCGCCCGACCTTCTGCGTATGGTCGGGCAGGTGCCCGGTGATCCATACCGTGCGCAGGCCGAGCCGCTTGTAGCGCTTCAGGTGGCTGCGCGTGTCCTCGACCAGGATCGCGTCGGCCAGCCGCGCCCGCGCGTCGCGCAGCGCGCGGCGCAGCATCGCCGCGTCGGGCTTGGCGCGCCACGCGCGCAGGCGGCGCCGGTCGCGCATGTGCTCGATCGCGATCACCCGCTCGAACAGCCGCTCGATGCCCAGTTCGCGCAGCACGTCGCGCGCGTAATCCTCCGGCGCGTTGGTCAGGATGATCTTGCGGCCGGGCAGCGCGGCGACCACGCGCGCGAGCCCGCGCTCGGCGCGCACCATCGACGGCAGGTCGGGAAAAGTATGGACGATCCTCAGAAAATCGTGCGGATCGATCGGGTGATGCCGCACGAGGCCCAAAAGCGCGGCGCCGTAGCGGTGCGTGTAGTGGGTGCGCAGGTAGTCGGCCCGGGCGGGGTCGACCTGCAGCGTATCGATGATGTATTGCGTCATCGCCCGGTTGATGGCCGGGAAGATCGCGTGCGACGCGTGGTGCAGCGTGTTGTCGAGGTCGAACAGCCAGACCGGCCGGCCCGCCCGCGGCCGGGGGCGCGGCGGGCGGCGCCGGGCGGGCGCGGCGGGCGCCGCGCTCAATGCGAGCGGATCATCGTGCCGAACGGCTGTTCCGTCAGGATTTCGAGCAGCACCGAATGCTCGATCCGGCCGTCGACGATGTGGACCGACTTCACGCCGCTCTTCGCCGCGTCGAGCGCCGACGCGATCTTCGGCAGCATGCCGCCCGAGATCGTGCCGTCCTCGAACAGCGCGTCGATCTCGCGCGCCGACAGATCGGTGAGCAGGTTGCCATCCTTGTCCATCACGCCCGGGATGTTCGTCATCATCACGAGCTTCTCGGCGTTCAGCACGGTCGCGAGCTTGCCCGCGACGAGGTCGGCGTTGATGTTGTACGACAGGCCCTGCTCGTCGAAGCCGATCGGCGAGATCACCGGGATGAACGCGTCGTCCTGCAGCGCCTTCACGACCGCGGGGTTGATCGCCTCGACCTCGCCGACCTGGCCGATGTCGACGTACTGGCCGGGATTGTCGCGATCCGGCATCAGCAGCTTGCGCGCGTGGATCAGGCCGCCGTCCTTGCCGGTCAGGCCGACCGCGTGGCCGCCGAAGTGATTGATCAGCATCACGATGTCCTGCTGCACCTCGCCGCCGAGCACCCACTCGACGACTTCCATCGTCTCCTCGTCGGTCACGCGCATGCCCTGGATGAAGGTGCCCTGCTTGCCGATCTTCTTGAGCGCCTGGTCGATCTGCGGGCCGCCGCCGTGCACGATCACCGGATTGATGCCGACCAGCTTGAGCAGGATCACGTCGCGCGCGAAGCCCTGCTTGAGCCGTTCCTCGGTCATGGCATTGCCGCCGTATTTGATCACCACGGTCTTGCCGTGATAGCGGCGAATGTACGGCAGCGCCTCCGCGAGGATTTCGGCTTTCAGCGTGGGGGCGATCTGCGAGAGGTCGATAGGCTCGGACATGGCGGCGGCTCAGGCTGGGAACGGTTGAAACAGGCCGAATTGTACAGGACTGGCGCAGTGCAGCATGCGGTTTTTGACCGTTCGGCCGGGCGTCGGAGGCCCCGCCCGGGCCGGGTTTCCCGTCGATAAAAAGGGGGGGCGATCGGGGCGCGGCCGGGCAGGCAATTTCCGCCGGCCGCGCTATGCTTGTAGCGACACCCTCGCCGCTTCCCACTTCCCACTTCGATGACCGACGCCGCCGAACCCGCCATCGCGATCAAGCGCTGTCCGCGCTGCGGCCGCTCGTTCGACTGCGGCGCGCGCACCGCGCCGTTCATGTGCTGGTGCCAGGCCATGCCGAGCCTGCCGCCGGCCCCCCGGCCGGCGGGCGGCGCGCGCTGCCTGTGCCCGGAATGCCTCGCGGACGAAATCGCGCGGCGGGTCTCGGCGGAGCGTGGGTAGGAGGTAAACTGCGCGGATGCAACGAATCCGAATCACCACCACCGGCCGCGTCAACCTGAGCCACTTGTTCTGGTTGCGCAATCTGGCGATCATCGGGCAACTCGTCACGATCGCGGTCGTCCAGGCTTACTTCGGCGTCCATCTGCCGCTGCCCGCGATGCTCATGGTCATCGCGCTCGAGATCGTTTTCAATGCGCTGACCTGGGTGCGCGTCCTGCGCGCGCGCCCCGAGACCAACTTCGAGCTGCTCGGCCAGCTGTGGGTCGACCTCGGCGCGCTGTCGGCGCTGCTGTTCCTGTCGGGCGGCACCACCAATCCGTTCGTATCGCTGTACCTGCCGTCGCTCGCGATCGCGGCCGCGGTGCTGCCGTGGCACCTGATGATCTGGCTCGCCGCGTTCGCGGTCGCCTGCTACCTGGCGCTCGGTTTCGATTCGGTGCCGCTCAATCTCGACAACCCGGCCAACCTGTTCGACTATTTCCGCGCCGGGATGTGGGTGAACTTCATGGTCAGCGTCGGCTTGATCGCCTGGTTCGTCGCGCGCATGTCGAGCGCGCTGCGCCAGCGCGACGCGGCGCTCGGCGACGCGCAGCAGCTGCTGTTGCGCGACGAACGCGCGGTCGCGCTCGGCGTGCAGGCCGCCACGGTCGCGCACGAGATGGGCACGCCGCTGTCGACCATCGCGATGCTGGCGGAGGAGCTGCGCGACGCGGCGCGCACCGACCCGGGGCTCGCCCGCTACGAGGCGGACCTGAAGGTGCTGGAGGAGCAGATGGCGCAATGCACGTCGGCGCTCGCGCGGCTCAGGAGCCGGGCGAGCGAGCCCGCGAGCCGGCAGCCCGTCGCGCACTGGCTCGACAGTTTCGTCCAGCACTGGCGGCTGCGCCATCCGCATGTGCGCTTCGAGCAGCTGGGCGCGCAGCCCGCCGGGGTCGCGCTCGACGACACGGTCGCCGCCGGGCAGATCCTGACCATCCTGCTCGACAATGCCGCCCGCGCGAGCCGCGATCGCGTTACGCTGGCGGCGAAGCTCGTGCACGACGGCGCGCGCGACGAGATCGAATTCGAGGTCTGCGACAACGGCCCCGGCATTCCGGCCGCGCTGCGCGACCAGCTCGGCGCGATGCCGGTCGACAGCACGCAGGGCGGCCACGGCGTCGGCCTGTACCTTGCATTCAGCGCGGCGGCGCGGCTGGGCGGCTCGATCGAGCTGGCCGACGCGAAGCCGCGCGGCACCCGCGCATGGCTGCGGCTGCCGGCGGTGCGCGAAGTCGCGCCCGCGGCCCGCGGCGCCGGCCACGACTCAACGACACACGCTGACCAGATGGAGAACGACAGATGAGCGACAACCACTTCCTCGTGATCGACGACAACGAGGTGTTCGCGGGCACGCTCGCGCGCGGGCTGGAACGCCGCGGCTACACGGTGCGGCAGGCGCACAACAAGGACGAGGCGCTGCGGCTCGCGGCCGAGCAGCAGTACCAGTTCATCACCGTCGACCTGCATCTCGGCGAAGACTCCGGCCTGAGCCTGATCGCGCCGCTGTGCGACCTGCAGGCGGACGCGCGGATCCTTGTGCTGACGGGCTATGCGAGCATCGCGACCGCGGTTCAGGCGGTGAAGGACGGCGCGGACAACTACCTCGCGAAGCCGGCCAACGTCGAATCGATCCTGGCCGCGCTGCAGACCAATGCCACCGAGGTGCAGGCGGAAGAGGCGTTGGAGAACCCGGTCGTGCTGTCGGTCGATCGGCTCGAATGGGAGCACATCCAGCGCGTGCTCGCGGAAAACAACAACAACATCTCGGCGACGGCGCGCGCGCTCAACATGCACCGCCGCACGCTGCAGCGCAAGCTCGCGAAGAAGCCGGTGCGGCAGTAAGCGCGCGGCGGCGCGCCGGCGCGCGCCAAGACAAACGGGCGGTTCCCGCGAGGGAGCCGCCCGTTTCGTTTGCGTCGTCGCGGCGCGTGACGTGCGCCGCGACGTTACGTCACAGCACGTAACGCGACAGGTCTTCGTCCTGCGACACCTGGCCGAGCGCGCGGTCGACATAGGCCGCGTCGATCGTCACGTTTTCGCCGGCGTGGTTGCCGGCCGAGAACGAGACGTCCTCGAGCAGCTTCTCGATCACCGTGTACAGGCGCCGCGCGCCGATGTTCTCGGTCTTCTCGTTGACCGAGTAGGCGATTTCGGCGAGCCGGCGGATCCCGTCGTCGGCGAACTCGAGCTTGACGTCCTCCGTCTCGAGCAGCGCCTGGTATTGCTTGACGAGGCTCGCGTCGGTCGACACGAGGATCGCTTCGAAATCCTCGACCGACAGCGATTCCAGCTCGACGCGGATCGGGAAGCGGCCCTGCAGCTCGGGGATCAGGTCGCTCGGCTTGGCGAGGTGGAACGCGCCGCTCGCGATGAACAGGACGTGGTCGGTCTTCACCATCCCGTACTTGGTGTTGATCGTGGTGCCCTCGACGAGCGGCAGCAGATCGCGCTGCACGCCCTGCCGCGACACTTCGCCGCCGCCGCCTTCCTGGTTGCGCGACGCGATCTTGTCGATCTCGTCGAGGAACACGATGCCGTTCTGCTCGACGTTCTGCACGGCCTTCGTCTTCACTTCCTCGTCGTTGAGCATCTTCGCCGCTTCCTCGTCGGTGAGCAGCTTCAGCGCTTCCTTGATCTTCACCTTGCGGCGCATCTTCTTGGCGTTGCCGAGGTTCGAGAACATCGAGCGGATCTGCTCGGTCATCTCTTCCATGCCCGGCGGCGCCATGATGTCCATGCCGGCCTGCGGCTGCTCGAGGTCGAGCTCGACTTCCTTGTCGTCGAGCTGGCCTTCGCGCAGACGCTTGCGGAAGGTCTGGCGGGTGACGTTGTTGTCGTCGTTCGCGTGCTCGCTGCCCGCGCCGAAGCCGACCGCGCGCGGCTGCGGCAGCAGGATGTCGAGGATCCGGTCTTCAGCCTGGTCCCGCGCCTTGCTGCGCACCTTGCGCATCTCCGATTCGCGGGTCTGCTTGACCGAGATCTCGATCAGGTCGCGCACGATGCTGTCGACGTCGCGGCCGACATAGCCGACCTCGGTGAACTTGGTCGCCTCGATCTTGATGAACGGCGCATCCGCGAGCTTCGCGAGACGGCGCGCGATCTCGGTCTTGCCGACGCCCGTCGGCCCGATCATCAGGATGTTCTTCGGCGTGATTTCCTGGCGCAGGGGCTCCGCGACCTGCTGGCGGCGCCAGCGGTTGCGCAGCGCGACGGCCACGGCCTTCTTGGCCTTCGCCTGGCCGATGATGTGCTTGTCGAGTTCCGAGACGATCTCGGCAGGGGTCATGGTGCTCATTGATGCGCGTCCTTACTCGATGGTCTCGATGATGCGGTTGTGATTCGTATAGATGCACATGTCGCCCGCGATCGCGAGCGACTTCTCGACGATCTCGCGCGGGGACAGATCCGTGTTCTCGGCCAGCGCGCGCGCCGCGGCCTGCGCATACGAACCGCCCGAACCGATCGCGCAGATCCCGCCTTCGGGGTCGAGCACGTCGCCGTTGCCGGTGATGACGAGCGTCGTGGTGGCGTCGGCGGCGATCAGCATCGCCTCGAGACGGCGCAGCATGCGATCGGTGCGCCAATCCTTCGCCAGCTCGACGGCGGAGCGGGTCAGGTTGCCCTGGTGCTTTTCGAGCTTCGCCTCGAAGCGGTCGAGCAGCGAGAACGCATCGGCGGTGCCGCCCGCGAAGCCGACCAGCACCTGATTGTTGTAGATGCGGCGGACCTTGCGCGCGCCGCCCTTCATCACGATGTTGCCGAGCGTCACCTGGCCGTCGCCGCCCAGGGCGACCTTGTCGCCGCGCCGTACGGAAACGATCGTCGTGCCGTGAAATTGCTCCATCTGCGTTCCTTCAGAAAAACGGGGAAGACGCGGCGGCGCACGAGCGTCGCCGCTGGAATGTGGCGCTGCGCGGAGCAGGATGCTCGACGCGCATGGCCTTCATTTTAGGGCGTGCGCCGCGATATCAAGAGCGCGGCGGCCCAAAAAGCAAAAGCGCGCGGCAGGCCGCGCGCTTGTCTCGAAGCAGCGTGTCGGGGGCGCGGGAGGCGGCCCGCGCCGGGGCGATCAGTCGCCGAACAGCTTCTGGCGCAACTCGCGCCGCTCCTGCGCCTCGAGCGACAGCGTGGCCGTCGGACGGGCGAGCAGACGCGGGATGCCGATCGGCTCGCCGGTCTCTTCGCACCAGCCGTAGTCGCCGGACTCGATGCGCGCGAGCGATTGCTGGACCTTCTTGAGGAGCTTGCGCTCGCGATCGCGCGTACGCAGTTCGAGCGCGTGCTCCTCTTCGATCGTCGCGCGATCGGCGGGATCCGGCACGATCACCGTCTCACGCAGGTTCTCGGTCGTCTGGCCAGCGTTGTGGAGGATTTCCGCCTGCAACTGTTCGAGCCGAGCTTTGAAGAAGGCGAGCTGATCCTCGTTCATGTAATCCTTGTCGCTCATCTTCAGGATTTCGGCTTCGGTCAAGAGTTTCTTCGTCATCTGCTTGCTTCTTCAATGTGCGGCAAACCGCGAGATATTGCCCGCACTTTGGGATTACCCGCAACTGGCCTTGCAATTATTTGCCATTGCGCCGGGCGGGGCCGAAAGCCTCTGGATTACCGGTTGTCCATCATCCAAGGTCCCCCTGGGCCGGATGCGGGCGCCGCCAACCGGTCGGCGGCGTTCCATGTCGCACCGCGCGGACCGGCCAACTCGCGGCGGCGTTCGCCGGTGCGTTGCGCCCGATTCATCATGCAAGAACCGGGCCCGTTGTCGTCATGCCACTTCCAGTGGGCAGGTATTGTAACTGAATCGCAAGCGCCCACCGTATCGGGTCGATCCCCGTCCGGTACGGCCGGCATCCTGAAAATATAACCTGCAAACCGCGAAAAAGCGATGACGTCCGATGCGGCGCGAACCGGCCGCCGCACCGGCCGCGGCGCTCAGGCGAGGCAGGCGTCGAGGCCGTCGGTGATCAGGTCCTGCGGCAGGTCGATGCCGATGAACACCATCTTGCTGGTCTTCTTCTCGATCGGCAGCCACTTGGCGGCGAGGTCGCTGCCCATCATCTGGTGCACGCCCTGGAACACCACCTTGCGGTCGACGCCCTTCATGTACAGCACGCCCTTGTAGCGCAGCATCCGTTCGCCGTAGATCTGCAGGATGCCGCCGAGGAAGTCCTCGAGCTTGTTCGGGTCGAACGGGCGGTCGTTGCGGTAGACGAACGACTTGATCTTGTCGTCGTGGTGCGCGTGGTGATGGTGCGCGTGGCCGTGCTCGTGCTCGCAATGGCCGTGATCATGGTCGCAATGCGCGTGGTCGTCGTGGCCGTGGCCGTGGTCGTGGTCGTGATGCGCGTGGGCGTGGTCGTCCTCGGCGAGGAAGTCCGGATCGATCTCGAGCTTCGCGTTCAGGTTGAAGCCGCGCAGGTCGAAGATCTCCTTGATGTCCGCGTCGCCGAAATTGACGATCTTCACGGTCGCCTTCGGATTCATGTGCAGCAGGCGGTGCTTGAGCCCCGCGAGCGTCGCGTCGTCGACCAGGTCGGCCTTGGTGATGAACAGGCGATCCGCGAAGCCGACCTGGCGCTGCACGACCTCGTGCTCGTCGAGCTGCGCGTTCGCGTGCTTGGCGTCGACCAGCGTGATGATCGCGTCGAGCAGGAAGTCGTCGGCGATCTCGCTGTCGATGAAGAAGGTCTGCGCGACGGGGCCCGGATTCGCGAGGCCGGTGGTTTCGATCACGACCCGGTCGAAATCGAGCGAGCCGTCGCGCTTCTTCGCGGCGAGGTCGCCGAGCGCGCGCGCCAGATCGCCGCGGATCGTGCAGCAGATGCAGCCGTTGCTCATCTGGATGATCTGCTCGTTCGAATCCTGAACGAGGATCTCGTTGTCGATGTTCTCTTCGCCGAACTCGTTCTCGATCACGGCGATCTTCATGCCGTGCTGTTCGTTCAGGATGCGCTTGAGCAGCGTCGTCTTGCCGCTGCCGAGAAAGCCGGTGAGGATGGTGACGGGAATGGCCATGTCGATCGCCTGTGGTTCGTGAAACGGGGTCAAAACGTAGGAGTGCGCGCGGCGCCCGCGCGCGAAGCGCAGGCCTGCAACCGACTATTGAAGCACACCTGTCAAGCCCCCGCGCGCCGGCCGGATGACCGTCGCATTGGCCGCCGCGCGCGGTTGGCTGCCAAGATCGGGGCGATCAGGCGATTTGCAACAGCAGGCCCTTCAGATATTCGCCCTCGGGGAATGCGCTCAGGAGCGGATGGTCGACGCCCGCGCCGAGCCGCTTCAGGATCCGCGCGTCGACGCGCGCGTCGGCCGCGGCGCCCGCGACGATCTTCTGGAACAGGTCGAGGTCGATCGCGCCCGAGCACGAGTAGGTGAACAGCAGGCCGCCCGGCCGCAGCAGCCGGAAGCCGCTCAGGTTGATGTCCTTGTAGGCGCGGGCCGCGCGGTCGACGTGCTCGCGCGACGGCGCGAACTTCGGCGGATCGAGGACGATCAGGTCGAAGCGCTCGCCGTCGTCGACGAGGCGGCGCAGCGTCTTGAACGCGTCGGCGTCGAGCCATTCGGCGCGGGCCGCGTCGAAGCCGTTGGCCGCGACATTGCGTCGCGCCAGGTCGAGCGCATCGCCCGACGAGTCGATCGATACCACGCGCCGCGCGCCGCCCTTGAGCGCCGCGAGCGAGAAGCCGCCGGTGTAGCAGAAGCAGTTCAGCACGTCGCGCTCGCGCGCGTACTGCGCGACGAGCGCGCGGTTGTCGCGCTGGTCGACGTAGAAGCCCGTCTTGTGGCCGTTCGGCACGTCGACGTGGTAGCGCACGCCGTGCTCGGCGGCGATCAGGGTCGCGGGCGGCGGGTCGCCGGCCAGCACGCCCGTCACCTGTTCGAGCCCTTCCTTTTCGCGGATCGACACGTCGGAGCGCTCGTAGACGTTCGGGCAGCCGGTCGCGCCGACCAGCGCGTCGACGATCGCGGTCTTCCAGGCCTCGACGCCGGCCGCCATGAACTGACACACCAGCTGGCCGCGCGACGGCGTCTCGTCGGACTGGTAGTGGTCGACGATCAGGCCGGGCAGGCCGTCGGCCTCGCCGAACACGAGCCGCACGGCGCCGGTGTCCGTCACCATCGCCTGCCGGTGCGCGAGCGCGCGCTGCACGCGGCGCTTGAAGAAGGCATGATCGATCGGCTCGGCTTCGTCGAAGCTCCAGACCCGCACGCGGATCTGCGACTGCGGGCTGAACGCGCCGCGCGCGAGGAAGCGGCCGTCGTGCGCGCGCACGATGACGGTCGCGCCGGACGCGGGGCGGCCGTCCACGCGGTCGATCGCGTTCGCGTAGACCCACGGGTGACGGCGCAGCAGGGATTTGTCTTTCGACGGTTTGAGCGTAACGGTTTGCATGGCGTCATCAAAAAGCCGCGTCGGACGCGGCGGGATCAAGCGCGGGATCAAGCGCGGGTTGAAGCGCGGGTTGAAGCGCGGGTTGGGCGGCGCTCAGCCGCGCTTTTTCGCGCGCGGGTGCGCGCTGTCGTAAATCTTGGCGAGATGCTGGAAGTCGAGCGACGTGTACACCTGGGTCGCGGTGATGCTCGCGTGGCCGAGCAGCTCCTGCACCGCGCGCAGGTCGCCGCTCGACTGCAGCACGTGGGTCGCGAACGAGTGGCGCAGCACGTGCGGGTGCACGTTGGCCGGAATCCCGGCCATCAGCGCCGCGCGCTTCACGCGCTCGCGCACCACGTTCGGCGACATCCGGTTGCCGCGCGCGGACAGGAACAGCGGATGCGGATCGAGGCGCACGAATTCGCCGCGCACCGCGAGCCACGCCTGGAGCGCCTCGATCGCCTTGCGGCCGACCGGCACCTTGCGCTCCTTGCTGCCCTTGCCGCGCACCGTGACTTCGGCCTCGGCGAGGTCGAGCCAGCCGGACGAGCGGTAGCCGTCCGCGTTCGCGTAGACGGCGTCGAGGCCCACCAGCTCGGCGAGGCGCAGGCCCGACGAATAGAACAGCTCGAGGATCGCGTGGTCGCGCGCGCCTTCCGTCGTGTCGGGCAGGCGCGCGTCCATCAGCGCGCTCGCGTCGTCGACCGAGAGCGCCTTCGGCAGCGTCTTCGGCCGCTTCGGCGCGCGCACCGCGGCGACCGGGTTCGCGCTCATTTCGACGTGCTGCGCGTACCAGCGGTAGAACGCGCGCCACGCGGACAGGCGGTGCGCGATCGAGCGCGCCGACAGCCCGCCGCCGTGCGCGCGGGCCACCGCGCCGCGCATGTCGACCGCGGTGAGGCTCGCGAGCGGCCGGCCGTCGGCGAGTTTGACCAGTTCGTCCAGCGCGTGCGCGTAGGCGCGCAGCGTGTGGTCCGACAGCTGCCTGACGTGTTTCAGGTGCGACAGGTAGGCGGCGATCGGATCGTCGGTCATCGCGCGGGCCGATTCAGTGCGGCAGCAGGCGCGTGAGCGCGGCGCTCGCGAGCGTGCCGATCTGGGTCAGGAAGTCGGTGCCCATGCCGTCGTGGAAGCGGCGCGCGTCCGGCGAGCCGAGCACGAGCAGGCCGAACGCGTTCGCGTCGGCGTCAGCCTGCGGCGCACGCAGCGCGATCAGCGCAACCGACGCCGCGGCGCCCGATTCGGCCGCGCCCGCCGCGGCGTCGCCGTCCGCGGCCGCCGTCGCCGCGACCGGCGCGAGCCAGTGCGCGGCCTCGAAGCCGGTGTTCGCGCCGCAGTAGGGCGTCGCGAGGCTGTTCGCGAACAGCCGCAGCTCCTCGCCGACGTTGCGCGCGAACTCGGCCTGCGCGTAGGTGTCGGCGACGTCCCACAGACGCAGCGCGGTCTGCGGCACGTCGAACACTTCGGCCAGGCCGTCGGCGATCGCGCGCGGCAGGGCGTACGGATCGCGCTCGGCGATCACGCGGGCGGTCCAGCGGCCGTACTTCTCGGCCAGCCCGTCGTTCTCGTGGCCGTAGCGCAGCAGTTCGGCGAGGCGCCGTTCGAGATGCTTGTTCTTGTCGCGCAGCATCTCCATCTGGCGCTCCTGCAGCGAGATGGCCGCCTTGCCGTGCGGATTCGCGAGACGGATGGTGGCGAGCAGCTCCGCGTGCCGGGAGAAGAACTCGGGGTTGGCGAGCAGGTAGTCGGCGACTTCGCGATCGTTCATGGCGCTGTATCGGGGGCGAATAAGGGGTCAGGCGGGCAGGTCGATCATGCCTTCGAACACGGTCGTGGCCGGGCCGGCCATCCACAGCGGCGCGGCGGTTCCGTCCCAGGTGATCGTCAGCGGGCCGCCGCGGGTATGCACGGTGACGGGCGCCTCGAGCAGCCCGCGCCTCACGCCGGCCGCGACCGCCGCGCACGCGCCCGTGCCGCAGGCGAGCGTCTCGCCCGCGCCGCGCTCGTAGACGCGCAGCTTCACTTCGCGGCGCGACACGATCTGCATGAAGCCGGCGTTCACGCGGCGCGGAAAGCGCGGATGGTGCTCGATCAGCGGGCCCTCGGCCAGCACCGGGTAGGTGTCGACGTCGTCGACCACCTGCACGGCGTGCGGGTTGCCCATCGTCACCGCCGAGATCCAGCGCGTCGCGCCGTCGACCTCGAGCGGCCACAGCGTGTCCGCGCCTTCGCGGCGGCCGTCGAGGCCCTGCGCGTCGAACGGCACGCGGACCGGATCGAAGCCGGGCGCGCCCATGTCGACGACGACCTCGCCGTTGTCCTGCATGGTCAGCGTGATGATGCCGTGCTTCACCTCGACGCGCACGCTGCGCTTGTCGGTGAGGCCCTGGTCGCGCACGAACTTGACGAAGCAGCGCGCGCCGTTGCCGCAGTGCTCGACCTCGCCGCCGTCGCAATTGAAGATCCGGTAGCGGAAGTCCACGCCGTCGACCGTCGGCTTCTCGACGAGCAGCAGTTGGTCGGCGCCGATGCCGAAATGGCGGTCGGCGAGCGCGCGCACCTGCTCGGCGCTGAGCGCGAGGTCGTGGCGATAGCCGTCGAGCACGATGAAGTCGTTGCCGACGCCGTGCATCTTGGTGAACGAGAGTTTCATGGGCGCTATTGTAAGCTGCGGCGGAGCCGCTCAGTAGAAGCCGGGTTCGCCGGGCGGACGGGTCTTGAAACGCTTGTGCACCCAGTAGTACTGCTCGGGCAGCAGCGGGATCTGCTCCTCGAGGAACGCGTTCATGCGGCGCGCGTCGAGGTCGTCGTCGCCGGTCGGGTAGTCGTTCCAGGGCCTGAACACCTTGAGCCGGTAGCCCTTGTAGTTCGGCAGCACCTCGCCGATGAACGGCACCACCTGGGCGCGGCCCGTCTTCGCGAGCCGGCCGACCGCGGTCAGCGTGCACGCGGGCACGCCGAAGAACGGCACGAAGGTGGAATTGCGCAGGCCGTAGTCCATGTCGGCGCCGAGCATCACGGGCTTGCGGTCGCGCAGCCAGCGCAGCACCACCCGGGCGCTGTCGGCGCGGCCGACCATCTCGGCGTCGAAGCGCCCGCGCGCGGCCTTCGCGGCCGCCTCGAGCGTTGGATTCGAGAACGGCTGGTACAGCGAGCCGCAGCGCCGCCGCAGCGCGTAGTTGAGGAAGATCGAGCCGGCCTCGATGCCGACGAAATGCAGGCCGAGGAACAGCGTCGGCGGCAGGGCGGGATCGGTCAGGTCGACCGCGCTGTCGACCTCGATCAGCTTCTCGAGCTTCTTCGCCGAGCCGAACCACTGGATGCTGCGCTCGACGTAGCTGCGGATCGCGTGCCGGAAGTGCTGGCCCGCGACCGTCTCGCGGCGCGCGTCGCTCCATTCCGGGAAGCACAGCTTCAGATTGGTATGGACAATGCGCTTGCGGCGGCTCGGGATCTGGTAGAGCAGCCAGCCGAGGCCGTCGCCGAGCCGCGCCACGAGGCCGTACGGCAGCTGGGCGAGCAGCTTCAGGAAGCCGAGGGCGAGTTGCGTGCCGAGTCGGCCTAGCATGCGTCGCCTCCGGCGGGCCGGCGAGCCGGCGCGGTGCGGACGGGGGAATAAAACAGCAATTCGGACGGCACGGGGTGGCCTGCTACATTTCGAGAAAGCCGTTATAATAAGGGCTTCGCCGAGTTAACTGACAACTTGCGGGGCGAAGCCGATGGGCGCCACCAGCGCTATCGGGCAGGAAATCCGCTAAAGCGTCGCCACTTCAGGCCTCAAGAAGCTGGCTACGTGAACGCACCGTAACCACAACAGGAGCCTGATACCGTGGCAAACGACTTCTTCTTCACGTCTGAATCCGTATCGGAAGGCCATCCGGACAAGGTCGCCGACCAAATCTCCGACGCGATCCTCGACGCGATCCTCGCGCAGGACAAATACTCCCGCGTCGCAGCTGAAACGCTGTGCAACACGGGTCTCGTCGTGCTGGCCGGTGAAATCACCACCACCGCCAACATCGACTACATCCAGATCGCGCGCGACACCATCAAGCGGATCGGCTACGACAACACCGACTACGGCATCGACTACCGCGGCTGCGCGGTGCTCGTCGCGTACGACAAGCAATCGCCGGACATCGCACAAGGCGTCGACCGCGCGCACGACAACAACCTCGACCAGGGCGCGGGCGACCAGGGCCTGATGTTCGGCTACGCGTGCGACGAAACGCCGGAACTGATGCCGCTGCCGATCCACCTGTCGCACCGTCTCGTCGAACGCCAGGCCAACCTGCGCCGCGACGGCCGCCTGCAATGGCTGCGCCCGGACGCGAAGTCGCAGGTCACGATCCGCTACGTCGACGGCAAGCCGCACTCGATCGACACGGTCGTGCTGTCGACCCAGCATGCACCGGAAATCGAACTGGACATGCTGCGCGAGGCGGTGATCGAGGAGATCATCAAGCCGACGCTGCCCGCCGACCTGATCAAGGGCGACATCAAGTTCCTGGTGAACCCGACCGGCCGGTTCGTGATCGGCGGCCCGCAAGGCGATTGCGGTCTGACGGGCCGCAAGATCATCGTCGATACCTACGGCGGCGCGGCGCCGCACGGCGGCGGCGCGTTCTCGGGCAAGGATCCGTCGAAGGTCGACCGCTCGGCCGCGTACGCGGGCCGCTACGTCGCGAAGAACATCGTCGCGGCGGGCCTGGCATCGCGCGCATTGATCCAGGTTTCGTATGCAATCGGCGTGGCTGAGCCGACTTCCGTGATGGTCAACACGTTCGGCACCGGCCGCGTGTCGGACGAGACGATCACGAAGCTCGTGCGCGAACATTTTGATCTGCGTCCGAAGGGCATCATCAAGATGCTGGACCTGCTGCGTCCGATCTACGAAAAGACCGCCGCCTACGGCCACTTCGGCCGCGAAGAGCCGGAATTCTCGTGGGAAGCGACCGACAAGGCGCTCGTGCTGGCGGAAGCCGCCGGCGTCGAACCGGCCGTGGAAACCGCCTGAACGCGCGGCATCCCCGTCGAATGAAAAACCCCGGCATTGCCGGGGTTTTTTTATGGGCGTCGCGCGGGCGGCCGGGGGATCAGCGTGCGCCGAAACCGAAGCCGAACCAGCCGGCGGTGCTGGCCGCGAGCCGGCGCGGCCGATTGACGCGGCGGCGCGGGGCGGCGCGCCGCGCGGCGAGTTCGCGCAGCGACGAGGGTTTTTGCAGCAGTGAACGCAGCGCGCCGCGACGCGCCGCCGCGTGCGCGCTCATGATCGCCACGAGCGCCTGCAGCCAGCCGCGGATGCCGGTGAAGCGCAGCGGTTGCTGCGCACGTTCGGCGAGGGCCCGCGCGCGGGCGCTGTGGTGGCGCAGCGCCCGCACGATGCGGCGCGGTGCGGCGGGCAGGGCGGTCCGGGCAACGCGGCCGAGACGGGAAGTAAGGCGGACAGACATGAGTACAGTGCTTCGCTCGAATGGATGACGTCCGGGACGGACGTGCGGATCAAAGGCCCGGTGGGCGCCTGGCGAAAATCTTACCGAAAGGCGCGCTATCCCGCGCCCGCAAGAACTGACAGGCTCGCCGAGACTACAGGCGATTCATGACGCCGAGAAGTCGCGCAAACCCGCGGCGGACGGCGGACCTGCGCGCCTGCTTCGAGCTTAGTGGCCGGGCGGCGTCGCGCAGTTCCCTTGCGTTACATCAATCCGTACCGGCACTCAATTCCATGCAGCCAGTATTGGTGGTGCGCGTACTGGTTCACACCGTTTTACAATCGAATCGTTCACATACAAATACATCGAGCGTCCCATGTCTTGGTTGCAGTCGGAGTCGATTCACGCGCAGGTGCAGGCGGTGCGCGAGCACGGTTTTGTCGTGGCAAAGGGGCTCGTGTCCCCCGAGCGGTGTGCGGCGCTGAAGGCGCTGGCCGAGCGACAACTCGGGGAGGCCGCGCAGCCGGTCGAATTCGAGGCCGATTTGCGTTATCCGGGCGCGCCCGAATCGAAGCGCGCGCCGGGCGGCCATACCGTGCGGCGGCTGCTCGATGCGTACGGGCGCGACGCGGCGTTCGCGCAGCGCGCGACGGCGCCCGAAATCGGCGCGTGGATGCGCGCGTATTTCGACGAGGCGCCGGTGTTGTCGCGCGCGCATCACAACTGCATGATGACCAAGCATCCGATGTACGGCAGCCTGACCGGCTGGCACCGCGATGCGCGCTACTGGTCGTTCGAGCGGCCCGACCTGGTGTCGGTGTGGCTCGCGCTCGGCGCCGAGACCCACGAGAACGGCGCGCTGTGGCTGGTGCCGGGCTCGCACACGGCCGAGTTCGGCGCGGACAGCTTCGACGCGGCCAAGTTCTTCCGCGCCGATCTGCCGGCGAATCGCCCGCTGATCGAGCAGGCCGTGTGCCCGCCGCTCGAGGCGGGCGACGTCGTGTTCTTCCACTGCAACACGCTGCATTCGGCCGGCCAGAACACCTCGGACCGCGTGAAGTTCTCGCTCGTGTTCACCTACCACGGCGCGAGCAACCGGCCGGTCCCCGGCTCGCGCTCGGCGGCCACGCCCGACGTGACGCTCTGAGCGCGCGGCTCAGCGCTTGCCGGACGGGATCGCGATGCCGATCAGTCCGGCCAGCATGGCGACCACGCCGCCCGCGATCAGCATGATGGTCTTGTTCGACGGCGAGCCGCTGAAGAAGCGCGCGACGTCGTCGTTGATCGAATGAAACGACTGGCCGCCGAAATACAGCAGCACGATGCCGCCGACGATGAGCGCAACGGAAATCGCCCGGGTCATGAAAATCCTCGCAATAACGAACCATCAGGACGTCGCAGTGTAGGGGAGCGCCGCTATCGCGTCCATGTCCGCGCGCGCCGCATGCGCGATCGGGGCGGGTTGGCTAACATAGCCGGTCCGGGATGCCGCCCAGCGGCATGCCGCCTGTCTGGCGCGATCGCGCCGGCCGCCTTCTCGACACGTCTTAACCGGGACTTCTCATGGCCTACGAAGCAGCCTCCGAACGATATGCAGAGATGCAGTACCGCGTATGCGGCAAGTCAGGGCTCAAGCTGCCCGCTCTGTCGCTCGGCTTGTGGCACAACTTCGGCGACACGACGCCGATCTCGACCCAGCGCGAGATCCTGCGCACCGCGTTCGACCTCGGCATCACGCACTTCGATCTCGCCAACAACTACGGCCCGCCGTACGGCAGCGCGGAGACCAACTTCGGCCGCCTGCTGAAGGAAGATTTCCGGCCGTATCGCGACGAGCTGCTGATTTCGTCGAAGGCCGGCTGGGACATGTGGCCCGGCCCGTACGGCAGCGGCGGCGGCTCGCGCAAGTACATACTCGCGAGTCTCGACCAGAGCCTGCAGCGGATGGGGCTCGACTATGTCGACATTTTCTACTCGCATCGCTTCGACGCGCACACGCCGCTCGAGGAGACCGCGAGCGCGCTCGCGACCGCGGTGCAGCAGGGCAAGGCGCTGTACATCGGCATCTCGTCGTACTCGGCGGCCAAGACCCGCGAGATCGCGACGCTGCTCGCCGAATACAAGGTGCCGCTCCTGATCCATCAGCCCGCCTACAACCTGCTGAACCGCTGGGCCGAGCACGAACTGCTCGATACGCTCGACGCGGTCGGCGCGGGCAGCATCGCATTCACGCCGCTGGCCCAGGGGCTGCTGACGTCGAAGTACCTGAAGGGGATTCCCGCCGATGCGCGGATCAACAAGCCGGGCGGCGGCTCGTTGAAGGAGTCGCACCTGAGCGAGGAGAATCTGGAGCACGTGCGCAAGCTCAACGCGATCGCCGAGCGGCGCGGCCAGACCCTCGCGCAGATGGCGCTCGCCTGGGTGCTGCGCGACGGCCGCGTGACCTCGGCGCTGATCGGCGCGAGTCGCGCGGAACAGGTGCGCGAAAACGTCGCCGCGCTGAAGAACCTGTCGTTCAGCGCGGACGAACGCGCGGAGATCGATCGCCATGCGACCGAGGGCGGCATCAATCTGTGGGAGAAGCCATCCACGGATCAGGCGATCTGATCGACCGGGGCCGCGCGTGCGCCACGTCGCACGCCGCGGCGATCCGTGCCGCTAGATCAGCGCGGGCAGCCCTTCCACGAGCAGCACGGCGACCATCACCCCCAGCATCGCGCCGAACACGCGCAGGACGTTGTGGCGGAATTCGGTCGCACAGGGCACGGCGCCCAGGAACAGCGCGCCGGCGAGCGCCATCGGAATCAGCAGGATGAAGTCGCCAATCGTGAAGTAAGTCGACATGCTCGTCTCCTTGTTATCTCACCCCGACCACGTGCCGCAGGACGGTTACTTCGAGTATAGGAAACGCCGCGCGTTTTTTCGCTATCCGTACCCTTAAAAGCCGACTCAGATCAAGCCGGCGGCCGATTCTTTCGTATTGCTTTCCATCGGTGCGGCATGCGCGGGCCGCGCATGCCGCACCGCGTCATGCCGGGGCTGCCGCCCGGGAGCCGCTGCGGAACACCAGGGCGAGCCCCGCGAGGATCGCCGCCATGCCGGCGAGCACCAGCGGTTCGAGCGGATGGCCGAGCCACAGCGCGTCCATCAGCGTGGTCACGACCGGCACCAGATAGAACAGGCTCGTCACGTTGACGAGATCGCCGCGCTGCATCAACCGGTAGAACAGATGTTGCGCGCACACCGAGATCACGATGCCGAGCCAGACGAGCGGCACCACGGACGCCCAGCTCACCTCGAACGCGAGCGGCTTGAACGGCGCGAACGCCAGGCACAGGCCGAGGCCGATCGCGTTCTGCACCGGCAGCACGTCGATCGGCGCGGCCTTCATGCGCTTTTGCAGCAGCGCGCCGAAGGTCATCGCGAGCAGCGCGCCGAGCGCGCAGGCGATGCCCGACGGCGGTACCGCCCCGCCACCGCGATAGACGACGAGCGCGAGGCCGCCCAGCGCCAGCGCGAGACCCGCGAGGCGCGCGCCGGACCAGCGGCGTTCGAGCAGCGCGAGCGTGAGGATCGGCTGCACGCCGAGCAGGGTCGCGAGCACGCCCGGCGCGAGGCCGCGTTCGAGCGCGAGCAGGTACAGGATCGAGTAGCCGCCCATCAGCAGGAACCCGGTCGCGATCGCGAGGCGCCGCGCGCCGGGTTCGGGGAGCCAGCGGCCGCGCGCGAGCGCGAGCGGCAGCAGGACGAGGGACGCGAGCGCGAAGCGCGCGATCAGGAACGCGAAGGCGCTCGCATGGCGCAGGCCGAGTTCGGCGAAGATCGCACCGCTGCTCCACAGCAGCACGAAGAGCGTGGTGGCGCCATATGCGGCCAGCGCGTGTTTGACGGAATGCATGAGGGTTCACCTGTCGAGTGAAACGGGCAGGACCAGGCGTGCGGACGCCGCGCGCAAGGCGCGCCGGTGCGACGACTGGAACGAGGGACGACCGCGCGGCGTTCAGCCGTGCAGTGCGACGGGCGGCGGCGGTGCGCCGACGCGCGGCGGATCGACAGGTGGGGGCGGGGCGGACGCGCGCGCGCAGGCGTGCAGCGAGCCCTGACAGGGCGGCTGCGAAACGGCGAAGGCGGGCGCGAGAGGCTGCATCGAGACGAAGGGTGAATCGTGCGTGACGTGAGTGACGAATCGCAACGATAGCCGATGTCGCGGCTTCCTGGCAATCGAACGCGGGTGAGGTTTACGCGAGGCCGCGCCGCTCGCGTTGCCGCAGCCGGACCGCGAGCGCCAGCCCGAGCAGCAGCAGCGCGCCGGTCAGCGCGACGACGCCGCGCCAGCCGGCCGCGCTCCAGCACTGTCCGCCGAACCAGCCCACGAAGCTCGAACCGAGGTAGTAGGCGAGCAGATACAGCGCGGCGGCCTGCCCCTTGCCGGTGTTCGCGAGGCGGCCGACCCAGCCGCTCGCGACCGCATGGCCGGCGAAGAAGCCGAAGGTCGCGCAGGCGAGGCCGGCCGCGATCGCGGGCACGGGACGCAGCAGCGTGAGCGCGAGGCCCGCGAGCATCAGCCCGAGGCTCGCGATCAGCACGCGGCCGCGGCCGAGCCGGTCGGCCGCGCGACCGGACCAGGGCGAGGCGACGACGCCCGCCAGATAGACCACGAACAGCGCGCCGACGCTCGCCTGGCTCATCCGGTACGGCGGCGCGAGCAGGCGGTAGCCGAGGTAGTTGTAGAGCGTGACGAAGCTGCCCATCAGCACGAAGCCGGTGGCGAACAGCGCGGGCAGCCCGGGGCGGCGCGTGAGATGGCCGACGAGCGCGGCGCGATGCTGCGCGAAGCCGACGCCGCGGCGCGGCGTGAAATGGCGCGACGGCGGCAGCAGCGCGCGGAACGCGAGCATCGCTGCGAGGCCGAGCACCCCGGTCGCGCCCACGGCGATCCGCCACGAGCCGAGATCGGCCAGCACGCCGGCGACGACCCGCCCGGACATGCCGCCGATCGCGGTGCCGCCGACATAGAGGCCCATCGCGAGGCCGAGGCCGTCGGGGTGCACCTCTTCGGCGAGATAGGCCATCGCGACGGCCGGCACGCCGCCGAGCGCGAGCCCGGTGAGCGCGCGCAGCGCGAGCAGCTGTGACCAATGCGGCGCGCATGCGGCGCCGAGCGTGAGCAGGGCCGACAGCGTCAGCGACGCGGTCATCAACTGGCGGCGGCCGAGCGCTTCGGACACGAAGCCGGCGACGAAGATCGCGCCGGCCAGCGAGGCCGTCGACAGCGACAGCGCGAGGCTGCTCTGCGCGGGGCTCACGCCGAACTGCGCGGAGAATGCGGGCAGCAGCGGCTGCACGTAGTAGAGCAGCGAGAAGGTCGCGTAGCCCGCGCACAGCAGCGCGGCGCTGGCCCGCCGGTAATCGCGCGTGCCGCGTTCGAGATAGCGGGCGGATCCGGGGGCGGCGGTCAAGCGGGTTCTCCGGGCGGCGGGAGGGGCGGGGTGTGCGGACGGCGCGGTTGCGGTGGCGCGACGAACGGATGTAGACGTCCGTCTCACCTGTCAGGTTATGATGATGCGAAGCCGTCGCGCAAGCCTGATGCGACGGCCGTGGCTGAATGGCGACATCCGCGTGGACACCGGCCCATTCAGCGCTATTTTCTCTTTTCGCGATTTCAGCCGCGATTGACAATGGATGCGCAGCACCGCCCTTCGTGCGGCGGCGCGCGTTTCGTGTATTTGCCTGGCCGGGCGACCACCGGCCGGCCCTGAAAGCGGGGGAACATCATGCATGTCGGTTCGATTGTCTGTACCACTCATATCGCAGTGCCCAAGGGCGCGCGCGGCATCGTCCAGCGCATCCTCGGCGACATGGCGATGGTGACCTGGTACGCGGGCGTGCCCGGCGATTCCAAGGAACTCAACACCGAGCCCTTCTTCCTCGAGGACCTGATCGATACAGGCGAATCGGTGCTGCCCGCGGGCGCGGCGCTGCACTGAAGCGCTCGTCTTTCGGTCCCGTGCACGGCACAATGCGGGACATGAACGACGCCCTTCCTGATTCATCCGCCGCCGGCCCGAGCGCCGGCGTGCCTTTTGCCGGCCTCACGCCGGAATGCGTGCTCGATGCGCTCGACAGCGTGCTGATGCCCACGGGCGCGCGCACCGACGGCCGCCTGCTCGCGCTCAACAGCTACGAAAACCGGGTCTACCAGGTTGGCATCGAGGACGGCCCGCCCGTCGTCGCGAAGTTCTACCGGCCGCATCGCTGGTCGGACGATGCGATTCTCGAAGAGCATGCGTTCGTCGCCGAGCTTGCGGCGCGCGAGATTCCCGCCGTGCCCGCGCGCGTGCTCGACGGCGCGTCGCTGCATCATTTCGACGGTTTCCGTTTCGCGCTGTTCGAGCGGCGCGGCGGCCGCGCGCCCGATCTCGACCGGGCCGACACGCTCGAATGGCTCGGCCGCTTCATCGGCCGCATCCATGCGGTCGGCGCGACGCATGACTACGCGGCGCGGCCCGCGCTCGACATCGCGACCTTCGGCCACGCGCCGCGCGATTTCCTGCTGTCCGGCAGCCTCGTGCCGGACGACGTGCGTCCCGCGTACGAAGCGGTGCTTGCGCTCGCGCTGGAGGGCGTCGAGGCGGCCTTCGCGCGCGCGGGCGACGTGCGCAGGCTGCGCGCGCACGGCGACTGTCATCCGAGCAATGTGCTGTGGACCGACGCCGGCCCGCACTTCGTCGATTTCGACGACAGCCGGATGGCGCCCGCGATCCAGGATCTGTGGCTGCTGCTGCCGGGCGACCGCCCCGAGGCGGCGCGCGCGTTGACGGACCTGCTGGCGGGCTACGAGGATTTCTGCGAATTCGATCCGCGCGAGCTGCACCTCGTCGAGGCGCTGCGCACGCTGCGCCTCATCCACTACGCGGCCTGGCTGGCGCGGCGCTGGGACGATCCGGCATTCCCGGCCGCGTTCCCGTGGTTCAACACGCCGCGCTATTGGGAAGCGCGCGTGCTCGAGTTGCGCGAGCAGGTCGGCGCGATGCAGGAAGGGCCGCTGTGGCCGGTCTGAGCGCGGCGCGCCCGCGTCCCGGCCGGCCCGCTTCCTGAGCTTGGTTCAGAACCGCAGCATCATCTTGATGACCGAGGCGAAGCGCTTGCCGTAAGGCGGCGCGAGCAGATTGCGGGTATTGAAGCGGGGTTGCGTGAGCACGGGCTTCATCTTCGAGAACGTCACGAAGCCGTCATGGCCGTGATACGCGCCCATCCCGCTCGCGCCGACGCCGCCGAACGGCAGCGAGAGGCACGCGATATGCATCAGCGTGTCGTTGACCGTCACGCCGCCCGAGATCGTGTCGCGCATCACGCGCTCGACCGTCGCCCGCGTTTCGTCGAACAAATACAGCGCGAGCGGCCGCGGCCGCGCATTGATGTACGCGATCGCATCGTCGAGCCGGTCGTACGGAACGACCGGCAGCAGCGGCCCGAAGATTTCCTCCTGCATCAGCGTGGCCGCGTCGGGCGCCTGCGTGACGATGGTCGGCACGAAGCGCCGCCGCGCCGGGTCGGACGCCACGTCGGCGAGCGGATGCAGTTGCGCGCCCGCCGCCTCGGCTTCGTCCGCGAGCCGCTGCAGGCGCGCGAAATGGCGATCCGAGACGATCGAGGTGTAATCGGCGTTGCGCGCGAAGTCAGGGTACAGGCGCGCGACCCGCGCCCGCGCCCGCGCGATGAACGCCTGCTCCTGGCCGCGCGGCACCAGCACGTAGTCGGGCGCGATGCAGGTTTGCCCGGCATTCAGGGTCTTGCCGGCGATCACCGCGTCGACCGCCGCGTCGAAGCGCGCGTGCGGGCCGACGATCACGGGCGACTTGCCGCCCAGTTCGAGCGTGACGGGCGTCAGATGCTCGGCGGCCGCGCGCATCACGTGACGGCCGACCTGGGTCGAGCCGGTGAACAGCAGGTGATCGACGGGCAGCGCGCTGAACGCCGCGCCCACCTCGGCGTCGCCGTTCACGACCGCGACGTGGTCGCGCGAGAAGGTCTTGGCGATCAGCTGCTCGAACAGCGCGGCGGTGCGCGGCGTCAGCTCCGACATCTTGATGATCGCGCGGTTGCCCGCCGCGAGCGCGCAGGCGAGCGGCGAGGCCGCGAGCAGCAGCGGGTAGTTCCACGGCGCGATGATGCCGACCACGCCGAGCGGCTGCGGCATCACCTTCGCGCGCGCCGGCTGCATCCACTTGCTCATCGGGCGGCGGCTCGGCTTCATCCAGCGCTTGCCGTGCCGCAGCGCGTCGTCGATTTCCTCCTTCGCGAGCCACACTTCCGACAGCAGCACCTCTTCCTTCGCGCGATGGCCGAAGTCGGCGCTGATCGCCTCGGCGAACGCGTCGCGATGGTCGAGCAGCATCGCGCGCAGCGCGCGCAGGTGGCTCGCGCGCGCGTCCCAGGACGGATACGGCGCGCGCAGGTACGCGGCGCGCTGGTCGCGCAGCAGCGCATCGAGATGGGCGAGATCGGGCAGGTCGTTTTTCACTGGGTCTCCTTGGCAGCGGGTGTGGCCGGCCGTCAGGCCGGGAACGCCCGCTCGACGAGCGCGGCGTGGTCGAAGCGGGCGGGCAGCGTGCCGTACACGCGCCCGGTGTCGTGGTTCGACGCGGCGAGGCGCGTCGCGAGGAACGCGTCGGCAACCGGCGCGGGTGCGTCGCGCAGCAGCAGCGAGGCCTGCGCGAGCAGCGCGATGCGCTGGGCGATCCCGCGCGCGCACGCTTCGCGCGCCTCGGGCGCGAGCGCGAGCAGATCGTCGAGCCCGGCGAGCGCGGCGGCGAAGCGCGGGTCGCGCCGCGCGTCGTCGCGCCAATCGTCGAGCAGCGCGGCGGCGGCGTCGGGATCGCGCTCGAGTGAGCGCAGCACGTCGAGGCACATCACGTTGCCGGATCCTTCCCAGATCGAATTGACGGGCGCCTCGCGATAGAAGCGCGCCATCGGGCCGGTCTCGACGTAGCCGTTGCCGCCCCAGACTTCCATCGCCTCGCCGGTGAAGGCGAGCGCGCGCTTGCAGACCCAGAATTTCGCAGCCGGCAGCACGATCTGCCGCCAGCCGCGCGCAAGGGCCGGCGGCGCGGCGCCGTCGGCCGCCTCGAACGCGTGCGCGAGCTGCATGAACAGCACGGTCGCGGCTTCCGACTCGAGCGCGAGATCGGCGAGCACATTGCGCATCAGCGGTTGTTCGACGAGCAGGCGGCCGAATGCGCTCCGGTGGCGCGTATGATGAATCGCCTCGATGAGCGCGATGCGCATCAGCGAAGCGCTGCCGACCACGCAATCGAGCCGCGTATAGTTCGCCATTTCGATGATGGTCGGCACGCCGCGCCCCTCCTCGCCGATCATCAGACCATAGGCGTCGAGGAACTCGACCTCGCTGCTCGCATTGGAGCGATTGCCGAGCTTGTCCTTCAGGCGCTGGATCTGCACGGCGTTCTTCGCGCCGTCGGGCGTGTAGCGCGGCACGTAGAAGCACGACACACCCGGATGCGCGTCGGTGCGCGCGAGCACGAGATGCGCGTCGCATTGCGGCGCGGAGAAGAACCATTTGTGGCCGACCAGGCGATACGCGCCGCCGCGGCCGCCCGTGCCGAGCGGCGTCGCACGGGTCGTGTTCGTGCGCACGTCGGAGCCGCCCTGCTTTTCCGTCATCCCCATCCCGACCATGATCGCGCGCTTCTGCTCGAGCGGCGCGTCGCGCGGATCGTATTCGCACGCGTACAGGCGCGTGCGCAGCGTTTCAAAAAGGGCCGGTTCGCGGCGCAACACGGGAATGCTCGCGAAGGTCATCGTGAGCGGGCACAGCGAGCCCGATTCGAGTTGCGAGTGCAGGAAATAGCCGGCGCAGCGGGCCGGCATCGCGCCGGCGCGCGGCGTTGCGAACGGCAGCGCGTGCAGGCCCGCGCCGCGCACCATGCCGAGCAGCGCATGCCAGCTCGGATGGAATTCGAGCGCGTCGATCCGTTCGCCGCGCGGGCTGTGCGTCACGAGTTCGGGGGTATGGCGGTTCGCGGCCTCGGCGAGCGCGAGCGCCTCGGGGGTCGTCAACGCGGCGCCCAACTCGGCGAGCTTCGTTCGATACCACGCTGCCGCGTGGCGTTCCAGCGCGGCGGCGAGCGCGACGTCCGTTTCAAACGCGTTGTAATCGACAAGCGGCGGCGCCTGATTCGTGACCTGATGCGTGACTGTCAGAACGTGTTCGTGCATGCCTGTCTCTCCCGTTTCGCGACGGGCGGCTTCTGGCGGCCGCGTTGGTGCGCGCAAGGCGAAGACATTCATCTTAGAGTGAGATCGGGGATGCGTTTAGAGGAATCGCTCTTGAATTGATGCGCCGCCGCGCCGGGCGGGCTTCCTACAATGCGCGAACATTACAAGGTCGCACCAGGCCGTCGGACGGCGCGCGCGCCGCTTACTGTTCATGCATGAAGGAGACATGACATGCAGTACGACTACATCATCGTTGGCGGGGGCTCGGGCGGGGCGAGCCTCGCGGGTCGTCTCGCGGACGCGTGCCCCGACGCGACGATCGCGCTCGTCGAGGCGGGTCGGCACACCGAGCGCAACGTGCTCGTCAACATGCCGGTCGGCATCGCCGCGCTCGTGCCGTTCAAGTTCGGCACCAACTACGGCTACGAGACGGTGCCGCAGCCGGGGCTCGGCGGACGGCGCGGCTATCAGCCGCGCGGGCGCGGGATGGGCGGATCGAGTGCGATCAACGCGATGATCTATACGCGCGGCCATCCTCAGGACTACGATGAGTGGGCGCAGCTCGGCTGCGACGGCTGGGGCTGGCGCGACGTGCTGCCGTATTTCCGCCGGGCGGAAGGCAACCAGCGCGGCGCCGACGCATGGCACGGCGCCGACGGCCCGCTGACGGTGTCGGACCTGCGCTTTCGCAATCCGTTCTCCGAACGATTCATCGCGGCCGCGCACGCGGCCGGCTATCCGCTCAACGACGATTTCAACGGCGCGCAGCAGGAAGGCGTCGGCTTCTATCAGGTCACGCATCGCGACGGCGCGCGCTGCAGCGTCGCGCGGGCCTATGTCTATGGGCGCGAGCGTTCCAACCTGCACGTGATCGTCGACGCGACCGTGCTGCGCGTCGTGTTCGAGGGCAAGCGCGCGGCGGGCGTCGAACTCGCGCGGAACGGCCGCGTCGAGACGCTCGATGCGCGCGCCGAGGTGATCCTCGCGGCGGGCGCGTTCAATACGCCGCAGCTGCTGATGTGCTCGGGCGTCGGGCCGGCGGCGCAGCTGCGCCGGCACGGCGTGGCGGTCGTGCACGACGCGCCCGACGTCGGCGAGAACCTGATCGACCATATCGATTTCATCATCAACAAGCGCGTGAACTCGTCCGCGCTCGTCGGCATCTGCGTGCGCGGCCTCGCGAAAATGACGCCGCAATTGTTTCGCTATCTGTCGAAGCGCGACGGCATGATGTCGAGCAACGTCGCGGAGGCGGGCGGCTTCATCAAGAGCGAGCCCGGGCTCGACCGGCCCGACCTGCAGCTGCATTTCTGCACCGCGATCGTCGATGACCACAATCGGCGCATGCACTGGGGCTTCGGCTATTCGCTGCACGTGTGCGCGCTGCGGCCGAAGAGCCGCGGCACCGTCGCGCTCGCGAGCGGCGACGCGCGCGTCGCGCCGCTGATCGATCCGCGCTTCTTCAGCGACGAACGCGATCTCGCGCTGCTGCTGCGCGGCGCGAAGGCGATGCGCGCGATCCTGTCGGCCGAGCCGCTCGCGTCGCAGGGCGGCCGCGAGCTGTACACGCACCCGGATGATTCCGACGACGCGCTGCGCGCGGCGATCGTCGCGCACGCGGACACGATCTACCACCCGGTCGGCACCTGCCGGATGGGCAGCGACGCGCGCGCGGTGGTCGACACGCAATTGCGCGTGCGCGGAGTCGAGGGATTGCGGGTGGTGGATGCGTCGGTGATGCCGACCCTGATCGGCGGCAACACGAATGCGCCGACCGTGATGATCGGCGAGCGCGCGGCGGACTTCATCGTCGCCGCGCGGCAGGGGCGCGAAGCGGTGCGCTCGCCCGCGCTGCACGGCCGCTGATGGCGGCGCGCGGGCGCGGCGCGGCGACGTCGCTTACGCGAAGGTGTCGACCATCCCGACGACGCGTCGCGTCGCCGTGCCGGCGAGCGTTGCGTCGGCGTCGCCGAGCCCATCGTCGGCCGCCGACGCGCCGAAGCCGCGCTGCGCGCCCTGTCCGCGCGCCGATTGCTGTTGCGGGTTCTGCTGCTGCGCGGCGCCGAAGCTACCGTCGCTGACGCTCGCGCTGCCGAGCCCGAGCCCGCCCGATTCCATCGCCTCGCGCAGCTTGGGCAGCGCCGCCTCGACGGCTTCGCGCACCTGCGCATGCTGCGACACGAACAGCGCGTGCGCATGATTGTCGGCCACCCGCAGCACGACCTGCAGCGGCCCGAGATCCGGCGGATTGAGCGTGAGTTCCGCGCTTTGCTGGTGCGCGTTCGACAGGAACACGACCTTCTGGCCCAGCGCGTCGGCCCAGTCGGGCCCGCCCACGGGCGGCGCGACGTGGGTCGTGCCGGCCACGGCCGCGCCCGCCTGTTGCGTGGTCGGCACGCTTTGCTGGAGCGCGGCGCTCGCGGCGGCGAGCGACGCCTGGCCGGAATCGACGGCCGGCTGCGACGTGGTGAGCGCTCCGGCGGCCGGCTTCGCCTCGCCCGTCGGGGCGGTCGCGGCGGCCGTATCGGCGGCGGTCGCCGTCGCGTTCGAGGCGGCGAGCGTCTTGTCGGCCATCAGCCCCTTGGCGGTGAGCGGCGCGCGCAGCGGCGCGCTGTCCGCGCCCGCACTGCTGCCGCCGCCGGTGCCGGGGGTGACGGTCGGCGCCGCGGCGCCCTGGCCGCCGTTCGTGAGCTTGTCGAGCGCGCTTTGCAGCGCGTCGCGGATCGTCGCGGGCGCGCTGCCGGCCGCGTCGGTCGTATCCGTCTGGGCGCCGTTGGCCTTGGCGTCGAGCTTGGCGGCCAGCGTGCTGGCCGCATCCGCGATCGAGGCGGCGGCGTCCGCGGCTTCGTCGACCGGCTGCGACGCCGCGTCCGGGCGCGCTTGCAGTTGCGCCTGGACCGCGGCGGCGGCGAGCGCGGCGGCCTGGGCGGGATCGGGCGCGGTTTGCGCGGTGCTGTCGCCCGTCTTGCCGTCGTCCTTGCCGGAGGACGGCTTCGTGCCGCCCGTCGTCGTGCCCGCGCCGGCCGTCGGCGTGGTGGTCGGCGCGCTCGGATCGTTGGCGCTCGCGCTGCCGTTCGACTGCGTCGCCGCGCCGCCCGCCTGCGCGCCGTTGGCATTGGCCTGGCGCTGCGACTGCACGCTCTGCCGCAGGGTCTGCGCGAACGGCGCGGTCGAGACGGGCGTGTCCGGGCTGCCCGTCGCGGGGGCCGGGCTCGCGCCGCGTGCGCCGCCGACGGCGGCGCCGGCGGTGTCGAGAAGCGTGCCGAGGAGAGGAAGAGAGGGCATGGCGGGTCTCAGGTTCGGGTTCGGTTCGCGCGGCGCTTATTTTGCCGCGTCGGCGTTTGCCGCGTCTTTGCGCATCCGCAGCACTTTGGCCGCGTGTTCGTCGGCGTCGCGCTGCTCGCGTTTCGCGACGCGTTGGGCTTCCTGTTGCGCGCCGCGGGCCTGCAGGATCTCGAACGAGCCCACGGTGCGTTTCTTGGCCTGCCACTCGGGGCGGGCCGCGTCGATGCGCGCCTCGGCCGCGGCCAGCACGCGCCGCTGCTGGCCGATCGCGTCGTCGAGCGTGTTGATGAAGGCCTGGAAGTTGAGCCAGCTGCCGGCCGGCATGCCGGTCTGCGCGGAGATCGCGAAGTTCGCGTGGTATTCGTCGCGGTAGCGCAGCAGCGCGTCGAGCTGCGTTTGCGCATCGGTGCGGTCGCGCTGCGCGTGGCCGAGTTGCTTGGTCGCGTGGTCGAGCGCGTCGAGCGCGCGATCGAGCAGCAACTGGAGCGGAAAGCTTTGAGCCATGGTCAGCCTCCTTCGGTGTCGAACAGCGCGTCGAGCGCGGCGAGGCTCGGCGCGAACGGCGCGCATTCGCGGAAGCCCTGTTGCAGGAAGGCCTCGATGCGCGGATAGAGCGCGATCGCGCGGTCGAGCTGCGCGTCGCGGCCGGCGGCGTAGGCGCCCACCGCGATCAGGTCGCGATTGCGCTGGTAGCGCGACAGCATCTGCTTGAACTGGCGCACGCGGTCGAGATGCGCGTCGTCGATCAGCGCGGTCATCGCGCGGCTGATCGATTGCTCGATGTCGATGGCCGGATAGTGGCCCGCCTCGGCGAGCGAGCGCGACAGCACGATGTGGCCGTCGAGGATCGCGCGCGCGGAGTCGGCGATCGGATCCTGCTGGTCGTCGCCCTCGGTGAGCACGGTATAGAACGCCGTGATCGAGCCGCCGCCTTCCGGGCCGTTGCCGGTGCGCTCGACGAGCGCGGGCAGCTTCGCGAACACCGACGGCGGATAGCCCTTGGTCGCGGGCGGCTCGCCGATCGCGAGCGCGATCTCGCGCTGCGCCATCGCATAGCGCGTCAGCGAATCCATCAGCAGCAGCACGTGCTTGCCCTGGTCGCGGAAATATTCGGCGAGCGTGGTCGCGTAGGCGGCGCCCTGCATGCGCAGCAGCGGCGACACGTCGGCCGGCGCGGCCACCACGACCGAGCGCGCGAGCCCGTCCTCGCCGAGGATCTGCTCGATGAACTCCTTCACTTCGCGGCCGCGTTCGCCGATCAGCCCGATCACGATCACCTCGGCGCTGGTGTAGCGCGCCATGGTGCCGAGCAGCACCGACTTGCCGACGCCGGAGCCCGCGAACAGGCCCATGCGCTGGCCGCGGCCGACGGTCAGCAAGGTGTTGATCGCGCGCACGCCGACATCGAGCACGTGATGGATCGGTTCGCGGTCGAGCGGGTTGATCGAGGGCGCGGTGAGCGGCGCATCGACCTGCGCGGCGAGCGGCCCGAGGCTGTCGAGCGGGCGGCCCGACGCGTCGACGACGCGGCCGAGCAGGTTCCAGCCGACCGGCAGCCGCTTCGCGCCGGACATCGGGTCGGCGATGGGCGCGCTTTCGAGCGGCCACACGCGCGCGCCCGGCAGCACGCCGGCGACGTCGGTGGTCGGCATCAGGAACAGGCGTTCGCCCGCGAAGCCGACGACTTCGGCCTCGGCGAGCGGCAGTGTGCTGCCCGGGGGCAATTCGATCGTGCACTCGGCGCCGACCGACAGGCGCAGCCCGATCGCTTCCAGCACCAGGCCGGCAGCGCGCGTCAGGCGCCCGCACGGGCGCAGCGGCAGCGCGCGGGCGTTACGCGCGCGCAGCGCGTCGAGATGCTGGCGCCAGTGGGCGAGATGCGGATTCGCGAGCGCGGCCGGCGCGGCGGCGCGCGCGCCGTGCGACGCCAGCGCCAGCTCGTGTTCGAGCGGCGTGAGGTCGTCGCGGGCGATCGCGTTCACCACGCGCTCACCTTGCCGAGCGCGGCGGCGACCCGCTCCCAGCGGGTCGTCAGCGTCGCGTCGACTTCGCCCGTCGCGGCGTGCGCGCTGCAGCCGCCGCGTTCGATCGCGGGCTCGGTGCGCACGCTCCAGCCGAGCGCGTCGAGTTCGTCCTTCAGGTAGGCCTCGATGACCGGCAGGTCGGCCGGATTCACGAGCAGGTAGGGGGCGCCCGCGAGCGCGGGTTCGGCCGCGAGGATCTCGCGGGCCGCCGCGATCAGCGCGGCGGGGTCGTGCTGCACGTGATGGCGCACGACCTGTTGCGCGATGTCGAGCGCGAGCGTCGCGAGGTCGTCGGCGAGGAGGTGTTCGACGCCGGCGAGCGCGTCCCTGAACGAGGCGGCGAGCGCCGCGAGCTGGGCGGCCTGCGTGTGCGCATCGATCTGGCCGGCCTCGAAGCCCTGCGCGCGGCCCTGTTCATAACCGGCCTGGTAGCCGAGCGCCTGGCCTTCGACGTGGCCCGCCGCATGGCCTTCCGCATGCGCTGCGTCGCGCACGCGCTGCAGGTCCGCCGCGAGCGCCGCCGCGGCCGCCGCGGCCGCCACGCCGCCGTCGTCGGGCGGCGGCGGGGGCGGCGGATCGAACGAGGCCATCTCCCACCGCTGGTACGCGGTGAGCGGCTTCGCGCGAGCGCTCGACGGATCAGACATAGGCGTCTTCCGCCTTGCCGCCGAGCACGATCTGGCCGCTCTCGGCGAGGTTGCGCACGACCTGCAGGATCTTGCGCTGCTGCGTTTCCACCTCGGACACGCGCACCGGGCCGCGCGCGTCGAGATCCTCGGCGAGCAGTTCGGCCGCGCGCTGCGACATGTTGGACAGGAACTTCTGGCGCAGCGCGGGCGGCGCGCCCTTCAGCGCGATGATCAGCGCCTCGGATTCCACTTCCTTGAGCAGCAGCTGGATCGCGCGATCTTCGAGGTCGAGCAGGTTCTCGAACACGAACATCTGGTCGACGATCTTCTGCGCGAGGTCCGCGTCGTACTGCTTGACGTTCTCCAGCACCGCTTCCTCATGCACGCTCGTCATGAAGTTGAGGATCTCGGCCGCCGTGCGGATGCCGCCCATCGGGCTGCGCTTCAGGTTGTCGCTGCCGGACAGCAGACCCGTCAGCACGTCGTCCAGCTCGCGCAGCGCGGCCGGCTGGATGCCGTCGAGCGTCGCGATCCGCAGCAGCACGTCGTTGCGCAGCCGCTCGGTGAAGCACGATGCGATCTCGGAGGCCTGGTCGCGATCGAGGTGGACGAGGATCGTCGCGATGATCTGCGGGTGCTCGTTCTTGATCAGCTCGGCGACCGCGCTCGAGTCCATCCACTTGAGGCCTTCGATGCCGCTCGTGTCGCTGCCCTGGAGGATCCGGTCGATCAGCACGCCGGCCTTGTCCTCGCCGAGCGCCTTGGTCAGCACCGTGCGGATGTAGTCGCTCGAATCGAGCGACAGCGCGGTGTGCTGCTCGGCTTCCTTGGCGAATTCGTGCAGCACCTCCTCGACCTGCTCGCGCGTGACGTTCTTCAGCGCGGCCATCGCGGCGCCGATCTTCTGGACCTCGCGCGGCGCGAGGAACTTGAATACCTGCGCGGCCTCTTCCTCGCCGATCGACATCAGCAGGAGCGCGCTCTTGGTCAAACCTTCAGCGTTCATCGGACACCCAGTTCTTCACGACGGTTGCGACGATCTTCGGATCCTGGCGCGCGATGGTGCGCGCGTAGTCGAGATTGCGTTCGTAGCGGCCCTTCTCGTTCTCGAACGCCAGCAGCGCGGGATCGGGTTCGTCGTTGGCGGCCGGCTTGTCCAGCGCGGGCAGGCCGTCGAGCGCGATCGGTTCGTTCGGCGCGGGCAGCGCCGCCGCGGCGACCGACTCGGCGGACGGAAACGCGCGGCGCATCGCCGGGCGCACGAACATGAAGTAGAGTGCGGCGGCCGCGCCGGCGATGCCGAGCCACTTCGCGACATCCTTGGCCAGCTCGATCATGTCCGGCTGACGCCACCACGGCAGGTCGGCGTACGGATCGGCGGCCGTCGTGAACGCGCTGTTGACCACGTTGACCGAGTCGCCGCGCTTCTCGTCGTAGCCCATCGCGTCCTTCACGAGCTGCTCGATCTGCGCGAGCTTCGGCGCGGGCAGCGGCTGCATCGTCACGTGGCCCTTCGCGTCGGCGCTCGGCTGGTAGTTGACCACCACCGCGACCGACAGCCGCTTGATGCCGCCCATCGCCTGCTCGACGTGGCGCACGGTCTTGTCGAGCTCGTAGTTGGTCGTTGAGTCCTTGCGGTCGCTGACCGGCGTCGACTGCGCGCCGTTCTGGCCGTTGCCCGCGACGATCGGCGCGGACGCCGGCTGCGGCGGCGTGTTCGACAGCGCGCCCGGCACGCCCGAGGCGCCGCTCTGCGCGAGTTCCGTCGCGGTGCTGGTCTGCTGGCTGCGGATCGCGGATTGCTGCGGCGTGGCGTTCGGGCCGTAGCTCTCCGAGGTCTGCTCGACCTTGGCGAAATCGATGTCGGCGCTGACCTGCGCGCGCGCGTTGCCGGCGCCGAAGATCGGCGCGAGGATCGCGTCGATGCGCTTCTGGGTGTTGCGCTCGACCTGCTGCACATACTTGAGCTGGCTCGCGTCGAGGCCGCTCGCGGCGGCGGGCTGGGTCAGCAGGTTGCCGTCCTGGTCGACGATCGTGACGTTCTTGACCGGCATGTCGGGCACGCCCGACGCGACCATCCGCGTGATCGCCGCCACCTGACCCTCGTCGAGCACGCGGCCCGGGTACAGGTCGACGAACACCGACGCCGACGGCGCCTCGCGGTCGCGTACGAACACCGACGGCTTCGGGATCGCGAGGTGGACGCGCGCGCCGCGCACCGCGTTGATCGATTCGATCGTGCGCTGCAGCTCGCCTTCGAGCGCGCGCTGGTAGTTCACCTGCTCGGCGAACTGGCTGATGCCGAATTTCTGGTTGTCCATCAGCTCGAAGCCGACCGAGCCGCCCTTGGGCAGCCCCATCGACGCGAGCCGCAGACGCGTCTCGTGCACCTGGTTCGACGGCACGAGGATCGCGCCGCCGGCATCGGCGAACTTGTACGGCACGTTGGCCTGTTGCAGCGCGGCGATGATCGCGCCGCCGTCGCGGTCGGACAGGTTGCTGTACAGCACGCGGTAATCGGGCGCGCGGCTCCACAGTACGAGGCCGACGATCGCGGCGATCGCGAGCGCGGTGATGATGATGAACGGCAGGCGCGGGTTGGTGCGCATCCGCGACAGGCCGGAGAAGCGCTCGGCGAAGCCGCCCAGGCCGAAGTCCGCGCCTGCCCCTGCGCCGCCCGGCAGCGCGCCGGCCGCGGCCGCGGCATTGGGCGGCGTGGCGGCGAGGCTCGCGCGGGCATCGGGGTTGATCAGCGAGTTGGCCTGCGAATCCATGCTTCGGTGTTCTCCAAGCGGGCTTAGGGCCCGTTCGGACGAGCGGGCGCACATTGACACGATGCGATTATCCGTACGCGCGTGCGGGCTGATCGGAGGAATAGAGCGGGGTTTCACCCGTACTTTCGCGGCTTTGATGCGAGCCCGGCTGCTATGCTTTTTCGCAATCCGGCATGGCCCCCGCGACGGGCGCGCCACCGGACGACGGCCGGCCCTCGACCCGGCCGGCTTTTTCGCGGAGAACCACATGACTGCCCCCGTCAACGGAATCGCTTCGGCTTTGCAACAGATGCAGGCGATGGCCGCGCAGGCGTCGGGCGGAACCGCCAGCCCCAGCGCCGCCCTGGCGGGATCGGGCGCGGCCACGGCGGGCACTTTCGCGAGCGCGATGAAGGCCTCGCTCGACAAGATCAGCGGTGACCAGCAGCGCTCGCTCGAACAGGCCAAGGCATTCGAGATCGGCGCCTCGAACGTGTCGCTCAACGACGTGATGGTCGACATGCAGAAGGCCGGCATCGGCTTCCAGTTCGGCCTGCAGGTGCGCAATAAGTTGGTGAGCGCCTACAACGACATCATGCAAATGTCGGTTTGAGTCGGTTTCGGGGTGTTTTCCGGGCGTTTTCCCTAAAGCTTTTACATTCCTTTCCGATAACTCCGGTAGACCTTCTCGCACCGTGCGCTGCGCGGCGGCGGGCCTGACCTACGCCACTTATCTCAAAATTAGGAGGCCGCCATGTTTTCCCCAGGACACGCTGGAGCCAGCGCCTATGCTCGGGTCGGCGTCGAAACAGGGGTGATGGGCGCGAACCCTCATCGTCTGATCGCCATGCTGTACCAGGGGGCGCGGCAAGCCATCGCGCTGGCGCGGATGCATCTGCAACAGGGCAATGTCGCGGCGCGCGGCGATGCGATCGGCAAGGCGATCCGGATCGTCGAGAACGGTTTGCAGCAATCGCTGAACCTCGACGTCGGCGGCGAGATCGCGGGCCGGCTCGACGCGCTTTACACCTATATCAGCCGCCGGCTGCTCGAAGCCAACGTGCAATCGAGCGAACCGATGCTGGTCGAGGTCGACGGGCTGCTCGCCACGCTCGAGGAAGCCTGGACGGGGATCGCGCCCGAATTCGCGAAGATGAGCGCACAAGCCGGGACGGAATTGCCGAGATGAGCCCGAAAGCCGAATACATCGCACGCTACGAAGCGATCGCGGCCGTGTCCGGCCGCATGCTGATCGCCGCCCGCGGCGAGGAGTGGCAGGCGCTGGGCGGGTTGCAGGAGGAATATCTGCGGCTCGTCGACAGCCTGAAGGAGGCCGCCGGGCCGGGGATTGCGCTCGACGAGTCCGAGCGCGGCCGCAAGTACGAACTGATTCGCCAGATTCTCGCCGACGACGCGGCGATCCGCGATCTCGCGAGCCCCGACGTCGCGCGCCTGTCGGCGCTGTTCGAAACCGGGCGTTCGACCAAGGTGTTGAAGGACCTGTACCAGGCGCGTCGCTGACCGTCCGATGCACACGCGCCGGCGCCGCGCGGCGCCCGTCGCGCCGGACGGCCGCTGCGCGGAATCGTCCCGCTTTCTCTCCGGCCCGCGCCAGGATTCACGATGACCGGTATCGACACAGTTGCCGCCGCCATCCTGGCGAGCCGCATCGACAGCCTGCTGAATACCCCCGTGACGGCCCCGTCGGCCGGCGCCGCGACGCCGCAGGTCGGCACCTCGGCGACCGCGTCGGGCACGGCCGCGCCCGCGCCGCTGCCGGCCGGCGCGGCCGGGCCGCCGCTCGCGTCGGCGCAGGCGGTGCTGTCCGAGGTGGCGCTGACGCTCGATGCGATTTCCCGTTTCGGCGGCGAAGCGAGCGCGCCGGTGCTGGGCAACGCGCCCCTGTTGCCGAGCGGGCCGAGTCCGCAGGCCGCGACCGCGCAGCAGCCGGCGGCAGCCGGCGGCGCGCCGGCCGACGCCGCGGCGCGCGCGCAGGCCTCGGGCGGCGCGCCGGCTTCGCCCGCGGCGGCGCTGAGCAGCGCGCTCGTGCAGGCGGTGGCCGACAGCGGCCTGTTCTACGAATCCCATCTTGCCCAATGGCTGGCCGGCCAGCGCAGCTTCGCGATGCTCGCGCGCGAGCCGCAGGCGCAATTCGCGGATGACGGCGTGTTTGCGTCGGCGCGGCCGGGCGGGGCGCAGCCCGCGCCCGACGATCCGCTCGCCGAGGCGCTCGCCGCGCGCCTGCCCTTGCCGCAGGCGGGCCGGCCGGCGGGCGACGCCGGCGCGCAGACGCAGGGCGCCTCCGCCGCGCCGCAGAACCCGGCCCAATCCGGCGCGGGCGCGCCGCCCGCCCGCGCGGCCGGCGCCTATGGAACGCCGGAGCCGGACGCCAAGACCTTGAGCAGCAGCGCGACCCAGGGCGCGACGCGCGGCGAGGCGAGTGCCGATCCGCCCGCCTCGCTCGCGTCGTCGCTGCATCCGGCGACGCTGCCGATCGTGCGCCAACAGCTCGACTTGCTGGCGACCGACCAGTTTCGCTGGATCGGCGAGGTGTGGCCGGGCGCGCGGCTCGACTGGCTGATCGAGCCGGACGACACGCGCGGGCGCGACCCGGGGGCGGCCGATCCCGGCGACGGGATCGCCTGGCGCACCCGGCTCACGCTGGCCTTGCCGTCGCTCGGCATGGTCGACGCGGACCTCACGCTGAATGGCGAGCAGATCACCGCGCGCCTGCGCGCGAACGAGACCGGCGCGGCGCGGCTTTCATCGCATGGGGAACAGCTGCGCCAGCGGCTCGCGGCGGCGGGTCTGCAACTGAGCGGGCTGTCGATCCGCGCGATCGAGGATGCCCCGGAGAGCTTCGACACCGCCGCCGCGCACGCCGCCGCGTCGGCCTATGCGCGCAGCGCGGTCGTGACCGAGGTGCTGCCGGCCGAACCGAAGCCGAAGCAGCCCGCCCGGGCCCCGGTGCGCGATCCGCTCGACGACTGGGAGCTGCTGCCATGAGCCGCACCCATCGCAAGAGCGCGGCCGCGCTGGCCTACGACGCGAAGGGCGGGGATGCGGCGCCGCGCGTGATCGCGAAGGGCTACGGGCTGGTCGCCGAGATGATCGTCGCGCGCGCGAAGGAGGCGGGCCTCTACGTGCATACGGCGCCGGAGATGGTGTCGCTGCTGATGCAGGTCGATCTGGATTCGAGGATTCCGCCGCAGTTGTATCAGGCGGTGGCCGAACTGCTCGCATGGTTGTACGCGCTCGAAAGCGACGTCGGGGACGGCGCGGGGGGCGAGTCCGAGCCCGAGCCGGCATTTCCGACGCTGAAGCCGGCGCGTTGAGTGGAGAAGGCGGGTTTTGGTGAAAAATGACAAGCGACTATTGTCTATGTCTCGCGGCATCCCAAGCGGTTCCCGAGCGGACTGCCCGACGCTTCCGACCTGAGTGGAGGTGAGCGTTGCCGAGCAGCGGGCTCAAGGGGCCCGGTAGGGACGTCGATGTGCCGACGTCTGTCCTGAATCGTATCTGACAAGCGAACATTGTCGATTTCCACTCGACGAATGCGAGCGCTTGCCGATCTGCCCTCGGGCGGCGATTGATCGAGTCGAAATGCGACTCTGCCATGCGCGCGCAAGCGTCGCGGCGCGGAAGCAAATGCACGAGACGTGTTTTGCTCGGACGAAATATGACAAGTAACCATTGTCAATTTGCATTCATTGCATGTGTGCGGCCTGCTGCCGAATGCCTCAGCAGACGGGGCAATCGCGCGTGATGGCGCGACAACCGCCCCGACGCGGCACCGTGCACGTTCGGCGCGAATGCGAGCGCTTGCCGACCTATCCTCGGACGGCGCTTGATCGAATCGAGATGCATCCCGGCCATGCGCGTGCAAGCATTGCGGCGCGGAAGCGAATGCCCGAGGCGTGTTCTGCTCGGATGAGGCGTGACAAGCAGCTATTGTCAATTTTCATTTGCCACATCCGCGTGGCCTGCCGCCGAATGCCTTCGCAAATGGGGCAATCGCGCGCGATAGGGAGGCGAACGCCTCGACGTCGAAATCCGAACGCACCGCGCTCGCCCGCCCAATTTCCTGGCGTAAATGACAAGCCTGACTTGTCGTCAGCCGCGCGACCGCATCGACATCGCGGTCCGCTCATCGCCCGCCCTCCGGCTCACCCGTCCCGCAAGACCGGCCAATAGCCGCGCAGCGACGCGCGCGTCGCCGCCACCGCGTCGCGTTCGGGCTGGCTCAGCGCATGCTGGACGAACGCATGCGGATCGACGAACGGCGCGTCCCAATCGACGAGCCCCTCCAGCACGCCCAGCGTCGCGATCGGCAGGTAGGGCAGGCTGTAGCCGCCTTCCTGGACCAACGCGATCCGGCCGCCGCACAGCGTTTGCGCGGCCTGCCGCAGCGCGCGCGCCATCCGGCGGAAGCCGTCGCGCTGCACGCGCATGCGGCCGAGCGGATCGAGCGCGTTCGCATCCTGTCCGGCCGACACGAGGATCAACGCCGGCCGGAACGCGTCGAGCAGCGGCAGCACCAGCGCGTCGAACGCGTGCGCGTAGCCCGCGTCGCCGGTGCCGGACGGCAGTGCGACGTTCACGTTGTGGCCGAGCGCGGGCGCGACGCCGGTTTCGTCCGGCCGCCCGCCGTCGAGCGGGAAGTTGCCGGTCTCGTGCAGCGAGATGAACAGCACCGACGGATCCGCGTAGAACACCTGCTGGGTGCCGTTGCCGTGATGCACGTCCCAGTCGACGATCGCGACGCGCTCGATGCCGTGCGCGGCCTGCGCGTGGCGGGCCGCCACCGCGATGTTGTTGTAGTAGCAATAGCCCATCGCGACCTCGGCGCCCGCATGGTGGCCCGATGGCCGCACGAGCGCGTAGGCCTGCCGCAGCGGGCCCGCCAGTACCGCGTCGACGGCCGCGCAGGCGGCGCCCGCCGCGAGCCGCGCGATGCGCTCGGTGTCGCTGCCGCCCGCCGCGTCGTCGCCGAGCGGCACGATCGCCGGGCCGGCGAGCGCACAGGTTTCCGCGAGCCAGCGCAGGTAGCCGGGCTCATGCACGCGCAGCAGCTGGGCGTCGGTCGCCGGCGCGAAGGCGAGGCGCGTGAGGCGCGCATTCATGCCGACCGCATCGAGCAACTGCATCGTGTAGGCGAGCCGCAGCGGGCTGTCGAACTGCTCGCCGAGAGTCAGCGTGCCGTGCGGCACCGTGTAGACGAGATCGCCCTGCCGGTGCTGCAGGAACGCGGGATCGAACAGCAGGCCGGTCGGTATCACGGGGTCGCCTCCCTGGGCTGGCGCCGCCGGGGCGCGCCCGGCGGAATGCGATGACGAAGGCGGCCCCGGTCTCGACGGCCGGCCGCTGCCGATAGCGTACGCATCGGCGCGGCATCCGGATAGGGCGGACGCGCGGCGCGCGCCCCGGCGAGGCGCCCGGACCGCTCCCGGACCCGGCGCGGATTGAGCCGGGATGAAATTTATGTAATGATATCCATTCTCATTTTGAACCGAATGGGCGGCGCACGACGGAGTCGTGCGCCGCCCGTTGCCTTTGTGCGGATGGAGCCAGCAGCGTGAACGCGCCCGAATCGATCGAATCCCCCCGGCTGGCCGGCGTCACCGTGCTGCGTCCCGCGCCCCGCGCGATGGAGGCCGGCGAGCTGGCGGCCCGCCGTCAGCGCTCGCGCCGCGCGACCTTCATCAAGTGGCTGCGCAAGGTGCACGGCTGGGTGGGGCTGTGGGGCGCCGTGATGGGGCTGCTGTTCGGCGTGACGGGCGTGCTGCTCAACCACCGCGCGCCGCCGCTCAAGATCTCGTCGGGCGAGCCGCAGGTCCAGCAATTGCAGCTGGCGCTGCCCACGCCCGCGCCGGCGACCCCGGCGGCGCTCGCCGCGTGGCTCAAGCGCGAGCTGAAGTTCGACGGCGAGCCCGGCCGGCTCCGCAAGGAACCGGCGCAGCCGGTCGCCTGGGGCCAGCGCAAGCTGATCCAGCCCGAGCGCTGGCAGGTCGGCATCTTCGGCCCGGGCAGCAACGTGCAGGCCGAATACTGGGTGGGCAACGGCTACGTGTCGGTGAAACGCAGCGAGAATGCGTTCCTCGCGACCCTCAACAACCTGCATCGCGGCGTCGGCATGAACCTGTTCTGGGTGCTGCTGATGGACACCATCGCCGGCTCGATGATCCTGCTGTCGCTGACGGGCGTGCTGCTGTGGACCGAGCTGAACAAGCGCCGCACGGTCGGCGTCGTGCTCGTCGTCGGCTCGGTGGCGGCCGCGCTCGCGGCGGGCCTCAGCTGACGCCGCAGGTTCCGCCGTCCGTCGCGGCCAGCTCGCGCGCGGCTTTCGCCCCTTCCACCTGAAGAATCGTCGGCAGCGACACGCCGTTCTTCGCGGCCGTCACCTCGGCGAGGATCGACACCGCGATCTCGGGCGGCGTGCGGCTGCCGATGTAGATGCCGGCGGGGCCGTGCAGCCGCGCCAGTTCCGTCGCGCTCAGGTCGAATTCGCGCAGCCGCTCGCGGCGCGCCGCGTTGTTGCGCCGCGAACCGAGCGCGCCGACATAGAACGCGGGCGTCTTCAACGCCTCCATCAGCGCGAGATCGTCGAGCTTCGGGTCGTGGGTCAGCGCGATCACGGCCGAGCGCGCGTCGAGCTTCATGTCGAGCACCGTGTCGTCCGGCATGGTGCGCACGATCCGCGTGCCCGGCACGTCCCACGCATCGGTGTATTCCTCGCGCGGATCGCACACCGTCACCTGATAGTCGAGCCCCGCCGCGATCTGGCACAGATAGCGCGACAGCTGGCCCGCGCCGATCACGAGCATCCGGTAGCGGGGGCCGTGCACCGTCGTCAGGCGCGCGCCGTCGAAATGCAGCGTGTCGGCGGCCTGCGCGGGCGCGAGGGTAACCGCGCCGGTCGCGAGTTCGAGGGTGCGGGTCACGAGGCGGCCCGCTTCGACCGCGTCGCACAGCGCCGCGATCTCGCCGGCGGCGCCGAGCGGCTCCAGCACCAGCTCGATCGTGCCGCCGCAGGGCAGCCCGAAACGGTGCGCCTCCTCGGCCGTGACGCCGTATTTGACCGCCTCCGGGCGCGCGTGCGGCGCGATGCCGGCCGCGTGCACGCGGGCGATCAGATCGTCCTCGATGCAGCCGCCCGATACCGAGCCGACCACGAGCCCGTCGTCGCGCACCGCGAGCATCGCGCCCTCGGGGCGCGGCGACGAGCCCCAGGTCTGCACCACCGTGACGAGCAGCGCGCGCCGGCCCTCGGCGAGCCAGCGCGCGCTCGTCTTCAATACTTCGAGATCGACGCTTTCCATCTTCCGTTCCTTGTTGCGGGGCAGCCTGCGGGCCGTCCGATGGCGCGATTATGAACCGCCCGCCGCGACGCTGCAGGCGCAGGCCGCGCCGGCCAAAAAAAACGGCGCCGCCGCCGAAGCGGGGCGCCGTGGCCCGGGGCGCGAGGCGCCCTCGGCGGCCGGTCAGTGCGGGTTGCCGTGCGCGAGCTTCGAGCGGCTGCGCGAGTACGCGAAGTACACGACGAGGCCGATCGCGAGCCACACGAGGAACGCGACCCAGGTGACCCATTGCAGGTTCAGCATCAGGAACAGGCAGGCCGCGACCGCGAGCAGCGGCACGACCGGCACGCCCGGGCAGCGGAACGCGCGCGGCAGGTCCGGATGGGTCCGGCGCAGCACCAGCACCGCGATCGACACCATCGAGAACGCCGCGAGCGTGCCGATGTTGATCAGTTCCGCCAGCACGTTGAGCGGGATCAGCGCGGCGATCAGGCCGAAGAACAGGCCGACCAGCCAGGTGGTGAGGAACGGCGTCGCGAAGCGCGGATGCACGCTCGACAGCGCGCCGGGCAGCAGGCCGTCGCGCGACATCGCGAAGATGATGCGGGTCTGGCCGTAGCTCATCACGAGGATCACGGTCAGCATGCCCAGCACCGCGCCGAGGTCGATGAAGCCCGCGACCCAGCGCTCGCCCGCCGCCTGCAGCGCGTACGAGATCGGGTGCGAGATGCTCGCGTACTGCGCGGACGGCACGATGCCCGTCGCGACGCCGGCCACCGTCACGTACAGCACGGCGCACACGGCGAGCGAGGCGATGATGCCGATCGGCAGGTCGCGTCTCGGATTCTTGACTTCCTCGGCCGCCGACGACACCGCGTCGAAGCCGATGAACGCGAAGAACATCACCGCGGCCGCGCCGAACACGCCGTTCCAGCCGTGCGGCATGAACGGGGTCCAGTTGGCGGGCTTGACGTGGAACACGCCGACCGCGATCACGAGCAGCACCACCGAGACCTTCACGAACACCATGATGTTGTTGACGCGGGTCGACTCGCGGATGCCGACCGACAGCAGTGTCGTGATCACCAGCATCACGAGGAACGCGGGCAGGTTGAAGTAGGTGGTGACGCCGGGGATCGCGCCGGGCGCGGCGCTGAGCGCGGCCGGCAGCGAGACGCCGAAGCCCTGCAGCAGCGACTGCAGGTAGCCCGACCAACCGACCGACACGGCCGAGGCCGCGAGCCCGTATTCGAGCATCAGGTCCCAGCCGATGATCCAGGCGGCCAGCTCACCGAGGGTCGCGTACGAATACGTGTAGATCGAGCCGGCGACCGGGATGGTCGACGCGAATTCCGCGTAGGACAGCGCAGCGAGGCCGCACGCGATGGCGGCGATCACGAAGGCCAGCATCAGCGCGGGGCCGGCCTGCACGGCGCCCGTGCCGGTCAGGACGAAGATGCCGGTGCCGATGATCGCGCCGATCCCGAGGAACGTGAGGTCGAGCGCGCCGAGGGCTTTCTTGAGCCCCGCGGCATGCGCACTGGCGATCATGTGATCGACGTTTTTCTTGCGGAAGAGAGACATTGCGGATGGATGACCTGAGGCGCGCCAGGCGCGCGTCGGATAGTGGAAAATCCGTAATTTTAACGGATAAGGGCTGCGCCGCCGAGTTCCGCGATGCCGGCGCGCGATGGAGCCGGCATTGAATCATCCAATGAAAACAGATGCTTGCGCGCGCAACAACGGCGCGCGGCGTTTCACGCGCCGATCTGCGGATTCATGTCGACGAGCCGATTGCTCATGACATAGAACGTCAGCTCGGCATTGTTCGACAATTTCATCTTTTCCAGCAGCCGCGTGCGGTACACGCTCACGGTCTTGACCGACAGCGACAGCGTGTGCGCGATATCGGTCAGGCGCTTGCCGGACGCGAGCATGCACAGGGTCTGGTACTCGCGGTCCGAGAGCTTCTCGTGCGGCAGCGGTTCGTTCTCGAACGACACGTATTCGGCGAGCGCCTCGGCCATCGCCGGGCTCACGTACTTGCGTCCGGCGGCGACCTGCTGGATCGCGGAGATCATCTGCGCGGCGTTGACGGTCTTCGACAGATAACCTGCCGCGCCCGCCTTGAGCGCGCGCACGGCGTACTGATCCTCGCGGTACATCGAGAACATCAGCACCGGCGTGCGCGGCAGCTTGCGCTTGATGCGCTTGAGCACCTCGATGCCGTTCATGTCGGTGAGCGAGATGTCGAGCAGGATCACGTCGTAGGCGGCCTTGTCGATCGCGGCGACCGCTTCGCAGCCGGTTTCCGCCTCCGCCACTTCGCGTGCGATGCCGCGGTCGATCAGCAGTTGCCGGATGCCTTGGCGGACGATGGCGTGATCATCGACGAGCAGGATGTGCAGGGTCATGACGGCGCCTCACGAATGCTGGATGCTGCGGGGAGCGCACTCGGCCGGGCTCAGCGCGGCCCAGTCGAAGCGCGCGCGCAGGGTCGTGCCGCGGCCGGCGCGCGACGCGCCGACCTCGAGCGCGCCGCCGAATGCCTCGCAGCGCACGCGCATGCCGCGCAGGCCATGCCCGACGCGGCCGCGGGGCGCGCCCAGGCCGACGCCGTCGTCGCTGACGGCGAGCACGAGATGGTGCTCCTCGGCCTCGATCCGCACGTCGGCGGCGCGGGCGCGCGCATGCTTCGCGGTGTTGGCGAGCGCTTCCTGCGCGACGCGGAACACGGCGAGCGCGCCGCTCGCGCTCAGGTGCGCGATGCGCGCGTCGGCGATGCAGATGAAGCTGGTGCGCAGGCCGGTGCGCTCCGAGTAAGCGCCGATCCAGGCCGACAGCGTGCCGACGAGGCCGGTATCAAGCCCGGGCGCGTCCTGGTCGGTGATCAGGCGGCGATTGGTGTCGGATGCGGCGTCGAGCGCCTGCTGGGCAAGCGCGAGCGCGCGCCGGCATCCCTCCGGCGCATCGGCCGGCAGCCAGGTGTCAACGTTTGCGAGCGCAAATCGAGCCGCGGTCAGGTCGGCGCCGAGGCTGTCATGCAGCTCGCCCGCGAAGTGGCGGCGGGCGGATTCGCCCGCGGCGACCAGTTCGGCGGCAAGCTGCCCGACGCGCGTTTCGAGCGCGGCGATCGTGGCGTGCGTGACAGCGGGATGAAAGGTGGTGGGGGGGCGAACGTCGCCGGCAATCGATTGCGGAGACGGGGACGGGGAGTTCGCGCCGGCCGACGCGCTATACGGCGTATCCATGACTCTCCCTTGTCAGAAAGCTGAGCAGATATCCGTTGCCAGCAGCGTCGATCGCGGTTGCGAAGGCGAAACTACTGTAAGGGATTTGCCAGATAGCGGAGTAACAAAATTTACACTTAGTAACATTTGATCCGGCCCTGATAGCACACTTTCCGATTACCTCTATGCGCCGCGCATGATATCCCAGAATTATAGGAAAAGTCATACCAGCCGTTGGTTTAACCGCACACATCCCGTCTCGGGATGTACCCGATGTAGGAAAAACACCGACAGACCGTGGGTAGAGGGTGGCATCGGAGTTGTAACTATTTTGAGATGCCAAGATGACGCCTTGTTACGACTTTGCCAAGGCCCCAAATAAAAAAACCGGAGCGCGCGGCTCCGGTTCTTGATGCAGATTAACTAACGGGGTTCAATCAACGAAGGCCCGCTCGATCACGTAGTGGCCCGGCGCGCTGTTCTTCCCTTCGACGAGCCCGGCCTGCTTCAGCAGTTCCGTGGTGTCGCGCAGCATCGCGGTGCTGCCGCACAGCATCACGCGGTCGTGTTCCGGCGAGAACGCGGGCAGGTCCAGGTCGGTGAACAGCTTGCCCGTCGCGATCAGGTCGGTGATGCGGCCCTCGTTCTCGAATTCCTCGCGGGTGACGGTCGGGTAATAGACGAGCTTTTCCTTGATGATGTCGCCCAGGTACTCGTGGCCCGGCAGGTCGTGCTTGATGTAATCCATATAGGCCAGCTCGCCCTTCAGGCGGCAGGTGTGCGTGAGCACGATCTTGTCGAAGCGGTCGTAGATCTCCGGATCGCGGATGATCGACATGAACGGCGCGAGGCCCGTGCCCGTCGACAACAGCCACAGAACCTTGCCCGGCAGCAGGTTGTCGGCGATCAGCGTGCCCGTCGGCTTCTTGCCGATCAGCACGGGGTCGCCGACCTTCAGGTGCTGCAGGCGGGAGGTCAGCGGGCCGTCCTGCACCTTGATGCTGAAGAACTCGAGGTGCTCCTCGTAGTTCGGGCTGACGATGCTGTACGCGCGGGCCAGCGGCTTGCCGTCGACTTCCAGGCCGACCATCGTGAATTCGCCGTTGTTGAAACGGAGGCTCTGCTCGCGGGTGCAGGTAAAGCTGAACAGCGTGTCGGTCCAGTGGTGGACGGATTGGACGATAGCGGTGTCGTATTTGCTCATGGCTTCGGAATCGGGCGAAAAACGAGGGCACCGGCCCGATCCGCGGACCGGCCGATGGCGGGCGGGAACGCACGCCTACTCGATAACAGACGAATGGGAAACTCGTTATTTTACCTTGCTTGGCGCGCCCGCGTGGCGGACCCGGGCGCGACCGGGGGAAGCCGGCCGGGCGAGCGCGTCGGCGCGGGCCTCAGCGGTCGGCCGCGAGCTTCGCGCCGAGGCCCACGAGCGCCGCGCCGCACAGCGCGTCGAGCGGCCGGCGCACGCGCCGGTAACCGGCCTGCGCGCGCGCGCTCGCGAACAGCAGCGCGACGCTGAGATACCAGCCGGCCGACAGCGCGCCGATCGTCACCAGCACGGCGCCGTCGAACCACGTCGGCACGCGGGCGGGCAGCATCGCGGCGAACACGCTGGTCCAGAACGCGCAGGACTTGGGATTGGTGAGACAGGTGAAGAGCCCGGTGCGGTACGCGCGCAGATAGTCCGCCGGCCGCGCCGGCCCGGCAGGGACGCCGGCCGTTTCGTCCGGCGCGGCCGGGCCGGGCCGTGCGCTCGCGCGCAGCAGCTTGGCGCCGAAGTAGACCAGGTAGAGCGCGCCCGCGATCCGGATGCCCTCGTAGAGCCACGCGACCTGATGCAGCAGCGCGGACAGCCCGAGCAGCGCGAGGCTCGCCCAGATCACCGACGCGGTGCCGACGCCGCATGCCGAGGCGGCCCCGAGGCCGCGCCGGCCGGCGAGCGACAGTTGCGACACCATGAAGAAATTCGGCCCCGGCGTGATGGCGGCGACCAGGTAGACGACGGCGATTTGCAGCAGGATCGGCAGGTAGCTCATGGCGCGGCGCGGAACGGACGGAACGGGGGCAAGCCGCTACTGTAACGCGCCGCCGCCGCGCCCGCGCGCATCAGTCGAGCCGCAGCCGCGCGATGTACGGCAGGTGGTCGGACAGCCACGCGGCTTCCTGCCCGGGCGCGCTCCATTCGAGCGGCGTGAGGCCGCGCACGAACATCTTGTCGAGCGCGAGCGCGGGCGAGAACGCGGGGAACGTGCGGCCGGATTCGCCGAGCAGCGTCGCGACCTCCGTCATCCCGATCTCGCCGAACAGCGGCACGGAATCGTTGCGCCAGTCGTTGAAGTCGCCCGCCAGCATGAGCGGGCCGGTGCGCGCGTGGCGGTCGATCCAGTGCGCGATCCAGTTCATCTGGCGCAGGCGCGCGGCGCGCGTGAGCGCGAGGTGCGCGCACAGCAGCGTGACGGGCTGCGCGCCCGCGAGCGTCGCGCGCGCGACGAGCAGCCCGCGCCGTTCGAAGCGGTGCGCGGAGATGTCCCAGCGGCCGCCGAGGTCGAGCGGATGCGGCGACAGGATCGCATTGCCGTGCCGCCATGACGGCTTGAACACATTGGGGCCGAGCGCGATCTGCCAGTCGAGCGCGCGGGCGATCTCGGTCGCCTGGCAATGCCAGACGTCGTCGAGCGCATCGTCCATCGGCGCGCCGAAGCCGGGGGCGAGCACCGGGCGCGGCAGGCGGCGCGCCATCGCTTCCTGCAGGAAGTACACGTCGGCGTGGGTCGACTGCATCCAGTTGCGCATCGCGTTCCACGCGGTGAAGCCGAGCGGCGAGCGGCCCTTGTGCAGGTTCCAGCTGACCGCGGTGATCTCGTTGGCGGGCGCGGCCTGCGGCGCGGCGAACGGACGAAGGTCGGGCGTGGCCATGACGGCTCAGTCCTGCGCGGTGCGCGCGCGCACGCGGTAGACGAGGCGCGGATCGTGCTCGGCCACGACCCAGTCGGTCCAGTCGTCGGCGCGCACGTTCAGGCCCGGGTGGCTCGCGACGATCTGGCGCGTGGCCGCGACGCAGCCGCCGCTGTCGTGCGACGACGTGTCGGCGAGGGTGTCCTGCGTGTCGATCGCGAGCGCGATCGAGGCGCCCTCGACGTAGAGCGGCGCGACCGTCACGGTGCGCGACGGCTCGGGCTGCGCGCCGGCGGCCGAGGCGGCCGCCGACGCCGCGCAGCCGGCGGGCGTCGTGCGGTGCGTGTCGGTGCGGGTCTGGCCGACCGTGGTGCGATGCTCGAACGTATCGATCGTCTGGCCGTCGCGCACCACCTGGATCTGCCAGTCCACGACGGGCGGCGCACCGCTCTGCGCGAGCACGGCGAGCGAGACGGCGGCGAGCGCGCCGGCAACGCAGGTTCTGAGCATGACGAGGTGGCGCGAACGCCGGATAAAGAAGCAGGGAGTCATCTTACGCTTGTACGAAAGCAACGAACGCCGGGATGCGGCGCACGGGGGCGGAGCAGGCCGGACGAGGAGAACAGGTGGGGCGTCGCGCCGGCATCTTCAAGCGAAGAAGCGGGTGAACTCGGTCACCTCGGCGCGTTCGGTGACGAGCTGGTTCGCGCGCGCGCCGGGGTCGGCGTAGCCGAGCGACATGCCGCATACGAGCTGTTCGTGCGCCGGAACCGCCAGGTGCGCGGCGATGACGCCGTGGAACGGCGTGAACGCCGCCTGCGGGCAGGTGTCGAGGCCGCGTGCGCGGGCCGCGATCATGATGCTCTGCAGGAACATCCCGTAGTCGAGCCAGCCCCCTTGCGTCATCAGGCGGTCGATCGTGAAGAACAGCGCGACGGGCGCGTCGAAGAAACAGAAGTTGCGCGCGAGCTGCGCATGCATGCGCGCGTGGTCGCCGCGCGCGATGCCGAGGAGCCCGTACAGGTCCCAGCCGATCTTGCGGCGGCGCTCCAGGTACGGCGAGCGCCATTCGCGCGGGTAATAGGGGTATTCCGCAGCATATTTCGCGTCGCGCGCGGGATCGTCGTGCGCGGCGGTCAGCGCGGCCGCCAGGGTGTCGCGGGTCGCGCCCGTCGCCGCGTAGACGCGCCACGGCTGGAGGTTGCTGCCCGACGGCGCGCGGCTCGCGGCCGCGAGGATCGCCTCGAGCGTCGCGCGCGGCACCGGCGTGGGCAGGAAGGCGCGGACCGAGCGGCGCGAGGCGAGGGCGGCGTCGACGGCGCGCAGCGCGTCGTCGGAGGGGGAAGGGTCGGACATCGGCGATTCCTGAAGCGGCGGCGCGGCCCGCGCGCCGGACCCGACGGCCCGCCCGCGGCCCGCACGGCGAAGCTTAGATGATACGCGCGGCGCGCGCCGCGTGCAGCGGCGCGCCGGTGTCAGCAGCAGACGCGGTCGGCTGCTGGCTTGCGCGCGCGGGCGGGCCCGCTACACTGAAATCGAAGGGGTCCGATGGATGGACGACGGCGGGAAGAGGTGGGCGATGACGACGGCGATGGTGAGGCAGGAACTGGCGGTCGCGTCGTTCAGCACGGTCTACGATCTCGAGCGGGTGGAGACGGCGCTGAACGACCTGAACGAAGGCGCGAGCGATGCGCTGCGCGCGACCTACGAGAAGATGCTGAAGACGGGCAACCTGCGCTTCTGCGTGAAGCCGAACCGGATGCCGGCCTTCGACGAGCTGGTCGACGCGCTGCCGAACTTCGCCGCGCCGCTCGACGACGTGCGCAAGCAGGTCGCGCTGTGCCTCGAAACCGAGGATCGGCTCGAACTGATGCCGATCCTGCTGCTCGGCGCGCCGGGCATCGGCAAGACCCATTTCGCGAAGGCGCTCGCGCAGCTGCTCGGCACCGCGTACCACTACGTGCCGATGAGTTCGCTGACGGCCGGCTGGATCCTGTCGGGCGCGTCGTCGCAATGGAAGAACGCGAAGCCGGGCAAGGTGTTCGACGCGCTCGTCAACGGCAGCTACGCGAACCCGGTGATCACGGTCGACGAACTCGACAAGGCTGGCAGCGACGCTCAGTACGATCCGCTCGGCGCGCTGTACGCGCTGCTCGAGCACGATACCGCGCGCGCGTTCATCGACGAGTTCGCGGAGGTGCCGATCGATGCGGGCAACGTGATCTGGATCGCGACCGCGAACGACGCGCAGGCGATTCCCGAGCCGATTCTCAACCGCATGAACGTCTACGAGATCGAGCCGCCCGACGCGGCGGGCGCGCGGCGCATCGCGCGCGCGATCTACGGCGAGATCCGCGAGGCGCACGCCTGGGGCCGGCGCTTCCCGGAGGCGCCCGACGCCGCCGTGCTCGACGTGCTCGCGGCGCTGCCGCCGCGCGCGATGCGGCGCGCGCTGCTGCACGCGTTCGGCGCGGCGCGCCTCGACGGCCGCGATGCGGTGGCGCCGCACGACATCCGCGCGGAGGGCGGCGGGCGGCGGCGTCCGATCGGTTTCTGAGCCGGGATCGGCAGTGCTGCGCCGCACGACGTACAATCGGGGCTCTGCTTTCGTGCGCGAGCGACGCGAATGACAATGGAGCGGATTGACTGTGTGGTGATCGGGGCCGGCGTGGTCGGCCTGGCGATTGCACGGGAACTGGCGGCCCGCGGCCGCGAGACGCTGATCCTCGAGTCCGCCGACGCGATCGGCACCGGCACGAGCTCGCGCAACAGCGAGGTGATCCATGCGGGGCTCTACTATCCGCGCGGTTCGCTGAAGGCGGCGCTGTGCGTGCACGGCCGCGATCTCCTGTATCACTTCTGCGAAACCCACCATGTACCTCACCGGCGCTGCGGCAAGCTGATCGTCGCCGCGAATCCCGCGCAGCTCAAGCAGATGAAGTTGATCGCCGCGCGCGCCGAAGAAAACGGCGTGCTCGACCTGCTGCCGCTGTCGCGCGACGAGGTGCAGGCGCTCGAACCCGAACTCGAATGCATCGGCGCGCTGTTCTCGCCGAGCACGGGCATCGTCGACAGCCACCAGCTGATGCTCGCGCTGCTCGGCGACGCCGAGCGCGGCGGCGCGGCGTGCGCGCTGCAGTCGCCCGTCGAGACCATCGACGCGACGCGCGGCGGCGACTTCGTGGTGCGCACGGGCGGCGCGGAGCCGGCCGAGTTCGGCGCGGGCTGCGTGATCAACTGCGCGGGGCTGGGCGCCCAGGCGCTCGCGCGGCGCATCACGGGGCTCGATCCGCGCTGGGTGCCGCCGCTCTATCTGGCGCGCGGCAATTACTTCAGCCTCGCGGGGCGCGCGCCGTTCTCCCACCTCGTCTATCCGATGCCCGACCGGGCCGGGCTCGGCGTGCACCTCACGCTCGATCTCGGCGGCCAGGCGCGTTTCGGCCCCGACGTCGAGTGGATCGACACGCTGCGCTACGACGTCGATCCGCATCGCGCGCAGGCGTTCTACGCGGCGATCCGCGGCTACTGGCCGGGCCTGCCCGACGGCGCGCTGCAGCCGGCCTACGCGGGGATCCGGCCGAAGATCGCCGGGCCGGGCGAGCCGGCCGCCGATTTCATGATCCAGGGGCCGGCGCAGCACGGCGTGCGCGGGCTCGTGAACCTGTACGGCATCGAGTCGCCGGGGCTGACCGCCGCGCTCGCGATCGCGCAGCGGGTCGGCGAGTTCGCGGCGCGCGCGTAGCCGGGGCGCGCCCGGGCGGCGTGCGCCGCGGCTTATCTCCGGAATTGGGGGCGCACGCAGGGGACTTGAGGGGTATGCTTGTGCGCTGCTGCCGCCAGAGCAGCACAACACCCACAATATGTCGGAGCAAGTTCCCATGAAAACGTCTCGCCGGAGTTTCCTGATTTCGAGCGTGGGCGCCGTGTCGGCGCTCGCCTTGTCGCGCCAGGCGCTGGCCGATGCGCCGCTGCTGGCCGAAACCGATCCGACCGCGGCCGCGCTCGGCTACAGGGCCGATGCGACCAAGGTCGACAAGGCCAAGTATCCGAGGTACGCGGCCGGCCAGGATTGCGCGGCCTGCATGCTGTACCAGGGCAAGAAGGGGGCGGCCTCGGGCCCGTGCGGCGCCTTCGCGGGCAAGCAGGTGTCGGCGAAGGGCTGGTGCAGCGCCTTCACGAAGATGGCGTGACGCCCGCGGCGCATCGCGCCGTGCACGACCTGAAGAGCGCCCGTCATGAAACGATGACGGGCGTTTTTTTATTGCTTGAAAACGATTCCGGTGCTTTCTACACTCGCTGCACGACAGACGAGCGGTGCGCCGCGACAATGCGCACGCCATGGAATCGACGGGTGGGGGAGGCATGGCATCGGTGGCGGATTCGACGAGGATGGCGGGCCGGACGCTGAACCGGCGCGCGGTGGTGGCGGCGGTGATCGGCAATGCGCTCGAATGGTACGACTTCACCGTGTTCAGTTTCATGGCGGTGGTGATCGCCGCGCTGTTCTTTCCGACTCACGACGAATACGCGTCCCTGCTGCTGACCACGGCCACCTTCGGCGTGGCCTTCGTGATGCGCCCGATCGGCGGCGTCGTGCTCGGGCTCTACGCCGACCGGGCGGGGCGCAAGGCGGCGCTGTCGCTCGTGATCCTGCTGATGACGGTGGGCATGTTCCTGCTCGCGGTCGCCCCGACCTACGCGGCGATCGGCATCGGCGCGCCGCTCCTGATCGTGTTCGGGCGGCTGTTGCAGGGCTTCTCGGCGGGCGGCGAATTCGGCAGCGCGACCGCGCTGCTGATCGAGGCGGCGCCGTTCTCGAAGCGCGGCTTCTACGGCAGCTGGCAGATGGCGAGCCAGGCGTCGGCGTTCCTGATCGGCGCGCTGGTCGGCGCGGCCGTCACGCGCGGGCTCTCGACCGAGGCGCTGCATGCGTGGGGCTGGCGCGTGCCGTTCCTGCTCGGGCTCGTGATCGGGCCGGTCGGCTTCTACATCCGCCGGCATCTCGCCGATTCGGAGGCGTTCCTGCACGGGCGCCAGAGCGCGCGGCGCGCCACGCTGCGCGAGGTGTTCGCCTCGCACGGGCGCGAAGTCGTCTGCGGGCTGGGCTCGGTGGTCGCGCTGACGGTGACGATCTACATCCTGATCGGCTATCTGCCGACCTTCGCGGTCAAGCAACTCAAGCTGCCCTATGCGCAATCGTTCTACGCGGTGATCGTCGGCAACCTGCTGCTCACCGTGCTGTCGCCCGTCGCGGGCGCCTGGTCCGACCGGATCGGCCGCAAGGGGCTGTCGCTGTGGTCGCTCGGCCTCACGCTCGTGCTCATCTATCCGCTGTTCGTGTGGCTCGACGCGGCGCCGAGCATCGCGCGCCTCGTGATCGTGCAGGCGGTGCTGTCGGTCACGCTGGCCGGCTACTACGGGCCGTTCGGCGCGATGATCGCCGAACTGTTCCCCGCTCATATCCGGTCGACCGGCCTGTCGCTGGCCTACAACGTCGCGGTGATGCTGTTCGGCGGCTTCGGACAGTTCGTCGTGACCTGGCTGATCCAGGCGACCGGCACGCCGCTCGCGCCGACCTACTACGTGATGGCCGGGCTCGCCTTGTCGATCGTCGCGGTGGCGTTCGTGCCCGCGCGCTCGGCGGACCTCGATTCGGGGCGGCGGCCGGCTTGAGCGTCGGCATTGATGACGCGGCGGGGGTGGGCGAACGCAGGCGCGCGATGCATGACCTGCGCCCGGTCTAAAATCATCGTCGACGAAAAAGTGATAAACAAAAAGCAAAAAGGCGCTTAAACAAAGAAAATCCGGTCATAGCGCAAAATGCTGCGGACAAAATAAACGGGACTCGCGCGCAAAATGACATGACGATGGCGCGAGTTGTCGCCGGATGCTTGTCAGGCAAGCGGGCCGGGGCAGGCCGGCCGGCCGCGCGATAAAAGCCCTTTACCGCTCCCGCCGCAATTCGCTCCGCATCGCGAATTTTCTCCAGCTTGTTTCCCGATCGAAAGCTCAAGTAATATCCGCCTACGCTGGCCCCAGGCCAGCCCCGAACTGGAGACTTGGAGGAAACATGGAACATAACCGTCTGTTGCGCGCACTGCGTGTTACCGCCATCGCGGGCGTCGCAGCGGCATCGCTCGGCATCGCGGGCTCCGCATTCGCGCAGATCCCGAACAAAACGCTCGTCTACTGCTCAGAAGGCAGCCCGTCGGGTTTCGATTCCGCGCAGTACACCACCGGCGTCGATTTCACCGCCGCCACCTTCACGGTCTACAACCGCCTCGTCGAGTTCGAGCGCGGCGGCACCAAGGTCGAGCCCGGCCTCGCCGAGAAGTGGGACGTCTCGCCCGACGGCAAGGTCTACACGTTCTCGCTGCGCCACGGCGTCAAGTTCCATACCACCGACTACTTCAAGCCCAGCCGCGAATTCAACGCGGACGACGTCGTGTTCACGTTCCAGCGCATGCTCGATCCGAACCAGCCGTTCCGCAAGGCCTACCCGGCGTCGTTCCCGTACTTCACCGACATGGGCCTCGACAAGCTGATCACCAAGGTCGAGAAGGTCGACCCGTACACGGTCCGCTTCGTCCTCGCGGAGCCGAACGCGCCGTTCATCCAGAACATGGCGATGGAATTCGCGTCGATCCTGTCGGCCGAGTACGCGGACCAGCTGCTCAAGGCGGGCAAGGCCGCCGACATCAACCAGAAGCCGATCGGCACCGGCCCGTTCGTGTTCCGCAGCTACACGAAGGACGCGACGATCCGCTTCGACGGCAATCCCGACTACTGGAAGAAGGGCGAGGTGAAGCTCGCGAAGCTGATCTTCTCGATCACCCCCGACCCGGGCGTGCGCGTGCAGAAGATCAAGCGCAACGAGTGCCAGGTGATGATCTATCCGCGCCCCGCCGACATCGCGACCCTCAAGGCCGAGCCGAGCGTCGACATGCCGTCGCAGGCCGGTTTCAATCTCGGCTACGTCGCCTACAACGTCCAGCACAAGCCGCTCGAGAAGCTCGAGGTGCGGCAGGCGCTCGACATGGCGATCAACAAGAAGGCGATCCTCGAATCCGTCTACCAGAGCGCGGGCCAGGCCGCCGATGCGCCGATGCCGCCGACCCAATGGTCGTACGACAAGAACCTGAAGGCCGCGCCGACCGACCTCGCGAAGGCCAAGGCGCTGCTCGCGAAGGCCGGCCTCGCGGGCGGCTTCGACATCACGCTGTGGGCGATGCCCGTGCAGCGCCCGTACAACCCGAACGCGCGCCTGATGGCCGAGATGATCCAGGCCGACTGGGCGAAGATCGGCGTGCGCGCGAAGATCGTCTCGTATGAGTGGGGCGAGTACATGAAGCGCTCCCACGCGGGCGAGCACGACACGATGCTGATCGGCTGGACGGGCGACAACGGCGATCCCGACAACTGGCTCGGCACGCTGCTCGGCTGCGAGGCCGTCAAGGGCAACAACTTCTCGAAGTGGTGCTACAAGCCGTTCGACGACCTGGTCCAGAAGGGCCGCGTGACCTCGGGCCAGGACGCCCGCACGAAGATCTACATGCAGGCGCAGCAGATCTTCGCGCAGCAGCTGCCGTTCTCGCCGATCGCGAACTCGACCGTCTACCTGCCGGTGCGCAAGAACGTCGTCGACATGCGCATCGAGCCGCTCGGCTACCTGCGCTTCGACGGCGTCGGCGTCAAGTAAGGCGCGGCGGGTAAGCTGTTCCCATCGGCTGGACGATAACCATCCGGCGACGGGGGGCCTGACGCTCCCCGTCGCCGGTCGCACATTTCCCCCCAAGAAAACTCGAGACGCCTCATGTTCCGATTTGTCTTGCGCCGCATCGGGATGGTGATTCCGACCTTCATCGGCATCACCATCCTTGCGTTCGCGCTGATTCACCTGATACCGGGCGATCCGATCGAAGTGATGATGGGCGAGCGCGGCGTCGACCCCGCGATGCACGCCGAGGCGATGCATCGCCTCGGGCTCGACGAGCCGCTGCCGACCCAGTACCTGCACTACGTCGGCCGTGCGCTGCACGGCGACCTCGGCACCTCGATCATCACCAACACCAGCGTGATGAGCGAGTTCCTCGCCCGTTTCCCCGCCACCGTCGAGCTGTCGCTGTGCGCGCTGCTGTTCGCGCTCGCCGTCGGCCTGCCGGCCGGCGTGATCGCCGCGCTGCGGCGCGGCACGCTGGTCGACCACGGCGTGATGGGCACGGCCCTCACCGGTTATTCGATGCCGATCTTCTGGTGGGGCCTCATCCTCATCATGGTGTTCTCGTCGTACCTCGGCTGGACCCCGGTGTCCGGCCGCATCGCGGTCGAATACGAGATCCCGCACGCCACCGGCTTCATGCTGATCGACACGCTGCTGTCCGGCGACGAAGGCGCGTTCGCGTCGGCGGTCAGCCATCTGATCCTGCCCGCGATCGTGCTCGGCACGATCCCGCTCGCGGTGATCGCGCGCATGACGCGCTCCTCGATGCTCGAGGTGCTGCGCGAGGACTACATCCGCACCGCGCGCGCGAAGGGCCTGTCGCCCGGCCGCGTGATCGTCGTGCATGCGCTGCGCAACGCGCTGATCCCGGTCGTCACCGTGATCGGCCTGCAGGTCGGCACGCTGCTGGCCGGCGCGGTGCTGACCGAAACCCTGTTCTCGTGGCCCGGCGTCGGCAAGTGGCTGATCGATGCGATCGGCCGCCGCGACTATCCGGTCGTGCAGGGCGGCATCCTGTTGATCGCGACGCTCGTGATCGTCGTGAACCTGGTCGTCGACCTGCTGTACGGCGTGTTGAACCCGCGCATCCGTCATACGAGGTAATGCCATGAGCAATCTGCAAAACGCCATGCCGGGCCGGGTCGCGCCGGCGAGCGGCCGGGCGCTCGCGCTGCGCGAGTTCTGGGCCAATTTCTCCCGCAACCGTGGCGCGGTCGGCGCGGGCCTCGTCGTGTTCGTGCTGATCTTCGTCGCGCTGTGCGCGCCGCTGATCGCGCCGCACAGCCCGATCGAGCAGTACCGCGACTACGTGAAGATCCCGCCCGCGTGGCTCGCGGGCGGCAACTGGCAGTTCGTGCTCGGCACCGACGAGGCGGGCCGCGACATCCTCTCGCGCCTGATGTACGGCGCGCGCATGTCGTTCTGGATCGGCTTCGTGTCGGTCGTGCTCGCGCTGATCCCGGGCATCGTGCTCGGGCTCGTCGCCGCGTTCTTCCAGAAGTGGGCCGACACGCCGGTGATGCGCGTGATGGACGTGCTGCTCGCGCTGCCGTCGCTGCTGCTCGCGGTCGCGGTGGTCGCGATCATCGGGCCCGGGCTCACCAATACGATGTTCGCGATCGCGATCGTCGCGCTGCCGGGCTATGTGCGCCTGACGCGCGCCTCCGCGCTCGGCGAGCTGCAAAAGGAATACGTGACCGCGTCGCGCGTCGCGGGCGCCGGCACGCTGCGCCTGATGTTCTCGCAGGTGCTGCCGAACTGCACGGCGCCGCTGATCGTGCAGGCCACGCTCGGCTTCTCGTCGGCGATCCTCGACGCGGCCGCGCTCGGCTTCCTCGGCCTCGGCGTACAACCGCCGACCGCCGAGTGGGGCGCGATGCTCGCCTCCGCGCGCGACTACATCGACAACGCCTGGTGGATCGTCACGATGCCCGGCCTGTCGATCCTGATTTCGGTGCTCGCGATCAACCTGCTCGGCGACGGGCTGCGCGACGCGCTCGACCCCAAACTCAAACGGATGGCCTGAGATGAAACGACTCCCAAGCTTGTTGTGCGCGCGGCCCCGAGGGGGCGCGGCCATCCTGGACGGGACGGCGCGGCGGAGGGCGGCATGAGCGATCTTCTGAGCATCCGCAATCTCGCGGTGAACTTCAACGGCCTGCCCGCGGTCGACCGGATCAACCTGTCGATCGCGCCGGGCGAGGTGGTCGGCGTGGTCGGCGAATCCGGCTCGGGCAAGAGCGTGACGATGATGGCGCTGATGGGCCTAATCGACGCGCCCGGCGTCGTCACCGCCGACGAGGTCACGTTCAACGGCGTCGACCTGCTCAAGGCGAGCCCGAAGGCGCGGCGCCGGATCATCGGCAAGGACATCGCGATGGTGTTCCAGGATGCGCTGACGAGCCTGAACCCGAGCTACACGGTCGGCTACCAGATCAAGGAGGTGCTGAAGCTGCACGAGGGGCTGCGCGGCGATGCGCTCAAGCGGCGCGCGCTCGAGCTGCTCGACCAGGTCGGGATCCCCGATGCGAAGAACCGCATCGACACCTTCCCGCACCAGATGTCGGGCGGCATGAACCAGCGCGTGATGATCGCGATGGCGGTGGCGTGCAATCCGAAGCTGCTGATCGCCGACGAACCGACCACCGCGCTCGACGTGACCATCCAGGCCCAGATCATGGACCTGCTGGTGCGGCTGCAGAAAGAGCGCGGCATGGCGCTCGTGCTGATCTCGCACGATCTCGCGGTGGTGTCCGAGGTCGCGCAGCGGGTTGCCGTGATGTATGCGGGCGAGGTGATCGAGACCAACCGGGTGCCCGACATCTTCGCGTCGCCGCATCACCCGTATACTGAGGCGCTGCTGGCCGCGATTCCCGAGCACAACGCGGGCGCGCGCCGGCTGGCCGCGCTGCCGGGGATGGTGCCGGGCCGCGACGACCGGCCGGGCGGCTGCCTGTTCGCGCCGCGCTGCAAGTACGTGGCCGACGGCTGCACGAAGGCGCGTCCCGCGCTCGACGTGCTCGTCGCCGGCAACGACGCGATGCGCGCGCGCTGCATCAAGCCCTTGAACCTGCATGCGATCGGCACACCGGGAGGCGCACGATGAACGCAGTACCAGCAACGTCCCGCGACGACGTCGTGCTCGTCGCCGATCAGCTCGCGAAGCATTATTCGGTGCGTCGCGGCATGTTCGGGCAGGGCACCGTGAAGGCGCTCAACGGCGTGTCGTTCCAGCTGAAGCGCGGCAAGACGCTTGCCGTCGTCGGCGAATCGGGCTGCGGCAAATCGACGCTCGCGCGCCAGCTGACCTTGATCGAGCCGCCCACCTCGGGCCGCCTGTCGATCGACGGCCGCGACGTCGCCGGCGCGGACCGCGCGACGATCGCCGGGCTGCGCCGCCGCGTGCAGATGGTGTTCCAGAATCCGTTCGCGTCGCTGAATCCGCGCAAGACCGTCGAGCAGACGCTCGGCGAGCCGCTCGCGATCAACACGCCGCTGTCGGCCGCCGAGCGCGCGCAGCGCATCGCCGAGATCATGCGCACGGTCGGGCTGCGTCCCGAGCATGCGAAGCGCTATCCGCACATGTTCTCGGGCGGGCAGCGCCAGCGCGTCGCGATCGCGCGCGCGATGATCCTCGATCCGCAGATTGTCGTCGCCGACGAGCCGGTGTCCGCGCTCGACGTGTCGATCCAGGCGCAGATCCTCAATCTGTTCATGGACCTGCAGGAACAGTTCGGCACCAGCTACGTGTTCATCTCGCACAACCTCGCGGTGGTCGAGCACATCGCCGACGAAGTGATGGTGATGTATTTCGGCAGCGTCGCGGAAGTGGGCGACAAGCAGACGCTCTACGCGCGGCCGCGCCATCCGTACACGCGCTCGCTGATGTCGGCGACGCCCGCGATCTTCGAGTCGGATCGCAGGATCCAGATCAAGCTCGAGGGCGAGCTGCCGTCGCCGCTCAATCCGCCGTCGGGCTGCGCGTTCCACCAGCGCTGCCCGTATGCGGCCGCGCGCTGCCGGGCCGAGGTGCCGGCGTTGCGCGAGGTCGACGGCCGGCTCGTGGCGTGCCATCGCGCCGAGGAAGTAGGGGAGGTGAATGCCTGAAGCAGGAGCGGCGCGCCGGTTCGCGCGCCGTATGCGTTGCGCCGGCGCCCGCGTGATGCGGGCCCGCCGGCAGGCCCGGCGCTGGCGCATCCGCGCGCTCGCCGGGCTGCTGCTCGCCGGTGCGTGCGCGGCGGCCGGCGTGCTGACGCCGGTGCGGCCCGCCCATGCGAGCGGCGCGGCCGCCGCGAACGCGCCGCTGCATCCCGCGCAGATCCCGCCGCCCGGCCTGTCGCTGCCGGGCTTCCACGCGCCGCCCGCCACGACCAATGGCACGGTGTCGAGCGGCGCGGTGCGCACCCAGCCCGCACGCATGCCGTTCTACGTCGCGACCAAGGGCAAGCTCACGCTCTACGTGCTCGGCACGCTGCATATCGGCGACCCCGCCGACTATCCGCCGGCCCTGCCGTTCCGCCGGACGATCCTGGCCGCGCTCGCCGCGTCGCCGACGCTCGCGCTCGAACTGTCGCCGGACGACCTGCTCGAATCGCAGGACGACGTATCGAAGTACGGCGTGTGCCGCTACGAATGCCTGCCGAAGCTGCTGCCCGAGCCGTTGTGGCAGAAGCTCGCGAATCGCCTGCACGGGAATCCGGCGGCGCTCGCGGGGATCCGCCGGATGCGCCCGTGGCTCGCGGCGCTGGTGGTCGAAACCTATGATTCGCTGTCGGCCGGCTTGCAGACGGAATACGGCACCGAGGCGCAATTGCAGAACGTGTTCCTGGGCAAGAAGGGCGGCAAGGTGGTCGGCCTCGAAACGCTGGCCGAGCAGATGCGCGCGTTCACCGGGCTCACGCTCGCGGAGCAGCGCGAAATGCTCGCGCAGGACATGGTGCAGACGCCCGCGCAGAACGCGGCCGACGTGAAGGCGCTGCATCGACTGTGGCGAATTGGCGACGCCGATGCGCTCGCCGCATGGGCGACCGCGAAGACCGAGCGGCTCGCGCGCGTGAGGGCGGTGGCGGAGCGCATCGACGGCAAGATCCTGTACGAGCGCAACCGGCGCTTCGTGGTCCGCATGACGCAGATCGCCGCGCCGAACCGGCCGGTGTTCGTTGCGATCGGCGCGCTGCATCTCGGCGGCCTGAAAGGCGTGCTCGAACTGTTGCGTCAGCAAGGTTGGCGGATCGACGCCGGCTGACGCATCGGGACATTCCCCCGGTTGTCGATGAATCGCGTTTCAGTAATTGACACCCCCGCGGGCAAAATCTATTCTCCACTCCACAACGTTTTCAAATCGACAAAAGCACTACGGGGAAGCACCAGAAAAACAGCGCGGGGTTGGCGTTGCCGGCACGTATCGACGTGCCGGCGGCGTTCGGTCTGCATGCAGGCGGGGCCACATCAAAATGAATCGCATGCGGGCACGTGCAGCTTGATCTGAACGTTCCGCCGTCTGGCCGGGGGGAGGTCGTACCGGATGGGCGGACGCGTTTTGATCCGCGATGCGCAGCGGGCCACGAATAAGGGTGACGTCTTTCGATGTCACATTTAAGGATGGCTGATTGATTCGCCACATCGTGTTCGAAAAAAAGCGCCGGTTCGGCGCTTTTTCTTTTTCCGCGCGCGTTCACCGGAACATCAGGATATTCAGCAGAACGATGTTGGCGGCGAGGATCGCGAGCGCGGTCGGCACCTGCACCTTGATCACGGCGTTCTTGTCCGGCAGTTCGAGCAGCGCGGCGGGCACCATGTTGAAGTTCGCTGCCATCGGCGTCATCAGCGTGCCGCAGTAGCCGGAGAACATGCCGATCGCGACCATCACCGCCGGGTCGCCGTGGAACACGTTGACGAGGATCGGCACGCCCACGCCGCCCGTCATCACCGGGAACGCGGCGAAGCCGTTGCCCATCACCATCGTGAACAGCGCCATCCCGATGCAGTACACGGCCACCGCGACGAGGCGGAAGTCGACGCTGATATAGGCGGTGGTCAGGTGCGCGACCGCCTTGCCGACGCCCGCGTCCGCGAACACGAGCCCGAGCATGCCGAGCAGCTGCGGCAGCACCGCGGCCCAGGACAGCGCGTCGACGAGGCGGCGCGTTTCGCGCAGCGACTGGCCGACCGTGTCGCGGGTCAGCGCGCAGGCGAGCGCGAGCGCGGCCACGCAGCCGATGCCGAAGCCGACCAGCGTGGCGTTCTTCGGATCGATCAGCGGCGCGCCCGCGACGTGCAGGTGCGGGGCCGCGAGCGTCACCACGACCGTCACGGCGGGAATCGTGAGCGCCGGCACGAACAGCCGGTTGCCGAGCCGCGCGGCGCTGGCGCGGCGCGCGTCGTCGGACAGCAGCCGCGGCCGCGCGGCCGTCACGCCGCCGAAGCCGGCGATCAGCGCCATCACGATCACGAGCAGGCCGACCAGCTCGACGGGCAGGTGGTCGCCGACCAGGAACACCAGCGCATAGACGATCCAGAAGCCGCCCGCGGTGAAGCGGCGCGGATGGTCGCGATCGCTGACGATCATCGCGCCGACCGCGAGCAGCACGAGTCCGAGCAGCCAGAACAGATAGGTGAGGGTGAGCGTCATGCGCGGTCTCCCGACGGTGCGGCGGCGGCTCCGCCCAGCTCGCGCTCGAGCCGGCGGTCGAGCAGCCACAGCCGGAAGCCGTGGATCAGGAAGGCGCAGAGCGCGGTCGGGATGCCCCACAGCGCGACGTGCATCGGCTCGACGGCGATGCCCGCCTCCTTCAGGAAGGTCACCATCAGCACGATCGCGCCGAACGCGACGAAGATGTCCTCGCCGAAGAACAGGCCGACGTTGTCGGTGGCGGCCGCATACGCGCGCAGCCGGTGCCGGATCGATTCGGGCAGCGGGCCGTAGCGGTGCTCGGCCGCGCCCTCGGCCATCGGCGCGATCAGCGGCCGCACCATCTGCGGATGCCCGCCCAGGCCCGTGAGCCCGACCGCGGCCGTCAGCTCGCGCACCAGCAGGTAGACGATCAGCAGGCGGCCCGCGGTGGCCGCGCGGATCGTCGAGATCCACGCCTGCGCGCGCTCGCGCAGGCCGTGCCGTTCGAGCAGGCCGATCACCGCGAGCGGCAGCAGGATGATGAGCGGGATGTTGCGGGTCTTCAGGAAGCCGGCGCCGATCGCGGCGAGGATGCGATCTGGTGGAAAGTGGGCGCTCACGGCAGTCGCGAGCGCGGCGGCGGTGACGATCAGCATCGGATTGAAACGCAGCACGAAGCCGAGGATGATCACGGCGACGCCGATCAGCGGCCATAGATTCACGGTGCTCTGCATGGACGATCTCCAAACTAGGGAAAAGGCGCCGGCCGCCGATGGCGGGCCGGCGCGCCGCGGCGCGCGACAGGGCCGCGCCGGCGCGCTTCAGCGGCTCTAACGGCCGCTTGAGGCTGCACGTCGCCGCGCGCGCCGCCGGAAGCGGCGCGCGACGGATAAAGCGAAAAACGGTTGGCGGCGGCTGCGCGTCAGGCGCGCGCGTCCGCGTGCAGCGCGTTGGGCGCGGCGATGTCGATGCCGGCGTGTTCGAGCGCCGCGCGGATGCGGCGCGCGAACGCGAGCGCATGCGGGCCGTCGCCGTGCAGGCAGACGGTCTGCGCGCTGAGCGGCACCCACTCGCCCGTGACCGCGCGCACCCGCTGGCCGCGCACCATCTCGAGCGTGCGCTCGAGCATCTCGTCTTCGTTTTCGATCAGCGCGCCGGGCTGGCTGCGCGGCACGAGCGAGCCGTCGGCGCGGTAGCCGCGGTCGGCGAATACTTCCTCGACCGCGCTGAGGCCCGCCTGCCGCGCCGCCGCGATGAAGCCGCTGTTGGCGAGGCCGAACACCGCCACCGACGGGTCGAAGTCATGGATCGCGGACACCACGGCGTCGGCGATCTGCGGGTCGCGCGCGGCCTGGTTGTAGAGCGCGCCGTGCGGTTTCACGTGCGCGATCCGGCCGCCCTCGGCCTGCGCGATCGCGGACAGCGCGCCGAGCTGGTACAGCACGCCCGCATAGATCTCGCCCGCCGGCAGGTCCATTTCCTTGCGGCCGAAGTTCTCGGGGTCGTGGAAGCTCGGGTGCGCGCCGATCGCGACGTTCTTCTCGACGGCCCAGCGCACGCAGTCGCGCATCGCCTGCGCGCCGCCCGCGTGCCAGCCGCACGCGATGTTGGCGGAACTCACGAGTTCGAGCAGCGCCTCGTCGGAGCCGCAGCCTTCGCCGAGATCGGCGTTCAGATCGATTTCCATGTTGTCCTCGTCAGGAGCCTGTTGTTGTCGGGATGGGCGGGCCGCCGTCACGCGGCCCGGGACTGCGCGCGTGCGCGCGCTTCTTCGTGCATGTCGATGGCCACGTCGATCTGCCGCAGGTACGCGCGCTCGGCCGCGAGCGCATCGCGCGCGGCGTCGGGCGTGGCGAGCACGAAGCGGATCGGCAGGTTCAGGCGCGCCTGCGCGAGTTTCCACAGATCGGCGCGGATCACCGAGCCGATCTTCGGATAGCCGCCCGTCGTCTGCGCATCATGCATCAGCACGATCGGCTGGCCGTTCGGCGGCACCTGGATCGTGCCGGGCAGCACCGCGTGCGACAGCAGGTCGTCGGACTTCGCGCGCGTCAGGGCGGTGCCCGAGAGCCGGTAGCCCATCCGGTTGCTGTTCGGGGTCACGAGCCATTCGTCGTCCCACAGCGCCTGCTGCGCGGCCGGCGTGAAGCTCGGATACTGCGGGCCGGGCAGCACCCGCACCGGCATCGCCCAGGCCGCGTGCGTGCTCTTGTGGCGGCGCGGCGCGTCGTCGAAGCGGGTGAAGGCGCACCAGGCGGGCGCCTTCACGCCGAATTCGCGCGCGTCGGGCGCGAGGCAGCCCGGCGTGTCGGCCGCGGGCGCGCCCACCGGCAGACGGTCGCCGTCGCGCAGCGCGCGGCCGCCGAGGCCGCCGTAGCGCGAGGCGAGGTCGGTGCTGCGCGAGCCGATCATCGGCAGCACGTCGATCCCGCCCGCGATGCACAGGTAGCCGCGCATCCCGCGTTTCGCGGCGGGCAGCACCAGGGTCTGGCCGGCCGCGACGGGCAGGCTCCACCACGAATAGACGGGCTGGCCGTCGAGCGTCGCGCCGAATTCGGTGCCGGTGATCGCGACCCGGGCCGCGCGCGGGAAGCGGAACGACGCGGGGCCGAGCGTGATCTCGACGGCCGCCGCGTCCGGCCGGTTGCCGACCAGCCGGTTGCCGACCTCGAGCGCGAGCGAGTCGAGCGCGCCGCCCTGCGCGACGCCCAGGTGGCGGAAGCCCTGCCGGCCGAGATCCTGCACCGTGGACAAGGGGCCGGCGCGCAGCACCTCGATGCTGCCTGCGGATGCGTGACGGTTCATCGGCGGGGGCCCTCCGCGATCGTGAAGCGGACCCGGTCGCCCGGCCGCAGCAAGGTGGGCGGCGTCTGCGCCGGGTCGAACAGCGGCAGCCGGGTGCGGCCGATCAATTGCCAGCCGCCCGGCGCGGCGGCCGGGTAGATGCCGGTCTGCGCGCCGCCGATGCCGACCGAGCCGGCCGGCACTTCGAGCCGCGGCGCGGCGCGGCGCGGCGTGTGGAGCGCCGGTTCGAGCCCGCCCAGGTAGCTGAAGCCCGGCTGGAAGCCGAGGAAGAACACCACGTAGCGGCCGGCCGCGTGACGCCGCACGACTTCGTCGGCCGACAGCCCGGTATGCGCGGCGACCGCGTCGAGATCGGGGCCGGATGCGCCGCCGTATTCCACCGGGATCTCGACCTCGCGGCCGTCGTCCGCGAGGTCGCCGGGCGCGTCCCAGGCCGCCTGCAGCAGCGGCAGCAGCGCGTCGGCGGAGGTGGCGAGCGGGTCGAACACAATGGTCAGGTTGTTCATGCCCGGCACGACGTCGACGACGTGCGGCCAGCCGCGCGCGGTGTCGGCGACGGCCCAGATGCGGCGCTGGCAGTCCAGGGTCGCGGGCGGAGGCGTTTCGCAGACCAGCGCGGAATCGCCGAGCGGATAGAGGCGGGGTGTGGTCATCGGTCCAGGATGCGGCAGGGCATCGATCAAGAATACATTGTCAATAAAATGTCGATAACTTCTCAATAAGCGTTTTTGCGGAGCAGGCGGCGCGGGGGTTCTGGCGTACACTGCGGCTCACCTTCGACCCGAGCCGGATTGTTTCCGCCATGCAGCGCGCACCGACCAAGATCGTGTCTTCCGAACATCTCGTCTCCGAGTCCAGCGCGGAATTATCCGAGCTGGAATATGGCCTCATCATGGCGAGCAACGCATTCAACCGCTGGATGGTGAGGTGCATGGCGGCCGCGGGCGCGAAGGACATGACGGCGGTCGAGGTGTCGCTGCTGCATCACGTGAGCCACCGCGAGCGCAAGAAGAAGCTCGCGGACATCTGCTTCGTCCTCAATATCGAGGATACGCATGTCGCGACCTACGCCCTCAAGAAACTTGTGGCCCGAGGGTATGTAAAAAGCGAAAAGACCGGCAAGGAGGTGTTCTTCTCGGCCACCCCGGCCGGTCGCGACCTGTGCCTCAAGTATCGCGAGGTGCGCGAGCATTGCCTGATCGAGACGCTCAAGGAAAGCGGCCTGACCAACGAGCAGATCGGCGAATCCGCGCAGCTTTTGCGCAATGCCTCGGGCCTCTACGACACGGCCGCGCGCGCGGCGGCGTCGTTGTAGCCGCGCGTCAGCCGGCGCGCCGCAGCGTGCGCGCGTCGGTGACGATCCAGTCGAGCGGCCGGTCGTGCGCATCGCGCGGCAGCGCGGCCACGCCGCAGGCGTCGTAGGCCACGCCGAGCGTGACGGGCGGGGCGGCGCCGGGCCAGGCCGCGAGCGTGCGGTCGTAGTAGCCGCCGCCGTAGCCGAGCCGGTAGCCCGCCTCGTCGAAGCCCACGCAGGGAATCAGCAGCAGCTCCGGCACGAGCGGCGCGCCCGCGGCCGGCTCGGGGATCCGGTGATGGCCCTCGCGCATCGGCGCGCCGGGCGCCCAGGCATGGAACGCGAGCGGCGCGTGGGGCGTCTCGATCACCGGCAGCGCGGCGCGCCGGCGGGCGTCGGCGGCGAGCCAGTCGGACACCGTCGGGCGCGCGTCGAACTCGCCCGCGAGGGGCCAGTAGAAGCCGAGCGTGCGCGCCGGCTGGGCATCGAGCAGCGCGCGCAGCCGCCGGGCGAGCGCGGCGTCGGCAAGCGGCGCGGCGGCCGCGTCGCGGCGGGCGGCGGCAAGCGTTTTGCGCAGCGCCTGCTTCGCGTTCGCGGCGGGGGGGCGTGCTATGCTTTCGCTCACTTCGTGCTCCATTCAAAACGATGTCGACCAGCTTTTTTCGAGTATATCGCGCGGCCCTGATGAGCTTCGTCGCCGCGGTGTTGACCGCGGGGACGGTCTCCTGCGCCGCGCAGTCCGCCGACGACGCCACCTCGGGCGACGACCAGACCTTCGTGCAGCTGCGCGAAGCCGCGCGCAGGAACGATCCCGCGCGCGCCGCGCAGCTCGCCGCGCTGCTGCCGAACTATCCGGCGCAGTCCTACGTCGAGTATTTCCAGATCAAGCCGCAATTGTTCGATTCGAGCGGCCGCGCGCGGCCCGACGCGCCCGACGCGCCGGTGCTGTCGTTCCTTGCGCGCTACGACGGCCAGGCGATCGCCGACCGGCTGCGCAACGACTACCTGCTGGTGCTCGGCGCGCGCCACGACTGGCGCAACTTCGACGACCAGTACAAGCGCTTCGTGCTCGACGACGACACCCAGGTCAAGTGCTACGCGCTCGAATCGCGCGCGTCGCGCGGCGAGAACGTCGCGGACGCGGCGCGCGCGCTGCTCGTCGAGCCCAAGTATTACGGCGACGCGTGCGTCGACCTGGTCACCGCGCTGTCGGTCAACCAGCAGTTCTCGAGCGACGACGTGTGGGCGCAGGTGCGCGCCGCGTACGAGCAGAACTACACGACCCTCGGCGGCAAGCTGGTCGACGCGCTGGGCCCGCGCCCGGCCGGCTTCGACCAGGCCACCAGCGCGCCGCCGCTGTATCTGGCGCGCGGCGTCGGCAGCGATCCGGCTTCGCGGCAGCTCGCGCTGCTCGCGATCATGCGCATGGCGCGCAACGATCCGGACGCGGCGGCGGGCTCGCTGACCTCGGTCGCGGCGTCGCTCAACAACGCGGAGCAGGCGACCGCCTGGGGCGCGATCGGCTATCAGGCCGCGCTGAAGCGGCTGCCGCAGGCCGCGCTCTGGTACCAGAAATCGAAGGACGCGTCGTTGTCGACCGGCGCGTACGAGTGGCGCACCCGCAGCGCGCTGCTGGTCGGCGATTGGCCGATGGTGCGCTGGTCGATCGAGCAGATGCCCGATGCGCTGCGCGCCCAGCCGACCTGGATCTACTGGCATGCGCGCGCGCTCAAGCGCAGCGGCGACACGCTGAAGGCGAACCAGGAATTCGAACAGATCGCCGGTCAGTTCAACTTCTACGGCCAGCTGGCGGGCGAGGAACTGGGCCAGAAGACCGAGATCCCGCCGCGCACCACGGTGACCGACGCCGAGATCAGCGAGATGAGCAAGGTGCCGGGCTTCGCGCTCGCGCAGCGTTTCTATGCGCTGAACCTGCGCCTCGAAGGCAATCGCGAATGGAACTGGCCGCTGCGCGGCATGACCGATCGCCAACTGCTCGCCGCGGCCGAATACGGCAAGCGCGTCGACCTGCTCGACCGCACGGTCAACACCGCCGACCGCACCAAGGTCGAGCACGACTTCACGCTGCGCTATCCGTCGCCGTACCGCAGCATCGTCGAGCGCTACGCGCAGGGCAACGGGCTCGATGTCGAATGGGCGTACGGGCTGATCCGGCAGGAATCGCGCTTCATCACCAATGCGCGTTCGTCGGTGGGCGCGGGCGGCCTGATGCAGCTGATGCCGGCCACCGCGCAGCTGGTCGCGAAGAAGCTCGGGCTCGGCGCCGTGTCGCGCGCGCAGATGCACGACATCGACACCAACATCCAGCTCGGCACCTGGTATCTGTCGGATATCTACCAGAAGTTCGACAACTCCGCGGTGCTCGCGACGGCCGGCTACAACGCCGGGCCGGGCCGCCCGCGGCAGTGGCGGCAGGTGCTCGTGCAGCCGGTGGAAGGCGCGATCTTCGCGGAGACGATCCCGTTCAACGAGACCCGCGACTACGTGAAGAACGTGCTGTCCAACACCACGTATTACGCGGCGCTGTTCGAAGGCAAGCCGCAGTCGCTGAAGGCGCGGCTGGGCTTCATCGCGCCCTAGCCATCGTTTCGCCGGCCTGCCGCGCCTGAGGCGGCAGGCGGTTTTCGCAGGTCATGACCATGCACGCACATCCCGTCGCGGTGTTGGGCGGCACCGGGTTCGTCGGCAGCCGGCTCGTCAGCGCGCTGGTCGCGGCGGGCGCGCATGTGCGGCTCGGCGTGCGGCGGCGCGAGCACGCGCGCCACCTGGCGATGCTGCCCATCGAGATCGTCGAGCTGGACGGCCTGGAGGTGCGCGCGCTCGCGCGCTTCGTCGCCGGCGCGCGCGCCGCCGTCAATCTGGTCGGCGTGTTGCATGGCGGGTCCGGCGCGCCCTACGGCGAGCGCTTCGCGCGCCTGCACGTCGCGCTGCCGGGCGCGTTCGCGGCCGCCTGCGCGCAGGTCGGCGTGCCCCGCCTGCTGCACGTGAGCGCGCTCGGCGCCGATCCGCGCGGACCGAGCATGTACCTGCGCTCGAAGGGCGACGGCGAGGTCGCGCTGCATGCCGAGGCGGCGGCGGGCGGGATCGCGGCGACCGTGTTTCGTCCGTCCGTCGTGTTCGGGCCCGGCGATGCGTTCCTGACCACCTTCACGCGCCTGCAGCGCAGCCTGCCGATCCTGCCGCTCGCGATGCCCGACGCCTTGTTCCAGCCGGTCTACGTCGGCGATGTCGCGCAGGCGCTCGTCACCGCGCTCGGACTCGAGGCGGCGCGCGGCCGGACCTATGAGCTGGGCGGTCCCGCCGTCTATACGCTCGAACAGCTGGTGCGCTACTGCGGCCTGCTCGCGGGCCGCTCGGCGCGCATCGTGCGGCTGCCCGACACGCTCGCGCGCTGGCAGGCGTTCGCATTCGAGCATCTGCCGGGCGAGCCCGTGATCACGCGCGACAATCTCGCATCGATGCGCGTGCCGAACGTGCTGAGCGGCCCGCTCGCGCCCGAGCTGGCGCTGCGCCCCGCGAGCCTCGAGAGCGTCGCGCCCGCCTATCTGGACGAGCGCGCGGCGCGTTCCCGCTTCGACGCGTGGCGCGCGCGGCGTTGAGCCGGGCGCGGCGCCCCGCGTCGCACCCATTGGTTTCGTTATCCATTTTTCACGCACCTGGAAGCCTCATGAAACTCATCATCGGAGACAAGAACTATTCGTCGTGGTCGATGCGGCCCTGGGTCCTGCTCGCGCACTTCGACATCCCGTTCGAGGAAGTGCTGATCGAGTTGCGGCGCGACGACACCGCCGCGCGGATCCGCGCCTATTCGCCGTCGGGCAAGGTGCCGTGCCTCGTCGACGACGCGCTCGGCGCGATCTGGGATTCGCTCGCGATCGCGGAGACCCTGGCCGAGCGCTTCCCGCAGCATGCGCTGTGGCCGCGCGACGCCGCCGTGCGCGCGCGGGCGCGCAGCGTCGCGGCCGAGATGCACGCGGGCTTCGGCGCGCTGCGCGACGAGCTGCCGCTCAACGTGCGCGAGACGGTGCCGGGACGCACGCCGACGCGCGCCGCGCAGGCCGACATCGCGCGCATCGACGCGCTGTGGCGCGAATGCATCGCGGCGTCGGGCGGCCCGTTCCTGTTCGGCGCGTTCTCGATCGCGGACGCGATGTACGCGCCCGTCGTGCTGCGCTTCAACACCTACGCGACGCCGCTGTCGCCCGAGGCGGCCGCATATGCGGCGCGCGTCACGGCGCTGCCGGCGGTGGCGGCGTGGATCGACGCGTCGCGGCGCGAGACCCACCAGATCGATCTGTACGGCGGCCCGGCATGAACCTCTATGCAGTCGGCGGCGCGATCCGCGACGAACTGCTCGGCGTGCCGGTGCAGGACCGCGACTACGTGGTCGTGGGCGCGACGCCCGAGCAGATGGCGGCGCAGGGCTTCAAGCCGGTGGGCAAGGATTTCCCGGTGTTCCTGCATCCGACGACCCACGAGGAATACGCGCTCGCGCGCACCGAGCGCAAGACGGCGGCCGGCTATCACGGCTTCCAGTTCCACTTCGCGCCGGACGTGACGCTCGACGAGGATCTCGCGCGCCGCGACCTGACGATCAACGCGATGGCGCGCGAGCTGAGCCCGGACGGTCAGCTGATCGGGCCGGTCATCGATCCGTACGGCGGGCAGGCGGATCTGCGCGCGCGGCTGTTCCGCCACGTGGGGCCCGCGTTCGTCGAGGACCCGGTGCGGATCCTGCGGGTGGCCCGCTTCGCCGCGCGCTTCGCCGCGTTCACGGTCGCGCCCGACACGCTCGCGCTGATGCGCGCGATGGTCGCGGCGGGCGAGGTCGACGCGCTCGTGCCGGAACGGGTCTGGCAGGAGGTCGCGCGCGGCCTGATGGAGGCGCGGCCGTCGCGGATGTTCGCGGTGCTGCGCGAATGCGGCGCGCTCGCGCGCATTCTGCCCGAGGTCGATGCGCTGTTCGGCGTGCCCCAGCGCGCCGACTACCATCCGGAAGTCGATACGGGCGTGCACGTGATGATGGTGATCGACCATGCGGCCAAGCACGGCTATTCGCTGCCGGTGCGCTTTGCGGCGCTGACCCACGATCTCGGCAAGGCGACCACGCCCGCCGACGTGCTGCCGCGCCATCTCGGCCACGAAGGGCGCAGCGTCGACCTGCTGCAACCGCTGTGCGAGCGTCTGCGGGTGCCGAACGAGTGCCGCGATCTGGCGGTGCTCGTCGCGCGCGAGCACGGTAATCTGCATCGCGTGATGGAGATGGGCGCGGCGGCGCTGGTGCGGCTGCTCGAGCGCGCCGACGCGTTGCGCAAGCCCGCGCGTTTCGCCGAGGCGCTGCAGGCGAGCGAATCCGATGCGCGCGGCCGGCTCGGCTTCGAGACGCGGCCGTATCCGCAGGCCGAGCGGCTGCGCCTCGCGCTCGTCGCGGCGCGCGCGGTGGATGCGGGCGCGGTCGCGCGCGAGCACGCGGGCGAGGCGGCGCGGATCAAGGAGGCCGTGCACGCCGCGCGGGTGCGCGCGGTGGCGCAGGCGTTGGGGATGGAGGCGGCGTAGCGCGCGTCGGACCGGGGCCGGCGTGTTCGAGCGGTGGCGCGTCGGTGTCCGAGGCGCGCGGGCCGGGCGCATGAGGTGTGCTGCCCGACGGGGCGGCGCGCCGGCCGCCGCCGCCCCGGGACGACGGCGACGACCGTCCCGGCCGCCACCCTCGTCCCGCGCCGCTTCAATCCATCAGCGTGTCGCGCACGACCGGCGCGATCCGCTCCGCGAGCCACGCATGCGTGCGCGTGCCCGGGTGCAGCGTGTCCCAGAACACGAAGCGCGCCGGATCGCGACAGTCGCCGCGCGGTGTCTGCGAGGCCATGTAGGTCAGCGACGACGGCTTCGGAATGTCGAGGCAGGCGTGCCGCGCATCGTCGAAGTCGTACCGCGTCGGGTTGCTCAGCAGATCGTCGAACAGCGCGTACGCATCGAACACCTCGAGCTTCAGCGTCGCGCCATAGCGTGTCCGCAGCGCGGCGGCCGTCTCGGCCAGCCGCCGGTTGTAGTCCAGCACCTGCGCGGCGACGCGCGTGGCGTCGTCGCGGGTCGCGAACACCGGCGCGCGCGAGACGTCGGGCAGCGTCAGCAGCAGGATGCGCCGCGCCCCCGCCGCCGTCAGCCGTTCGAGGCTCGTGCGCACTGCGTCGGCGGCCTGCTCGGGCGTGCGTCCGTAGTTCACGAAATCGTTGCCGCCCGCGAACACCGCGAACAGCGTGTTCTCGACCCGGTAGCCCGGCGCGCGCGTCATGTACTCGCGCCACGAATCCACCTGCTGCACCAGCCCCGGCACGACCAGGTAGCGATCGGTCGCCGCGCCGCCGATCGCCCAGTTGTACATCGGCAGCCCGAGCGCGCGCGCCAGATACTCGACCCACACCGGCCCGTTGCTGAAGCGGCCCGCGTGCCAGGTCGAGCCGTTCGGCAGCGTCCACTGGCTCGCGTTGAACATGTTCTGCGTATCGGACAGGCTGTCGCCGAACACGATCAGCTTGTTCGCGCGCGGCGGCTGCTGCGCGGCGTCGAGCGTCCAGATCGTATGGTTGAACGACAGCGCGTTGTTGGCCGCGACCGCCTGGGTCAGCGGCTGACGGATCCCGCGCGCATCGAGCGTGCGGCGGCATACGTCGGCGAGCGTCTCCTGCGCGACGGCACTGAAGAACATGTTCTTCCATTGGGTGATGCCGTCGGCCCACCAGTAGCCGGGCACCCGGTACCAGTCGCCGCTGCCCGGGTCGCGCGCCCACTCGTAGGTGGCCTTCGGCGCGAGCGCGCTGTCGCTGATCCGATACCAGCAGCGCAGGTAGGTGTAGGTGTCCTTGCCCTGGCCGGCCGCGCGCAGCGCGTCGGAGGCCGGGGCGGGCGGCGCCGCGAGCGGGCCGGACGGCGACAGCGTCATGTCGCCCGTCGGCATCGGCGGTTCGGCGGGGGGCGCGGCGGCGGCGTGCGCCGCGAGCGGCAGGGCGACGGCGAGCGCCGTCAGTGCGAACCGGCGGCGGATCGCGTGGATGCGACAGTCATGGGTCATGGTTGCCCTCGAATCGTTGTTATTGGCGCCGTGCGGCCGCACGGCTATGGCTGTATCGGAGGACGCGGGAAACGCCGGGCTCGGGCCCGGTCTGATCGAATCGGGGGAAGCCCGGGTTCGGGCTTCAGGGGAAATTCAGGGCGTGGCGGCGCTGACCCGGCCGTCGGGGCCGTAGAAGCCGGCCCGCTCGGGGACCGCGCGCAGCACCGCGAGCGTGCGTTCGTTGTAATCCATCCGGATGCGCACCAGCATCCCGTTGTTCGCATTGGCGCGTTGCGCGCGCTCGGCCGATTGCTGGAGCAATTGCCAGCTGCCCGCGAGCCGGGCGTCCTGCCCGGACGCCTGATCCATGCCCGCCTTGCCGCCCGGGAAGCCGAGCGCGCCGAGCTGGCTGTCGCGCCGGCGTTCGAGGCTTGCCAGCTGCTCGATCAGCGCGTTCTTGCGCTCGATGATTCCGGGCAGCGCCTCGAGCGGCGACGGGGTCGTCAGCGCTTTTTCCTCATAGGCGAGCAGCGAGGCGAATGCCTCGACCGTCGCATGCTCGTCGTTGACCGTGGCCAGCAGTTCTTCTCTCATCGCGTCTCGCTCAAAACGCCGGCGGGCGGACCGTCCGCTCGCCTGTTCCTTCCCGTCGCGGGCCTCGGGGCCCGTTCAGTTGCCCGTCTGCGGCTTGTTCTGCAGCAGCTCGCGGGCCGTCTGCAAGACGCCGTCGGCAATCTTGCCGGCGTCGATCGACAGCGTGCCGCTGCGCAGCGCATCGCGGATCGACTCGACTTGCGCGGTATCGATATCGGCGCTGCCGGAGGCCGCCAGCGCGCGCAGGTTCGAGGACAGGCCGGACAAATTCACGTTCGTGTCGCCGGGCGCCGCGCCTGCGGCGCCTTGCGCGCCGCCCGCGGCGGCTGCCGGACTGGACGGGGTGCGGGCCGCGCCGGCGGTGGCGTTCGACAGCGGGCGGGCGCTCGAAGAGGAGGTGGAATCGACTTTCACGATGGATTTCCTGAACGGTTTGAGCAAGATAACGGCAGGGCCGGCTCAAACTTTAGCACCCGTTCCTCGGTAAACGCCTGATTAAACGAAACTTTGCAATCCTAGAGCGGGATTTCCACGGTCCCGGCATCCTTGACGATCGCGGTGACGATCTGTCCGGCCGCCATCCGCACCCGCACCTGCTGGCCGGGCGCTGCGTTGTTGAGCACGCTGCCCTCCGACGAGATCGTGAAACCCTGGCCCGCCGCGACCACCCGCACCGTCTGTCCGATCGATACCGACGCCGCGCTCCTCAGCATGTCCTGACGCAGCGGCAGGCCCGCGCCGATGCGCGACAGCGCGGTGGCGCCGACCGCCTGCGACGGGGCGGTGATGATCGCGAGCGGCAGCGCCGTCAGGTCGCCGTCGCGGGCCACCAGGTCGGCGGCGCTCAGCGCCTCGCCGGGCGCGATCTGCCGCGCGGCGACGTAATAGGTGGCCTGCACGCTCAGCTTCGCCTGCAGATAGATCGTCCAGGGGTGTTCGCCCGCGCAGCGCACGCCGACCGTCGTGCGCCCCCACAGGCGCGCGCCCGTCGGCATGAACGGTTCGAGCGTCGTGCAGGCGGCCAGGCCGCGCGGAAACGCCGGCGCCACGGTGACGGTGGTCTTGCCGGGCAGGCCGGCCGACTGCTGCTGCAGGAACGCGAGCGCGGCGCGGCGGATCGATTCGCCGTCCTGCTGCCCGTCGGGGACGGCGGCCGAGGCGGCCGGCGCGGCTGCCGCGATCGGGCGGGCGGGACGCGCGGCGGCCTGGAGCGGCAGCGGCCGGGCGGCCGGCTGCGTGCGCAGCGCGGCCGGGGTTGGGGCCGGTGCGCCGCTCGCGCCTTGCGCGCCGGCGAAGCCGGACCGGGCGGGGGCGACGGACGCGGCCGGCATAGGCGCGGCCGGCATAGGTGTGGCCGGCATAGGCGCGGCCTGGAAAGGCGCGGCCTGGAAAGGCGCGGCCGGCGCAGACGCGGTTGCCATGGGCGCGCCGGGCATCGGCCGCGCGGCGCGCGGCGTCGGCTCGGCCGGCGCGACGCGGATCCAGCCGGGCTGCACCGGGTCGTCCTGCTGCGGGTCGGTCTGCGGGGCCTGCGTAATCTGGCGCCGGTTCAGCGCGGCGGCCTCGAGTGCGGCGCTCACGTCGGCCGGGCGCGACGGCGCATGCGCATTGGCGTTGGCGAGCGCGGCCTCGGCCGATTCGCCGCGGCCCGGGATCACGATCATCCCGTCGTTCGGGCCCGCCGCAGCCTGCTGAGCGAGGGCGGGGGCGGCGTGGCCCGCGCAGGCCAGCACGAGGGCAAGGGCGGCGCGCGCATGCCGCCAGCGCGTGCGCGCCGCGCCGCCTGCGTCAATCGTCATCGCCGCCTCCTGTAAGCCGTTGGTACGAATTGCATTCTAGGGAGCGGGGCGCGCGCGCAAACGACGAACAGAGGGGGGCTTTCCCGGTTATTCGCCCGATTGCCTCTTGCCTCGGCCGCCTACTATCCGTGTCATGGAAAAAAGCCTCTTTGGCCGCCGCGCGGCGAAAGAGCACTGCCCTGCTTGAGACGGAGAGCCCCGATGCTGGACCAACTCGATGCTGCTTTTGCCTTCGGCCGCGAGGCGCTCGACGTGCGCGCCTACCGCCAGGAGCTGCTGTCGTCGAACATCGCGAACGCCGACACCCCCGGGTACCAGGCCCGCGACGTCGACTTCGCGTCGACGCTGTCGCGCGCGCTGCGCAAGGATGCGGGCGGCGCCACGGCCGGCAACGCCGCGCAGCTGCAGCTCGCGCAGCCGGCCGGGGTGACGGCCGGGATGGCGATGGCGGCGACCGCGGCGGGCCACATGGCCGGCAACGCGAAGCTGATCCCGACGGGCGGCCCGAGCGACGACTACGGGCGCGCGCAGTATCGGAACCCGCGCCAGCCCTCGCTCGACGGCAACACCGTCGACCCCGACATGGAGCGCGTGCAGTTCGCGGACAACGCGCTGCACTACCAGACCGGCCTGACCGTGATGACGCAGCAGATCAAGTCGATGCTCGCGGCGATCTCGTCGGGCAGCTGAGCGATGCCGTCGCACCGCCCGGAACCTTTCAGTCAGCACGCCACGCGTTAAGGAGCACGCATGCCTTCGTTGATGAATATCTTCGACGTCGCCGGATCGGCGATGTCGGCCCAGTCCCAGCGTCTGAACGTGACCGCGTCGAACCTCGCCAACGCGGACAGCGTGACGGGCCCCGACGGCAAGCCCTACAAGGCGAAGCAGGTGGTGTTCGCGGCCGATCCCGTCGGCGGCGCGCGCACCCGCTCGGGACAGGGCGTGGGCGGCGTGAAGGTGACGCAGGTGATCGACGATCCGTCGCCGATGAAGCGCACCTACGATCCGTCGAATCCCGCCGCCGGCGAGGACGGCTATGTCGAGATGCCGAACGTCGACCCGGTGCAGGAGATGGTCAACATGATCTCGGCGTCGCGCTCGTACCAGGCCAACGTCGAGACGCTCAACACGGCGAAGCAGCTGATGCTGAAGACGCTGACGATCGGTTCCTGAACCGCAAAATTCTTGTGAAGGTGCATCGGACATGACTTCCTCTTCCACCACGATCGGCGGCAACGGCACGACGATCGGCGCGATCCCGCTCGATACGATGAGCTCGAACGGCGGCGGCTCGAAGTCGAGCCTCAGCACGAGCACCAGCACGGGCGTGAGCACGAGCGGCAGCCTGTCGACCACCTCGGCGGCCGACCTGCAGACCACCTTCCTGAAGCTGCTCGTCACGCAGCTGCAGAACCAGGATCCGACCAGCCCGGTCGACAGCTCGCAGATGACCTCGCAGCTCGCGCAGATCAACACCGTGAGCGGCATCGCGCAGCTGAATTCGTCGCTGACGTCGCTGTCGACGCAGCTGACGGCAGGCCAGCAGACCCAGGCCGCGCTGCTGATCGGCTCGAATGTGCTCGCGCCGGGCAACACCGTGCCGGTCAAGGGCGGCGCCGCTTCGCCGTTCGGCGTGCAGCTCCCGACCGCCGTGTCGAACCTGACCATCACCGTGACGAACTCGGCGGGCACGGTGGTCAACACGATCAACGCGAAGCAGCAGGCGGCCGGCACCGTGCCGTTCAACTGGACGCCCACCGACGCCGCCGGCAATCCGCTGCCCGACGGCACCTACACGATCAGCGCGAGCTACACCGATGCGAGCGGCAAGCAGTACACGCCGACCACGCTGTCGGCCTCGCAGGTGCTGAGCGTGGTCAAGCAGGCGGACGGCACCCCGGGGCTCGTGCTGTCCAACGGCACGACCGTCGGCCTGACCCAGGTGGCGTCGATCTTCCCGAGCACGAAGACCGCGTCGACCAGCACGCCGTCCACGTCTTCATCCAACTGATCCAGCATTCACGGCACGGAGCACGAAATGGGCTATCAACAAGGTCTGAGCGGCTTGGCAGGCGCGTCGAGCGACCTCGACGTGATCGGCAACAACATCGCGAACGCGAACACGGTCGGCTTCAAGGCCAGCCAGGCGCAGTTCGCCGACATGTACGCGAATTCGATCGCGTCGGCGGTCAACAACCAGATCGGCATCGGCACGACGATGGCGTCGGTGCAGCAGCAGTTCACGCAGGGCAACATCACGTCGAGCAACTCGACGCTGAACGTCGCGATCAACGGCAACGGCTTCTTCCAGATGTCGAACAACGGCGTGATCACGTATTCGCGCGACGGCACGTTCTCGCGCGACAAGAACGGCAACATCGTCAATTCGCAGAACATGAACGTGATGGGCTACGCAGCCGGTGCGAACGGCGTGATCAACACGGCCGCGACCGTGCCGCTGCAGGCGCCGACCACCAACATCGCGCCCAAGGCGACCGCCAACATCAACGCGCAGTTCAACCTGAACTCGCAGGATGCGGTGCCGACCAACACGCCGTTCAATCCGACCGATCTCACGACGTTCAACTACAACACCTCGGTTCAGGTGTACGACACGCTCGGCGGCACGCAGACGGTCAACATGTACTTCGTGAAGAGCGCGGCGCCGGCCGGCACCTGGCAGGCCTACGCGGGCGTGTCGGGCCAGACGCCGACCAACCTCGGCACGATCAGCTTCAACACGTCGGGCCAGATCACCGGCACGACCACGGGCACGCCGCCCGCGCCGACCGCGAACGTCGGCCAGTTCAACTTCACGATCCCGAACACGACGGGCGGCGCGAACCCGCAGAACCTGACGCTGAACCTGACGGGCACGACCCAGTACGGCGGCCAGGACGGCGTCAACAACCTCGCGCAGGACGGTTTCGCGAGCGGCACGCTGACGACCTTCACGATCGGCGCGGACGGCAAGCTGACCGGCAACTACTCGAACGGCCAGACCGCGACGCTCGGCCAGATCGTGCTCGCGAACTTCAACAACCCGAACGGGCTCGTGAGCATCGGCGGCAACCAGTACATCGAGACGGCGGCATCGGGCGTGCCGCAGATCTCGGCGCCGGGCAGCACCAACCACGGCACGCTGCAGGGCAGCTCGCTCGAGAACTCGAATGTCGACCTGACGAGCGAGCTGGTGAACCTGATCACCGCGCAGCGCAACTACCAGGCCAACGCGCAGACGATCAAGACCCAGCAGACGGTCGACCAGACGCTGATCAACCTCTGAACGTAGCCACGCATACGGACCACATCGAGCCATGGACCGACTGATCTATACGGCGATGACGGGCGCGACGCAGTCGCTCGAACAGCAGGCCATCGTCGCGAACAATCTCGCGAACGTGTCGACGACCGGCTTTCGCGCGCAGCTCGCGACGTTCCGCGCGGTGCCGATGAATTTCGGCACGGGCGGCGCGGTCGACCCGCAGACCACCCGCACCTACGTGCTGTCGTCGACGCCGGGCGCGGACTACACCCCGGGGCCGATCACCCGCACCGGCAACCCGCTCGACGTCGCGGTGCAGGGCCCGGGCTGGATGTCCGTGCAACTGCCGGACGGCAGCGAGGGCTACACCCGCGCGGGCAACCTGCACATCGACGAGAACGGTCAGCTGATGACCGCGAGCAATCTGCCGGTGGTCGGCAACGGCGGCCCGATCTCGGTGCCGCCGAACGCGCAGGTCACGATCGGCAAGGACGGCACCGTGTCGGCGCTGATGCCGGGCGATCCGCCGACCGCGATCGCGATGGTCGACCAGATGAAGCTGGTCAATCCGGACGCGGGCACGATGACGCGCGGCGACGACGGCGTGTTCCGCACCGTCGACGGCAATCCGGCCGAGGTCGATCCGGCCGTCGTGGTCACGCCGAACTCGCTCGAGGGCAGCAACGTCAACCCGGTGAGCGCGATGGTGTCGATGCTCGACAACGTGCGCGCGTTCCAGCTGCAGACCAAGCTCATCGAAACCGCCGACCAGAACGAGCAGTCGGCGAACCAGCTGCTCAACTTCAGCTGAGCGCCCCGCTTCCAGGAGAAGATTCACCGTGAACCGTTCCCTCTACATCGCCGCCACCGGCATGAATGCGCAGCAGGCGCAGATGGATGTGACCTCGAACAACCTCGCGAACGTGAGCACGAACGGCTTCAAGTCGTCGCGCGCCGTGTTCGAGGATCTGCTGTACCAGACCATCCGCCAGCCCGGCGCGAACTCGACCCAGCAGACCGAACTGCCGTCGGGCCTGCAGCTCGGCACCGGCGTGCAGCAGGTCGCGACCGAGCGCCTGTATACGCAGGGCGTGCTGCAGCCGACCGGCAACTCGAAGGACGTCGCGATCAACGGCGCGGGCTTCTTCCAGGTGCTGATGCCGGACGGCACGACCTCGTACACGCGCGACGGCTCGTTCCAGACCAACGCGCAGGGCCAGCTCGTGACCTCGAGCGGCTACCAGGTGATCCCGGCCATCACGATCCCGGCGAACGCGACCTCGCTCACGATCGGCAAGGACGGCGTGGTGACGATCACGCAGCCGGGCTCGAGCAACGCGGTGCAGATCGGCGCGATGCAGGTCGCCACCTTCATCAATCCGGCCGGCCTGCAGGGCCTGGGCGAGAACCTGTTCGCGGAAACCAGCACGTCGGGCGCGCCGAACGTGTCGCAGCCGGGCCTGAACGGCGCGGGCTCGATCAACCAGAACTACGTCGAGGCGTCGAACGTGAACGTCGTGCAGGAGCTCGTCAACATGATCCAGACCCAGCGCGCGTACGAGATCAACAGCAAGGCGGTCACGACGTCCGACCAGATGCTGCAGACCGTCAATCAGATGAAGAGCTAACCCAATCGCATGCAGGTCACGTCGCAATGAAGCCGGTCCGCTTTCTCCCGTTCCCGTCCGCCCGCCTGCGCGCGGCGGCGGCCGTCGCGTTCGCCGCGGCGCTGTCCGGCTGCGGGCTCGTGCCGCACGAGCCGATCATCCAGCAGCCGATGACGGCCGCGCCGCCGCCGCCGCCGTCGATGCAGGCGCCGGGCTCGATCTACAACCCGGGCTACGCGGGACGGCCGTTGTTCGAGGATCAGCGGCCGCGCAACATCGGCGACATCCTGACGATCGTGATCGCGGAAAACATCAATGCGACCAAGTCGTCCGGCGCGAACACCAACCGCCAGGGCAACACCAACTTCGAGGTGCCGACGGCGGGCTTCCTCGGCGGCATCATCAACCGCGCGAACCTGACGGCCGACGGCGCGAACAAGTTCACCGCGACGGGCGGCGCGAGCGCGGCGAACACCTTCAACGGCACGATCACGGTGACGGTCACCAACGTGCTGCCGAACGGCAACCTGGTCGTGAGCGGCGAGAAGCAGATGCTGATCAACCAGGGCAACGAATTCGTGCGCTTCTCGGGCGTCGTCAATCCGAACACGATCTCGGGCGCGAACTCGGTGTACTCCACGCAGGTCGCGGACGCGAAGATCGAATACTCGGCGAAGGGCTACATCAACGAAGCCGAGAACATGGGTTGGCTGCAGCGCTTCTTCCTCAACGTCGCGCCGTGGTGATGCTCATGTCGATCCTGTCTCGTCTCCGTTTCCCGCGCTCGCCCGCCGCCTGGCGCGCGAGCGTCGCGGCCGCGGCGCTCGCGTGCGCGGCGCTCGGGCTGCCGGCCGTCGCGCACGCGGAACGCCTGAAGGATCTCGCGCAGATCCAGGGCGTGCGCGACAACCCGCTGATCGGCTACGGCCTCGTGGTCGGCCTCGACGGCACCGGCGACCAGACGATGCAGACGCCGTTCACGACGCAGACGCTCGCGAACATGCTCGCGAACCTCGGCATCTCGATCAACAACGGGTCGGCGAACGGCGGGGCGTCGGCGCTGACCAACATGCAGCTGAAGAACGTCGCGGCCGTGATGGTGACCGCCACGCTGCCGCCGTTCGCGCGGCCGGGCGAGGCGATCGACGTGACGGTGTCGTCGCTCGGCAACGCCAAGAGCCTGCGCGGCGGCACGCTGCTGCTGACGCCGCTCAAGGGCGCGGACGGCCAGGTCTATGCGCTGTCGCAGGGCAACATGGCGGTCGGCGGCGCGGGCGCGAGCGCGAACGGCAGCCGCGTGCAGGTCAACCAGCTCGCGGCCGGCCGGATCGTCGGCGGCGCGATCGTCGAGCGCTCGGTGCCGAACGCGATCGCGCAGATGAACGGCATGCTGCAGCTGCAGCTGAACGACATGGACTACGGCACCGCCGAGCGCATCGTCGCGGCGGTCAACTCGAATTTCGGCCCGGGCACCGCGATGGCGCTCGACGGCCGCACGATCCAGCTCACCGCACCGGCCGATTCGACGCAGCAGGTCGCCTTCATGGCGCGCCTGCAGAACCTCGACGTGAAGCCGGAGCGGGCCGCGGCGAAGGTGATCCTGAACGCGCGCACGGGCTCGATCGTGATGAACCAGATGGTGACGCTGCAAAGCTGCGCGGTCGCGCACGGCAACCTGTCGGTGGTGGTCAACACCCAGCCGGTGGTGTCGCAGCCGGGGCCGTTCTCGAACGGCCAGACGGTCGTCGCGCAACAGTCGCAGATCCAGCTGAAGCAGGACAACGGCGCGCTGAAGATGGTGACGGCGGGCGCCAACCTGGCCGATGTCGTGAAGGCGTTGAACTCGCTGGGCGCGACGCCGGCCGACCTGATGTCGATCCTGCAGGCCATGAAGGCCGCCGGGGCGCTCAGGGCCGATCTGGAGATTATCTGATCATGGCGAATCTTCCGAAGGGCGCGGATCTGTCGCAGCGTTTCGCGCTCGATGTACAGGGTTTCGACGGCCTGCGCGCGCAGGCGACTGCCTCGCCGCGCCAGAGCGCGAAGATGGTCGCGGGCCAGTTCGACGCGATGTTCACGCAGATGATGCTGAAGAGCATGCGCGACGCCACGCCGTCGGGCGGGCTGTTCGATTCGAGCACCTCGAAGATGTACACGTCGATGCTCGACCAGCAGCTGTCGCAGCAGATGTCGTCGAAAGGCATCGGCATCGCCGACGCGCTGATGAAGCAGCTGATGCGCAACATCGATCCGTCGGGCGGCGACGCGGAAGGCCAGGGCGGCGAGGGCGGCCTCGTCGCGATGAACGCGATGGCGAAGGCGTACTCGGACGCCGCCGCGAACAACGGCGGGCTCGCCGGCAAGCGCGGCTTCTCGTCGAACAGCGCGCTCACGCCGGCGGTGAAGGGCAACGGCAGCTCGCCGGACGCCGATGCGTTCGTCGACAAGATGGCCGCGCCCGCCCAGGCCGCGAGCGCGGCGACCGGGATTCCGGCGCGCTTCATCGTGGGCCAGGCGGCGCTCGAATCGGGCTGGGGCAAGCGCGAGATCCGCGGCTCGGACGGCTCGACGAGCCACAACGTGTTCGGCATCAAGGCGACCAAGGGCTGGACCGGCCGCACGGTGTCGGCGGTCACGACCGAGTACGTGAACGGCGCGCCGCGCAAGGTGGTCGCGCAGTTCCGCGCCTACGACTCCTACGAGCACGCGATGACCGACTACGCGTCGCTGCTCAAGAACAACCCGCGCTACGCGGGCGTGTTGAACGCGGGCGGCACCGCGGAAGGCTTCGCGCACGGCATGCAGCGCGCCGGCTACGCGACCGATCCGCACTACGCGAAGAAGCTGATTTCGATCATGCAGCAGCTCGGCTGAACGAAATCGAACGGTCGTTCGTGGCATTTGGGCCGCGCCGGGCTTGGGCTCCGCGCGGTTTTAACGTTTGCTTAAAAAATAAAAGCCGTTTTCGATCTAAACTTTGGCTTGCTGTTGCCGCTAAATGTGAGAGACCAGCGGCCGGGCCTGTTTTGTCCCGGTCAATCGGCGCCCCGGGGCACGCTGGGCGCAAACAAGAAGACGAACATCGGCAAGCCATGAATACCGAACAGTCGACGGATCATGATCAGGATGCTGCGCATTCCGGTCATGACTACGGCCGCCGCAATCCGCTGGAAATCGGCGTGCAATTGCGCAACCTCGTCAATCGCGGGGATTTCCTGACCGTCCAGTACCAGGGCGGTCAGCTCGTTACCCGACTCCTCGATGTCGATGTCGGCGCCCGAACCTTCGTGTTCGATTGGGGCGCGCTGGCCGAACAGAACGCGGGGATCCTCGCCGCGCCGCGCTGCATGTTCCTCGCCTCGCCCGAAGGCGTGCGGGTCGAATTCGCGACCGCGGCGCCGCGCGAAACCCGCTACGAGAACCTGCCGGCCTTCGAGGCCGCGTTCCCCGAGGTGCTGTACTGCGTGCAGCGCCGCGAGTATTTCCGGGTCGACGCGCCCGTGCTCGATCCCTACGTGTGCCGGGGCAGCCTGCCCGACGGCGAGAGCTTCCTGTTCGAGGTGCACAACCTGTCGCTCGGCGGTCTCGGCCTGCGCACCGCGGACGAGCGGGTGGCCGCCCTCGAGGTCGGCGTGACGCTGCCCGACGTCGAGTTGAACCTGAACGGCCACGGCAAGCTGTCGCTCGACCTTCAGCTCGTGTCGCACCGCGCGACCGACGCGCCGAACGGCACGCGCCGCTACCAACTGGGCTTCCGCTTCATGTCGCTGCCGGGCAGCGCGGAAAACACGCTCCAGCGCCTGATCACGCAGCTTGAAATGAAGCGCCGCCAGCTCGCGCGCGCCTGATCCTGCGCGCGCGCCGCCCCGCCCGGGGCGGCCGCGGTCCTTACTGCGGACGGAAGGCGTGCCGCGCGCCGCCGATGCAGTCCACGCGCGGCGTCACCTGCTTGTTGAACCGGGCGGGCCGCAAGTCGCGCCCGTCGTCGGGGGCGACGATCGGGATCCGGGCCGTGTTCAGGCCGTCGATCAGGGTGTCGAAGTCGAGCGGCGACGGCTGGTAGCCGCGCAGCACGAAGCACGAAATCATGAAGCAGTGATCCCACGCCCAGCGGTCGTGCCAGGTGAAATCGCGTTCGCTCCAGACGGAAACATGCGCTTCCGACGCGATGCCGTTCACGCTGCCCTGCACGTAGAACTCGGGCGCGAGCACGATCAGGTAACGGGTGCGGTAGGTCAGGAAGTTCAGCAGATCGAGACCGACCGACTTGGGCATGTGCTCGATGCAGTCGCCGATGATGCACAGATCATGGCAATCGTCCGGCTTCGCGAGCAGGGCCGGCCAGGCCTCGCCGACGCGGATCTCGTCGTACAGCGCGCCCAGATCGAATGCCGTCACGTACGACGGGGCGGCCTCGATGCCCACGCGACGGCACGACGGCGCCGCGTCGCGGGCCATCCGCCCGTACTTGCCGGCGCCGCAGCCGATGTCGAGCAGGCTGTCCGGCGCGATGGCCGTGATCAGATGGCGGACGATGCCGTCGAAATTGTTGAACGAGCCGGGCACGGTTGACTCCTTGCGAATGAGGCCCGGCGCGGGTGGGCCGGTGACGGAACGGCTGCCGCGCGGGGGGCGGGACGCATCGACGCGGCGCGGCGGCGGGCCGGGGGCGCCGCCGATATGGAAGCATCCGCCGGGCTCGGAAACAAGCCCCATCCAGCCTTCCCGGCGGGATTCCGGACGAGACGCCCGCGGCCCCGCGCCGGGCCTGGGCGGCGTCGAGGGCGTCCGGCCGGAAGCGCCCGCCGGGCAAGGGCCGGCGCGTCGCGCGGGCGGCGTTCGCGCACGGCCTCGCCGGCTGGCGTTTTCGTGCGTTTTTTCGCTCAACTTTTTCCGTCCGCCGCCGTTATATCGGGAGTCACGCAACCCGGCGGCCGCGGCGCGGCCGGCTCACCAGCAGGATCGCGCATGTCCAACAATCTCATGTATATCGCCACCAGCGGACTGAATGCCGCGATGTGGGGTATTACGACGACGGGCCAGAACATCGCCAACTCGGCGACGCCCGGCTATTCGGTCGAACGCCCGGTCTACGCCGAGACGAGCGGCCAGTACACGAGCAGCGGCTACCTGCCCGCCGGCGTGACGACCACGACGGTGCAGCGCCAGTACAACCAGTACCTGGCGAACCAGCTGAACAGCGCGCAGACCCAGGGCGGGGCCCTGACGACGTACTACAACCTCGTCTCGCAGCTGAACAACTACATCGGCAACCCGACGACCGGGATCTCCACCGCGATCACGAGCTACTTCACGGGGATGCAGAGCGTCGCGAACAACCCGTCCGATCCGGCCACGCGCCAGACCGCGCTCAGCAACGCGCAGGTGCTGGCCAACCAGATCACGGCCGCCGGCCAGCAGTACGACGCGCTGCGCCAGAGCGTCAACACCCAGCTCAGCAACACCGTCACGCAGATCAACAGCTACACCTCGCAGATCGCGCAGCTGAATCAGCAGATCTCGGCGGCGAGCGCGCAGGGCCAGCCGCCGAACCAGTTGATGGACAAGCGCGACCTCGCGCTGTCGAACCTGTCGCAGCTGACCGGCGTGCAGATGGTGCAGAACAGCGACGGCTACAGCGTGTTCATGTCGAACGGACAGCCGCTCGTCGTCGCGGGGCAGAGCTACCAGCTCGCGGCCGTCACGTCGCCGTCCGATCCGACCGAGCTGACGATCGCGTCGCAAGGCGTCGCGGGTGCGAACCCGCCGGGGCAGACCACCTACCTGCCGGAATCGTCGCTGACGGGCGGCACGCTCGGCGGCCTCCTGTCGTTCCGCAACCAGACGCTCGATCCGGCCGAAGCGCAGCTCGGCGCGATCGCGACCAGCTTCGCCTCGCAAGTCAACGCGCAGAACAGCCTGGGTCTCGACCTGTCGGGCAATGCGGGCGGCGCCCTGTTCAAGGTCGGCGCGCCGGTGGTGTATGCGAACCAGGCGAACACGAGCAGCGCGACGCTGAGCGTATCGATCATGAACGGTTCGCAGCCGACCACGAGCGACTACACGCTGGCGATCAACAACGGCAACTACACGCTGACCGACCGCGCGACCGGCAACGTCATCGGCGCGCAGCCGGTGGGCTCCACGATGCCGATCACGATCGGCAACCTGCAGCTCAACGTGAACGGCACGATGAACGCGGGCGATTCGTTCACGGTGCAGCCGACGCGCGGCGCGCTCAACGGCTTCGGCGTCGCGACGACCAACTACTCCGCGATCGCGGCGGCGTCGCCGGTGCTCGCGCAGAAAGTGTCGACCAACACCGGCACCGGCACGATCACGCAGGGCTCGGTGAGCGCCGGCTACCAGATTCCGGCGGGCGGGGTGACGCTCAGCTACAACGGGACCACGACGCCGCCGTCGGTGTCGGGCTTCCCGAACGGTTCGGTGGTGACGGTCAACACCGCGCCGCCGCAGTCGTTCAACATCGGCACGGGGCCGGGGCAGGTGCAGTCGGTGCCGTACAGCGCGCTGCAGGGCAACGCGATGACGATCACCGGCACGGGCGGCCTGAACGCCGTCACGGTGACGATGGCGGGCGCGCCGGCGAACGGCGATACGTTCACCATCGGCAAGAACACCAACGGCGCGAGCGACCCGCGCAACGCGCAGGCGCTGGCCGCGCTCGTCAGCGCGAAGACGCTGAACAACGGCACCCTGACGCTCACGGGCGCGTATTCGAGCTACGTGAACACGATCGGCAATGCCGCGAGCCAGCTGCAGGCGTCGAGTTCCGCGCAGACGGGGCTGGTCGGGCAGATCACGAGCGCGATGCAGGCGGTGTCGAGCGTGAACACGAACGAGGAAGCCGCCAATCTGATGCAGTACCAACAGCTTTACCAGGCGAACGCAAAGGTGATCCAGACGGCGTCGACGCTGTTCCAGACCGTGCTGGGCCTGTTCAACTGATCAAGGTAGACGACCATGCGCATCTCCACTTCCCAGTTCTACAGCCAGAACGTCAGCACGATGAACAACCAGCAGGCCCAGCTGTCGCAGCTGTACCAGCAGATTGCGAGCGGCGTCTCGCTGACGACGCCCGCCGACAATCCGCTCAACGCGGCGCAGGCGGTGCAGCTGTCGATGACCTCGGCGACGCTCACGCAGTACAGCGCGAACCAGTCGTCGGCGCTGACCTCGCTGCAGATGGAGTACCAGACGCTGACCAGCGTCAACTCGGTGCTGAACAACATCTACCAGACGGTGATGAGCGCGGGCAAGGGCACGCTGTCCGACAGCGACCGCTCGGCGCTGGCCGCGCAGATGCAGGGCGCGCGCGACCAGCTGCTGAATCTCGCGAATTCGACGGACGGCTCGGGCAACTACGTGTTCTCGGGCTTCCAGGCGAACACGCCGCCGTTCACGAACAAGGCGGGCGGCGGGGTGTCGTACAGCGGCGACGGCGGCCAGCGGGTCGTGCAGATCACGGCGAACAGCACGGTCGCGCAGAGCGACGACGGCGCGAGCGTGTTCCAGTCCGTGCCGATGCTCGGCAGCTCGCCGGTGCCGGCCGCGGGCGCGTCGAACACGGGCACGGGCGCGATCGGCGCGGTGACGATCACCGACCCGACGGCGACGAGCAACACGCAACAGTTCACGATCACGTTCGGCGGGACCGCGGCCGCGCCGACCTACACGGTGACGCCGTCGGCCGTCACGCCGCCGACCCCGCAGCCGTACACGAGCGGCGCGGCGATCGCGCTGGGCAACGGCGAGAAGGTGGCGATCTCGGGCACGCCGGCGGCGGGCGACACGTTCACGGTGACGCCGGCGCCGCAGTCGGGCACCGACATCTTCGGCGCGCTCGACACGATGATCGCCGCGCTGCAGCAGCCGGTGGGCAGCAGCACCGTCGCGGCGACCGCGTTGCAGAACATCATGACGACGGGCGCGACGAAGCTCACCAACACGATGACGAACGTGCTGACCGTGCAGGCTTCGGTGAGCGGGCGCGCGCAGGAAGTGCAGGCGATGCAGACGGTGACGACGAACAATTCGCTGCAGACCTCGAATTCGCTGGCCGACCTGACGAGCACCAACATGCCGGCGGCGATCAGCCAGTTCCTGCAGGTGCAGAACGCGCTGACGGCGACGCAGAAGACCTTCGTGCAGATGCAGAACCTGTCGCTGTTCCAGTACATCAATCCCTGATCGCGCGCGGCGCGCTTCGGGTGTCGTTCGCTCTGCGCGCGCGTGCCCACGCTGTCGACAGGAGCCGCGGCCCGCCCGGCACGGGCCGCGTGCGGGGCACGCGATACGCCGCCGGGGTTCGCCGGTGTTCCGGCCGTTGCCGCGATGAACCAAAAAAAGCCGTTCGAACAGAGGGCAGTTCGAACGGCCAACGCAGAGATACCTCAAGACCTGCACGTCTCTGTGCGGATCCGTGCAGTCACTTGAATGTATCGGGATCGGCCGCGCAAGCGAATAGGACTGGTCCTAAAATCCGGATGAAATAGACCATGCCGCCACCGGCGGGACGTGACCCCACGTCGATCGTCGCGTGGCGGCGTGTCGCTCAGGCATCGTCGCGGGCCCGCGGCTCGCCGATCCCGCCGAAGCTCGAACGGTATTGCAGCGGCGCGACGCCGAGGCGGCGACGGAACACCTCGCGCAAGTGCTGGCCGTCGCGAAAGCCGCACTCGGCCGCGATCGTCTTGAGCGGCTTGCGCCCGCGCTCCAGCAGCCGGCGCGCCGCGTCCACTCGCGCCCGTTCGACGAATTCCGCCGGCGACACGCGGGCCTCCCGCAGGAACACCCGAGAAAAATTCCGCACGCTCATGTTGGCGACGCGCGCGAGCGCGTGCAGGTCCAATGTGCCCGCGAGGTTCGCGAGGATGTGCTGCTGCACGTGCGCGATCGGCGATTCCGGGGCGGCGAACGGCATCAGATAGGGGCTGAATTGCGATTGCCCGCCGGCGCGCTGCATGAACACGACGAGCCGCTTCGCGACGTTGAGCGCGAGGTCCTGCCCGTGGTCGAGCGCGACCAGGAACAAGGCGAGGTCGATGCCCGCCGTGACGCCCGCGGAGGTGCACAGCGCGCCGTCGCAGACATAGAGCCGGTCCGCCTCGACGCGCGCGTCGGGGCACAGCGCGGCCAGCGCGGCCGCGTCGTTCCAGTGGGTCGTGACGGTGCGTCCGGCCAGCAGCCCCGCGCGGGCCAGCAGGAACGCGCCGTTGCAGATCGAACCAAAGCGCGCGGCCCGGCCGGCCGCGTGGCGCAGCCAGGCCTCGAACGGCGCCGGCGGCGCGAGCGCGGGCACCGACGGGCCGCCCGCGACCAGCAGCAGGTCGAAGGCGCGGTTCGCGTCGCGGTAGTGATGCTGCGGCTGCACCAGCATGCCGTTGGAGCAGCGCACCGCACCGGGTTCGATGCCGATGACCGCAGCCTCGTAGCGTGCGTCGGGCAGCAGGAAGCGATTGGCTTCGGCGAAGACGTCGAGCGGCCCGCTGAGGTCGAGCGCCTGTGCGTCGGGCGGCGCGACGAGGCCGATGGATCGGGTCATGGCTGGAGGCGCCGCCGGGGCGGCGCGAAGCGGCGGAGCGCTCATCTTACGGCGGCGCGCGCCCGGAACGGGCGCGC
>NZ_JBXAPG010000013.1:109655-129201 GCF_058803765.1 Burkholderia sp. GW821-FHT14F03
TACGTCCCCCCCCCCCCCCCCCCCCCCCCCCCCCCCCCCCCCCCCCCCCCCCCCCCCCCCCCCCCCCCCCCCGCGGCCGTGGCGCGATTCGCGCGCGGATTGGCCGGATTCGCGGCCATGCGGCGCTGGCCGGCGCGCGGGCAGGCCGCAACAATGAAAGCGCTCATTTCGAGCGCTTTTTTTCATCACGGATACGGAGTGACGCCATGAATGTGTCGACTGCGCACGCGGCCGAGCGCGTGGGCCCCGCCTTTTCGGCGGATGGCATGCTGCTCGCCCGCGAGCAAACCCGTCGCGCGATCCACGATATCGCGAGCCGCGTCGCGCCCGGCATGCGCGAGGAGGAGGCGGTGACGATGGCGAAGCAGCGCCTGGCCGAAGCCGGCATGACGCTGAGCTGGCATCCGACCCGCGTGCGCTTCGGCCGCAATACGCTCAAGCCGATGAAGCGGTCGTCCGAACCGGGCGTCGTGCTGCGCGACGGCGATCTGTTCTTCATCGACATCGCGCCGCGCGTGGGCGCGTGGGAGGGCGACGGCGGCGCGAGCTTCGTGGCCGGCGCGCACGCGGAGCATGCGCGCTGCGCGGCGGATGCGGAGCGCCTGTTCCATGACGTGCGCGGGGTGTGGGCGAGCCGCGGGCTCAGCGGGCAGGCGCTGTATGCCTATGCGGCGGAGACGGCGCGCAAGATGGGGTGGGACTTGAATCTCGACTTGCCCGGCCATCGGGTCGCCGATTTTCCGCACGCGGCGCTGCATACGGGCGCGCTTGCGGACCTCGACGTCGCGCCGTCGGCGCTGCGGTGGATCCTGGAGGTTCATTTGCTCGATCCGGCGCGCCGCTTCGGCGCGTTCTTCGAGGACATGCTGCTGGACGACACGTACTACGCGTGACGGCGGGGCGGCGCGCGCCGGAACCGGCGAACGCGAGGCATGGCTTCGTGAAGGCCGTGCGCGCGTGAACGACCGTGCAGGGAAGCGTCATCAGCCCGCGCGGGAGCGCGCGCAGCGCATGCGCGGCCTTCGCGACACGCGCTGCGCGCTTCGTTGCCCGGCGCGATATCGCTGCGGCACCCGGGAGCCGTCGGCAGCGTGCCGAGCCACGCGCTCTCGTGACCAGGGGGCGACGAGCGGCGGTAAGTTTTCTGTACGCAATATGTAATATGACCAACACATCAAATTAATTTGATGTCCTACTTTGTGGGCGTGTCGGCGGTCGGCAATTCAAAGGCGCACCGGTACGGCCTGCGTCGAGCATATGCGGACTTCGTTGAACGTGACGGTTTCCCGTGATGGCTCATGACGTTCAGGCGGGTCGGTCGGCAACGCCGGGAGAAAAATTGTCGGGTAGAAAAAGACCGCGTGAGGACTGCTTGAATTCTTGACGCGTGGTTGATCCTGGATGCTTGAGCGACGTCATCCCAAGAATGAAAGCGCCGATCATTGACGATGAATCGTGGATGCTGATTGAGCAGGATTTCCGAGCCGCCTATTATGAACAACAGACCCAATTTCAAGAGAAGGCGCGTCGTGATGGCAGCCGGGCTGACTGCATCGGGCGTCGCAACCGCCGCCCTGCTCGGAACGGCACAGGGCAATGCGCAGCGTGGCGGAACCGCATCGCAGAACCCGGGCGGAGGGATTCCGGAGCAGGGCGATTCGATCCGAGGCGTTTTTTCGCCGGTCGTGAATTGGCCGTTCATTCCGATTCACGCGGTGATGACCAAGGACGGCCGCGTTCTGACCTACGGCAGCACCAAGCAGGGATTTCAGTCGGGGATGTTCTTCTACGATGTGTGGTCCCCCTTCCTGGGCACGGGTCCAGGTGCGCATCAGACGTTGCCGAACACGACCCAGGTCGATCTTTTCTGCAGCTCGCAACTCAATCTGGCCGACGGCACGGTCGGCATTTTTGGCGGCGACGTCACGGTCGGGACCAGCGACGGCACCGGCTACTCGACCAACGCCGCCACCAATTCATCGATCACGATCTACAACCCGGCCGCGTCGGATGCGAAGCAGCAGCTGCTCAAGCAGAACAGCGCGATGCTGCTGCCCAGGTGGTATTCCACCGCGACGGTATTGCCGAACAACGAAATCTATCTGCAGGGCGGCACGGGCGGCAATAGCTATCCCGAGATCCGGGGCGTGCCGGACGGCGCGCATCGCCTGCTGAACGGCGCTTATACAGGCGGTTACGACGACTGGTATCCGCGCAACTTCGTCGGTCCGAACGGCAAGATCTTCGGCAAATCCGGCGCGAGGTTCTTCGAGGTCGACACCCGAGGAAACGGCTCCGTCCGGACGTTGAACAGCGCGGCGCCTTACAACCCGTTTGCCGCCGGCAGCCGCGGCGAGGCGGTCGTGATGTTCGCCCCGGGCCGGATCCTGGTGGTCGGCACGGGCGGCGACGCCCGTACCGCCAGCGTGATCGACATCAACCGGATGGAGGCGTCGGGCTCCGGGGCGTCGTCGACGCCGAGCGTCGTTCCGACCGTCGTGTCGACGTCGAAGCTGAAGCGCCCGCGGACCTGGGGACATGCGACCGTGCTGCCGAACGGCCAGGTGTTCGTCAACGGGGGATCGCTGGGGTACAACGAGCTGGCGACGAGCAGCTATACCTCCGAGCTTTACGAGCCCGCGACCAATACCTGGACGGACGGCGCCGTCGCGGCGCATTCGCGGATGTATCACGCCACCTCGTTGCTGCTGGCCGACGGCACCGTGCTGACGGGCGGCGGCGGGGCCAGTACGCCGACCTATCCCGGCCCCGAGTTTCCCGCCAACACCCATGCGGAGATCTACTATCCGCCCTACCTGTTCAACGCGGACGGCACGCGCGCGACGCGCCCGGCGATCGATTCGGCGCCGCTGACGGCAACGGCCGGCGGCGTGCTCACGCTGACGTCGGCCGACGCCGGCTCGATCAAACGCATCACGCTGGTGAAGACCGGGTCGACGACGCATTCGTTCAACATGGAGCAGCGCTTCATCGAGCTGGCGTTCGTGCAGCAGGGCGTGAAGCTGGATGCGGCCTTGACCAACGACAGGCATCAGTTCACACCGGGCATGTACATGGTTTTCGTGATCAACGCGAACGGCGTGCCGTCCGAGGCGAGCCTCGTGCGGATCGATCCGAGCCCGACGCTCGCCGCGACGGCAACCCGGACGCTGCGCATCATGCCCTTGGGCGACGCGCTGACGTACGGCTATATCAATCTGCCGGGGACGAACTACTCGGGTTATCGCGCGCCTTTGCAGGAATTGCTGGCGCAGAAGACGCTCAACTATCAGTTCGTCGGTTCGATCTATCCGGGCAACGGCGTCTACGGCATCGATACTCATCACGAAGGTCATCCGGGCATGCTGATCGGCGACATGACGGCGTACGCCGGGAATTGGGTGAGAACCGCGAAGCCCGGCTTTGTCCTGTTGCAAATGGGTTTCACCGACATGCTGACCAACTACCAGGTCGACACCGCGCCGGCGAGGCTGGGGAAGCTCGTGGATACGATTCGCGCGGCCGCGCCCGGCGTGAAGATCGTCTTGTCGACGCTCGCGCCGACCCCGGATGCGGCAACGCAAGCCCGCATCGGCCGGTTCAATGCCCAGGTGGTCGGCTTGGCGAACAGCGCAGCGGCGCAATATGGGGATGTGTTCCTGGTCGACGCCGCCACGCTGGTTCCCAAGATCGGGGTGGACTACTACGACGCGCTCTATCCCAACGACGCCGGCCACCGGAAACTCGCGGGCATCTGGCTGGACGGCATCGTGCGCGCCTTGCAATCGACCTCGGCGTCGAAACCCGCGTGAGACCGCAGCGACGAGCCCGGCGATGTCGTCCGCCGTCCTCGGCGAACGGCCTGGACGGCGTGCGTCCGGCGCGTTTTCCAACCCGGATACTTTGGAACAGGACCATCATGCGTGCGATCTCGATACTATTCGCGGCGAGTATCGGCTGTGCCTCAGGTGCGCAGGCGAGCGAGCTTCAGGCGCAGGCGCCGGCAACGAAGGGGGAGGCGCCCGTTGCCCCGGACGCTGTCCGGCGGGATCGCGCGATCGTGGAGATCAAGAAGCGTTTCAATGCGGCCGCGGACCCGATCACGCATCGCATGACGTTGATGCAGGCCCGGCAGAACGGGTGGAACGGTATTGCCGAACATTTCAGTGAAATCGATCAATCCGGGAGCGGCTCGGTCAGTTTCGACGACGTTGCCCAATACCTCAGAAATCGGCGGCATCCAGCGTTCGCCAATTGATACGCCGCTCCCTGTCGAGCCGCGCCGCGTCGCCGATCCTGAGAGGGGCGGCGCGGTGAGCGTTGAAATCGCTCCATAGCGGCCATCGGTTCGCGCGTGAACGACCGCGCGCGGAATAGCCGCCGGCCCGCCCGGGGACGCGCGCGGCGCATGCGTGGCCTTCGCGACCGGCGCCTCGGCCCGATTCGCCGGTGTCTCGCGCCCAAGCGCCGCCTGCTGCGCGCCGGCTTGCCCCGCGCGACATCCCCGCGGCGTCCGGAATACGTCGGCGGCGTGCCGGGTCGCGCCCGCTCCTGCTTCCTTGTCGCCGATCAACCGCGGGTTGACGGCGCCGCGACCGGGCGTCCGTCCCGGCTCCGGGTTCCCGGCCCGCCCACCCGCCGCCGCCCTCCCTCGGGCGGGTTCGATCCAGCTTGTCAGCGCCGGGCGTGCTCCGTACACTCGCGCCTGACTTTTCGGCCGGCGCGCCGCGCGCCGGCGTTCCCGACCCGGCAGACCACTGGAGATCCCGCGATGGCCGATTCCTATTTCCCGCGCTGGCGCTTGCAGGCGCGCGGCGACGCGCACCGCGTCGTCGGCCCCGACGAGCGCCTGTCCTGGCCGCAGATGGTGGCGATGGGCGTGCAGCACGTGGTCGCGATGTTCGGTTCGACCGTGCTCGCGCCGCTGCTGATGGGCTTCGACCCGAATCTGTGCATCTTCATGTCCGGCGTCGGCACGCTGTTGTTCTTCGTGCTCGTGGGCGGGCGCGTGCCCAGCTACCTCGGCTCCAGCTTCGCGTTCATCGGCCTCGTGATCGCGGTGACGGGCTACGGCGGGTCCGGCCCGAACCTCGCGATTCCGGTCGCGCTCGGCGGGATCATCGCGTGCGGCGTGGTCTACATGGCGATCGGCCTGATCGTGTCGGCGCTCGGCACCCGCTGGATCGAAACGCTGATGCCGCCCGTCGTCACCGGCGCGATCGTCGCGGTGATCGGCCTCAATCTCGCCCCGGTCGCGGTCAAGGGCGTGAGCGGCTCGAGCTTCGATTCGACGATGGCGCTCGTCACCGTGCTGTGCGTGGGCGGCGTCGCGGTGTTCGCACGCGGCATGCTGCAGCGCCTCCTGATCCTGGTCGGCCTCGCGATCGCCTACCTGATCTATACGGTGACCACCAACGGCTTCGGGCTCGGCAAGCCGATCGACTTCTCGATCGTCGCGCACGCCGCCTGGTTCGGCGTGCCGCATTTCACCGCGCCGGTGTTCGATCCGCGCGCGATGCTGCTGCTCGCGCCGATCGCGGTGATCCTGGTCGCCGAGAATCTCGGCCACCTGAAGGCGGTCGGCGCGATGACGGGGCACAGCCTCGACCGCTACGTCGGCCGCGCGTTCATCGGCGACGGGCTCGCGACCATCGTGTCGGGCAGCGTCGGCGGCACGGGCGTGACGACCTACGCCGAGAACATCGGCGTGATGGCGGTCACGCGCATCTACTCGACGCTGGTGTTCGTGGTCGCCGCGCTGATCGCGATCGTGCTCGGCTTCTCGCCGAAGTTCGGCGCGGTGATCCAGACGATTCCGGGCCCGGTGCTGGGCGGCGTGTCGATCGTCGTGTTCGGCCTGATCGCGGTCACCGGCGCGCGCATCTGGGTGGTCAACAAGGTCGATTTCTCGGACAACCGCAACCTGATCGTCGCCGCGGTCACGCTGGTGCTCGGCGCGGGCGACTTCTCGCTGAAGTTCGGCGGCTTCGCGCTTGGCGGGATCGGCACCGCGACGTTCGGCGCGATCCTGCTGTACGCGCTGCTGCGCAGGGAAAAGGAGCCCGGCCCGGTGCTGTGAGCGCGGGCCGCCTCAGGTGCTCGCCGCCTGCGCTTCGAGCCACGCGCAGAAGCGGCTGACGAGCGGCTCGTCGGCCAGCTCGCGCCGCGCGATCCACCAGTAGCTGCGGGTCGCGATGCGCGGCCCGTCGAGCGGCGTGACGAGCCGGCCGCCCGCCAGTTCGTCGGCGATCATCGGCAGCGGGCCGAGCGCCACGCCAAGTCCGTCCACCGCCGCCTGCAGCGCGAGATAGAAGTGGTCGAACGACTGCTTCTTGCGGCCCTTCATCGGCACGCCGGCGGCGGCGAACCAGTCGCGCCACGCCTCGGGGCGCGTGTCGGAATGCAGCAGCACGTGGCGCGCGAGATCCTGCGCGTTCGCGATCGGCGCGCGCTTGAGCAGCGCGGGGCTGCACACCGGAATCACGCTTTCGTCGAGAAACCGCCCGCTCGCGCAGTTCGGCCAGCGCGCCGGGCCGCGCCGGATCGCGACGTCGAACGCGTCGAGCGCGGCCGGCGGCGCGTTCGAGGTCGACAGCTTCAGCTCCACGTTGGGCGCTTCGCGCTGAAAGCGGCTCAGGCGCGGCAGCAGCCATTTCATCGCGAAGGTCGGCAACGCATTGATGCGCAGCACGCGCGTCTCGCCGGTGCGGCGCAGCTGCTCGGTCGCGCTCTCGAGATTGTCGAAGGCCATCTCGACCGCGGCGAGATAGCGGCGGCCTTCGTCGGTGAGCGACACGCGCCTGCCGTGGCGATGGAACACCGGCTTGCCGAGCCAGCTCTCGAACGCGGCGATCTGCCGGCTGATGGCGCCGTGAGTCACATGCAGCTCGTCGCCGGCGGCGCTGAAGCTTTCATGTCTTGCGGCGGCCTCGAAGGCGCGCAGCGCGGGGAATGGGGGCAGGACGCGGGTCATGCTTGTGATTCTAGATCACAAGGCGGCGTCGAAATAATCGTTTTGCCGCGTGCGCGAAGCGGCGTAATCTCGGTGCCGGACGATTACCGAGGACTCCCATGCAAGTGCCTTCTTCCGATGCGCGCGCCGGCCGCCGCCCCGTCGGCTGCGCCGAACTCTTCATCGGGTTTCTCAGCCTCGGCCTGATGTCGTTCGGCGGCGCGCTGCCGTTTGCGCGCCGCACGATCGTCGAGGAGCGCCGCTGGCTCAGCGCGGACGAATTCACCGACCTGCTCGGCCTGTGCCAGTTCCTGCCCGGCGGCAACGTGATCAACCTGTCGGTGGCGGTCGGCATGCGCTTTCGCGGCGTGCCGGGCGCGCTCGCGGGGCTGCTCGGCCTGATCGCCGGCCCCACCCTGGTGGTCGTCGGGCTCGGCGTGCTGTATGCGAAGACCCAGAGCGATCCGCGCGTGCAGCACCTGTTCGGCGGCCTGGCCGCCGCGGCCGCCGGCCTGCTGATCGCGATGGCCGTGAAGGTCGTGAAGCCGCTGCGCCGTGCGCGCGCCGGCGCGTGCGTCGCGGCGCTCGCGTTCGCGGCGATCGCGCTGCTGCGCCTGCCGCTCCTCACCACGATGCTCGTGCTCACGCCGCTCAGCATCTGGCTCGCGGCGCGCCGCGACGCGGCGGGAGCGGCGCGATGAACGCCACCTTGCTCGCGCTCGCGCATATCTTCACCGAGCTGTCGCTGCTCGCGTTCGGCGGCGGCAATACGATCCTGCCGGAGATGCAGCGGCAGGTGGTCGACGTGCACGGCTGGATGAGCGCGCAGGAATTCACCGCGCTGTTCGCGCTCGCGCAGGCCGCGCCCGGACCGAACATGATGATCGTGCCGCTGGTCGGCTGGCATGTCGCGGGCTGGCCCGGGCTCTTCGTGTCGTCGCTCGCGAAGTTCGGGCCGTCGTCGCTCGTGACGATCGGCGCGCTGCACGCATGGGAGCGCTTCAAGGACCGGCCGTGGCGGCGCTACGTGCAGCTCGGCATGATGCCCGTGACGGCGGGGCTCGTGGCGGCGAGCGCGGCCCTGATCACCGAGGCCTCGAATCGCAGTGCGGTGCAGTGGGGCATCACCGCGCTGTGCGCCGCGCTCGCCTACCGCACGCGGATCCATCCGCTGTGGCTGCTCGCGGGCGGCGCGCTCGTCGGCCTGCTGGCCGGCCTGATCGGTTGAGCGCGAGGCGCCGGGAAACGCCCGCGCAATGAAAGGCGATGCCGGGCGTGCTTGCGCTGCGCTAACGTATCGCGCCCCACAGCATGGTGGTGCCCGCGGACAGCATCACGAGGTCGAGCAGCGTATGGAACGCGTTGACCGACAGGCGTTGCAGCACCGCCTTGCCGACGGAAATGCCGGCCGACAGCGACAGCCCGACCAGCACGCCCTTGGCCACGACGTCGAGCGGCAGGCCGCCCAGCTGCTCGAACGCGGCGAGCTTGCCGGCGTACACCACGAGCGAGGCGGCGGCTTCGGTGGCGAGCAGGCCGCCCTTGACGAGGCCGTACGCGGAGAAGATCGGCAGCGTCAGCGGGCCGGTCGAGAACACGATGCCCGTCAGGTAGCCGACCAGCGCACCCGCGATGAACAGCTGCCAGGCCGTGAGCGTGACGTGGCGCCGGCTGGCGAAGCGCCGATAGGGAATCATCGCGAGGAAGAACACCCCGAGCGCGCAGTCCACCCACTGCGGCTTGAGCATCCACAGCGTATGCGCGCCGAGCGCGGCCGCCGGCGCGGCGGCCGCCGCGTAGACGAGGCAGGCGCGCCAGGCGATGTCCCGCCGCCAGACGTAGACGCGCGAGACATTGCCGAGCACGGCGGCGATCGCCATGATCGGAATCGCCTGCCGCGGACCGAAATAGAACACCAGCGGCGGCAGCAACATGATCGATGCGCCGGTCCCGATCACGCCGCTGACGACGCCCGCGGTGACGCCGATGAGCACGATGAGCAGGTAGGGCAGCAGCATGGGGATTGCCTCGTCGAATACGCGCCGTGACGCGGGAGCCGGCCGGCCATACTAGCCAATCGACGCGTGACGCTGCGTGATAAAATTTCGCTCGTCCGTGACTTTTCAGAAAGCTCCTCCGACATGGCCGAACTTCCTCCGCTGGCCGCGATACGGACGTTCCTGGTGGCGTGTCGCGCGGGCAGCTTCTCGGCGGCCGCCGACGAGCTGTGCGTGACGCACAGCGCGGTCAGCCGGCAAATCCAGACCCTCGAATCCCGGCTCGGCCTGCGTCTGTTCGAGAAAGACGGGCAGCGGATGGTGCCGACCGTGCACGCGCGGGCCTTCGCGCAGGAACTGGACGGCGCGTTCGACGCGCTCACCGACATCGTCGAGCGCTATGGCAAGGGGCGCGCGCGGCAGGTGCTGCGCGTCAGCGTGCCGACCACCTTCGGCATGCGCTGGCTGATTCCGCGCCTCGTCACGTTCCGCGTCGACCATCCCGACGCCACGATCCAGGTCCTCACCGTCACGACCCAGCAGCAGCCGAACGGCGGCCACTGCGACGTCGCGATCCGCCGCGAGGACCTGCTCTTCAATCCCGCCTCCGCCGTCCGCTTCCTGAGCGACCACCACACGGTGATCGCGTCGCCGTCGCTGCTGGCGGAGCGCCCGCTGCGCCACCCCGCCGACCTGATCGACCATACGCTGCTCGAAACGGAGACCCGTCCGCGCCACTGGGACGACTGGTTCGCGGCGGCGCAGCTCGACGGGCAACGCTTCGCGAACCGGCTGCGCTTCGATCATTTCCACGTGACCTTCCAGGGAGTCGTCGACGAACTCGGCGTGGGCATCGGTCCCGTCGTCACGCTGAGCCGCGACATCGCGAGCGGCCGCATCGTCGCGCCGTTCGACGCGATCCGCGTCGCGCATCACGATTACTACGCGATCACGCCGATCGGCATCCAGAAGACCGTGCTGCACCGTCGCTTCGAGGACTGGCTCGTCGCGAACGGCGCGGCATGACGCATGCGCCTCACGCCGCGAGCGACGGCCCGAGGGTGTCCCACGGCAGCGAATAGGTCTTCAGGTTGGTGAAGTTCTTGAGCGCCTCCTGCATGCCCTCCTTGCCGCCGAGCCCCGAATCCTTGACGCCGCCGAACGGCGTGCTCTCGAGCCGGAAGCCGGGCACTTCCCAGACGTTGACGGTGCCGACGTCGAGATTGCCGATCAGGCGCGTGATGTAGTCGAGACGGTTCGTGCAGACGCCGGACGACAGGCCGTAGCGCGTGCTGTTCGCGATCGCGATCGCCTCGTCGAGTCCCGAGAACGGAATGACGGGCGAGACCGGGCCGAAGGTTTCCTGCTGGACCAGGGGCAGGTCGGGCGCGACCCGATCGAGCACGGTCGGCGCGTAGGCCGCGCCGTCGCGCCGGTGCCCGGTCAACACGCGGGCGCCCGCCGCGACGGCGTCGTTGACGCGCGCCTCGCATTCGCGCGCGGCCGCTTCGTCGATCAGCGTGCCGATGTCGACGGTCTCGTCGAGCGGGTCGCCGATCTTCCAGCCGGCGCTGTGCTCGACCAGCAGCGCGGTGAAGCGGGCCGCCACGGTGCGCTCGACGAGGATGCGCTTGACCGCCGTGCAACGCTGGCCCGAGTTCTTGTAGGAGCCCTTGGCGGCCAGCCGCGCCGCGCGTTCGAGGTCGGCGTCCTCCATCACGATCAGCGGATCGTTGCCGCCCAGCTCGAGCACGGTGCGCCGGTAGCCCGCCTGGCTCGCGATCCGCTTGCCGACCGCGACGCTGCCGGTGAAGGCGACCACCTCGACATACTCGTTGGCGAGGAACTCGGCGCCCACCTCCGCCGGTGCGCCGACCACGACGTCGAACATCGGCTCCGGCAGGCCCGCGTCGCGCAGCAGGTCGAGCAGGTACAGCGCGGACAGCGGCGTCTTTTCCGAGGGCTTCACCACGATCCGATTGTTCGACGCGATGGCCGGACAGATCTTGTGCGCGACCTGGTTCATCGGATGGTTGAACGGCGTGATCGCCGCGATCACGCCGCGCAGCGGCTCGCGCACCGTGAAGATCTTGCGCCGCTCGGACGCGCTCGCGTGGTCGCACGAGAACGTCTGGCTGTCGTCGCGGTTCAGCTCGGTGATGGCCGCCTGCATCACGCCGATCACGCGCTCCACTTCATACAGCGTGTCCTTGACGCACAGGCCGGATTCGAGCGTGATGAGGCGCGCGGCGTCGCGCTGCTCCGCGTGCAGCAGCTGGATCGCCCGCTCGAAGATCGCGATCCGCGCGTGCCGGCTCAAGCCGCTCGTGAAGCCGTGCGCGCGCGCGAGCCGGCCGCGGATCTCGTCGATGCCGTCGAGCGGCAGTTCGGCCAGGAGCGCGCCGTCGTACGGATGACGGACCGCGAGCGGGCGGCGCGCGGCGGGCGACGTGCGGCGGTCGAGCGCGCGCGCGACGCGGCGCAGCGCCGGGTTGGGATGAGCAATCATGGGGCCTCGATGGAATGGGGGGAGCGGCCGTTCACAGCGGGCGCGCGGGATCCGCCTGGACCTGGGTGCGCCACATCAACCGCCGCGCCGCTTCGTCGAACGCGTCGCGCCGGTGCATCGTGCAGCGGTTGTCCCAGATCATGATGTCGCCGACCTCCCAGCGCTGGCTCCAGGTCATGCCGTCGAGCCGGGTGTAGCGCCACAGCTCGTCGAGCAGCGCCTCCGATTCGGCGACCGGCAGGCCGACCACGTAGGCGTTCAGCCGCCGCCCGAGATACAGGTACGGGCGCATCGTGACGGGATGGACGCGCACGAGCGGATGGACCGATCCGGGGCAGGTCGTGACGTCCACCACCGAGTCGAAGCCGTAGCGCAGCTCGCCGACCGCCGTGTAGCTGCGGTCGTGCTTGATCGACAGGCGCTCGATGCGGCTGCGCAAGGCCGGCGGCAGGGCCTCGTAGACCCGGTACATGTTCATGAACTCGGTGTTGCCGCCGGACGCGGGAACCTCGATCGCGTACAGGATGCTGGCGATGGGCGGCACGTCGGTGTAGCACATGTCGGTATGCCAGTACGCTTCCTTCGCGCCCAGGTGGCCGATCGCCTCGCCGTTCTCCTTGATGTTCGAGACGATCATCAGCTCGGGCAGATCCTCGCGCGAGGTCAGCTTGCGTTCCTGATTCAGCGCGCGCTCGGGCGTGCCGAGGATCCGGCTGAACTCGACGAAGGCGGCCATGTCGAGCCGCTGCTGCCGGAGCCGGCAGATGCCGCCCGCGTGCCAGGCGTCGACCAGGGTGCGCGCGGCCTCGGGATCGCGCGGAAAGTGCGTGCCGAAGCCGTAGATCTCGCTACCGAGTGCATTGGACAGCTGCTTGTATGCGATCGTCTTGCGGATGGGGGTGTCGATCATCGTGAACTCCCTGGCTGGAAAGGAATTGCATGAAATGCTGCTTGTTCTCGACGGGCGCGGTGCGCGGCCGGCCGAGATCGCTTCGGTAGCCCGGCCGGCACAGCGCCTCGATGAACGCGCTCTCGTGCGCGTCGTTCGCATGCCGCAGCGCGGCGGCCAGCTCGGCCGGCGTGGCGGCGGTCCGGCTGAACGCATAGCCGCACGCGCCGGCGATGTGCGCGAGCCGCAGGCGCGCGGCCAGCGTGGGCTGGGCCCCCACCGAGTCGTGCACGCCGTTGTTGATCACCACGTGGGTCAGGTTCGGCGCGCCCGCGCAGTACGCGAGGCCGCCCATGTGCATCAGCAGCGCGCCGTCGCCGTCGATGCAGACCACCGGCTGGTCCGGCCGCGCCAGCGCGATGCCCGTCGCGATCTGCGACGCATGGCCCATGCCGCCGACCGTGAGGAAGTCGCGCGCGTGCGACTGGCCGAGCCGCTCGCGCAGTTCGTACAGCTCGCGCGACGCCATGCCGGTGGTCGCGACGATCGCCGCGTCGGCGCCGATCTCGTCGACGATCAGCGCGATCGCCTGCTCGCGCGTCATGCGCGGATCGATGGCCTGGTGCGGCGCGCGCGCGCGAGGCGGCGCGGGGTCGAAGGCATCCTTGCGGACCACCAGCGCGACCGGGCGCGACTGCTGCCGCGCGTCTTCCAGCAGACGCCGGATCGCGGCCGGATCGTCATGCGCGCCGTCGAGCACCAGGTAGGGAATCGACAGCGTATCGAGCAGCGCCAACGTGATCCGGCCTTGCTGGCGATGCTGGGGTTCGTCGTGCGTCTGCGTGCCGTCGGCGGCCAGTTCGGCGCGCCAGCCGACGATCAGCACGAGCGGAACGCCGTACACCGCCGGGTCGGCGAGCGACACGAGCGGATTGATCGCATTGCCGAGCCCGGAGTTCTGCAGATAGACCGCGGCCAGCTCGCCGGTGGCGAGATGGTGGCCGATCGCGAGGCCGATCGCGCCGCCCTCGCTGGCCGCGATCAGGTGGCGCAACGGGGCGCATGCTTCGTTCAGCTGATTGCACAGGGGTTTCAGCAGGGAATCGGGCACGCCGACGGCGAGGCTCACCCGGGCCTCGACCAGCGCCCCGATCAGGAGATGTGGGCTCATGTCAGGCGGTTCCGGGAACGAGCTTCAGGATTTCGTTGATGGGCAGGCAGTGCGGCTCGACCTCGAGGGTCCGGCCGTGGGCGAGGATGCCTTCCGCCACCGAGAGCATGGCCGGGTAGGCCGCGCGCAGCAGGTGGTTGGCATAGATGACGACGCTGAAGTGGCGGGCCAGCTCCGCGAACGAAATGGCGTTGAAGCTGGTCGGGACGCAGACCAGGTATGCGCGTTGCCCGAGTGCGCGAAAGCGCTCGGCGAACTCGATGACCTCGTCGGCGCTGGTGCGGCGGCTGTGAATCATGATGCCGTCCGCGCCCGCCTCGCAGTAGGCGACGGCGCGTTCGAGCGCATCCTGCATGCCCTTGTCGAGGATCAGGCTCTCGATGCGGGCGATGATCTGAAAATCGCGGGTGATCTGCGCGGCCTTGCCGATCCGGATCTTGTCGCAGAAGTTGTCGATCGAATCCTGGTACTGGATGACCTCGTTGCCGAGCAGCGAGTTCTTCTTCAGCCCGGTCTTGTCCTCGATGATGACGGCCGACACGCCCGCGCGTTCCAGCAGTTGAACATTCAGCGAGAAATGCTCCGGCTTGCCGCCGGTATCGCCGTCGATGATCAAGGGCTTGGTCGTGACGTCGAAGATGTGCTGAATGTTGGACAGGCGATTCGAGATGTCGAGGATCTCGATGTCGGGCAGGCCGCGCAGCGTCGAATCGGTCAGCGAACTGGACCAGAAGCCGTCGAATTCGATGCGGTTCCCACCCGTGGCCACGTAGACGTTTTCGCTGATCACGGCGGACAGCGGACTGTGACTTTCGATGAAGCGCAAGGGGCGGCCGTGCTCCAGCAGATCCTTGAACGATCGTCGTCTCTGTTCGTTGGTAATGGTGATATTGGCTGATTCTCGGATTGGCATAATTGAACCCCTGGTTTCTAATTGCTTGTCTGGGTCGATTTCTAATTTTTGTTGTTTGTCAATTTTGTGACGATGCAATTCGCGGATACGTGATAAAAACTCACACTTCTGTGTCCGGATGGAAAGGCGGGGGAAAGATTGTGAAAAGGGCGTGATCGACCGCGCGTCGGGATGCGGGCGATGGGGGCGGGTCGGCGGATGCGCCCCGTGGCGCGGACGCGCGGCCGACCCGGCGGACGGAGATGGCGGCCGTCGGGATGTCGATCAGGCGTGCGGAAAGCGGGGATCGAAATAGGTGCGGGGGATTGTTTAGAGTTATCTTCCGGTTAAATTCCGTTTGATTTGGCGGTTTTTATTGTTGTGTGAAGCCGGCTGAATCGTTTCGATTGGAATGTTTAATTCGAGGTGCGGGCCGGGAAACGATTTACTCGATAAATACACATTCCCGGAGCAAAAGATTTCGGCAAGACGCGTTGCGGGGCGGCCGACCCTGCGGCAAGCCGGGTTGATCTCTCCGGTGTTGCGCCAATGGGGAGGCCGAGGCAAAACCGATACGCGACGACGAGCCGTGGTCGCCGATCCAGGCGCTGCTGCCGGGCGGGGACGTTTCGCATGCCTGCGCCGCTTCAGGCGACTGCGCAAGCGGTTCGAACGCTTGGCGGACAGGGCGTCCGCCAGGCGTTCACGAGAATCGCGTGCTCCCTCTGTTGGCGGCCCCGCCGCCGCTCATTGCGCCCGCGCGTCGCCGTTGACGAGCCCGAGCAGCCTGCCGCGCTCCGCGTCGAGGCCGGCATCCCGCGCGGGCCAATCGAGCACATAGCCCGCGTCGAGCGAATGGCGGACGATGGTCGCGTAATCGGCCTTGTCGAGCTTGCCCGCGCGCACCGCATGCGCGACTTCGTCCTGGAGCCTCGGCGAGAAATCCGGATAGGCGGCGACGAGCGCCGCATACTGGCGCGCGTCGATCTCGCCCGATTCGCGCAGGCATGCCCAGCCGACCACGAGCACGATCGCGAGGAACGGAATGGCGGTGTAGCGCAGGAAGAACTTGGCGGGCGTCATGGCAGGGTCCAACGGTGAGTCGACGGCGGGAACGGCGGAGGCGGCCGGGTATACTGCACGGCGCCCCCGCTCCGCATGCCGGCCTCATTATAGAGGCGCACGCCCGGGGGGCGTCCCGCCGCGCGGTCCGCCGCGACGCGCACGATGCGGCGTGCGCGCCGCGCGCCGCGCGCATCCGGCCGCCGCGCCGGTCGAGCTTCCCGCCGCACCTGGAGTCTGTCGTCTCATGGATCTGGACGCCGCGAGCCGCAACCTGACGGTCGCATCGCTGTTGACGCTGTCGGGCGGATTTCTCGACGCCTATACCTATGTCGGCCACGGCCACGTGTTCGCGAACACGATGACCGGCAACGTCGCGCTGCTCGGCATCAACCTGTCCGCGGGCAACTGGGCGCAGGCGCTGCATCATGTGCCGCCCCTCGTCGCGTTCGTGATCGCGGTGCTGGTCGCGCACCTGCTCGGCCTCGCCGCGCAGAAGGGCTGGCTCAGGCACACCGCGTTCGTCTGCCTCGTCGGCGAGATCGTGTTCCTCGCGCTCGCCTCGAGCGGCGTCGTCGCGATGTCGAGCGCATGGCTGATCCCGGGCATTTCCTTCGTCGCGACCCTGCAGACGCTGTCGTTCACGCACCTCGAAAACCTGTCGTACACGTCGGTGATGACGACCGGCAACCTGCGGCGCTCCGCGCAGAAGCTGTTCGTCGGGCTGATCCCGCGCTACGACGCGGGCGCGCTGCACGATTCGGGGCTGCTCGCCATCATCAGCGCGTGCTTTCTCGGCGGCGCGGTGCTCGGCGGCCTGCTGACGCGCGGCTTCGGCGACAGCGCGCTGTGGGGCGCGGTGGCGCTGCTCGCCGCGGCCTTCGCGGAGATCGTGCGGCGCGCGCGCCGGCGCGTCGCGACGCCCGACTAGCGCGGTCGTTGCACATCAACGACAGATCCGCACGTTCCCGCGATGACTATTTTTTTCATGCTGGCGGCTGGCCTTATGATGCTCGGCTGGTTGCGCACGCGATTCCCGCGCCGACGGCGCGTGACGGCGGCCGCGACCGGAGACGGAGACAGACACAACTAACAAAAGGAACGCTGATGAAGCAGACCAAGAAAATGGTGGGGCTGGTTGGGGGACTGACGCTGGCGATGGCCGGCCAGCATGCGCTGGCGCAAAGCTCGGTGACCTTGTGGGGCGTGGCTGACGTGAGCCTGCGCTACCTGTCGAATTCCAATGCGAACAACGACGGCCGCGTCTTCATGACCAACGGCGCGATCACCAATTCGCGCTTCGGCCTGCACGGCACGGAGGATCTCGGCAGCGGCATGAAGGCGCTGTTCAACCTCGAAAGCGGCGTGAACCTGCAGGACGGCACGCAGTCGAGCGCGTCCCGCCTGTTCAACCGCGCGGCCTATGTCGGGCTGTCGAGCCAGTACGGCACGGTCACGCTGGGCCGCCAGAAGACGGTGCTGTTCGACCTGCTCAGCGACACCTTCGATCCGCTGACCGTCGGCAACTACAACGAGAACTCGTGGCTGCCGGGCGCGCTCGGCGCGGGCCTCTACGCGGACAACGCGGTCAAGTATCGCGGCACCTTCGGCGGCCTGACGATCGGCGCGATCTATTCGTTCGGCACCGATTCGACCAATACCGGGGTGAACGGCTTCTCGGGCCAGATTCCGGGCCACCTGGGCGCGGGCAACATGTACGGCTTTTCGCTGCAGTACGTGACGGGGCCGCTCAGCGTCGCCGCCGGCATGCAGCAGAACAGCGACAACTCGAACCGCAAGCAGACCATCTATCACGCGAACGTCGTCTATGCATTCAGCACCGTGAAGGTCTACGGCGGCTACCTGCATTCGAAGGACGACACGGGCTTCGTGAACATCGCGCTGTGGCAGCAGGGCGCCGCGCCCGGCATCAGCACGTTCAAGGGCACCGGCCGGATCGACGACGGCCCGTTCGCCGGCGTGAGCTGGCAGGTGAGCGCGCCGCTCACGCTGACGGGCGCGTTCTACTATGACCGCATGCGCAATGCGACGAACGCGTCGGGCCAGCTCGCCAACGGCAATCGCTATGCGATCGTCGCGCTCGCCGAGTACGCGCTGTCGAAGCGCACCGAGGTGTACGGCACGGTCGACTTCAACAAGGTGAACGGCGCGGCGACGGTGGAACTGCCGGGTCGCAGCAACCAGACGGGCGTCGCGATCGGTCTGCGCACGATCTTCTGAACGGGCGGCGCGGCTTGCCGCGCCGTGTGATGCGCCGACACCCCGGCGCCGGACGCGGTCCGGCGCCGGGGTGTTCGTTTATGCGGGGCGCGCGTTCATCTCGCCGCGAGCGCGGTGCTGCGCGCCTGCTGCGAGACCTGGGTGAGGATCTGGCTCGCCGCCGAGAAGCTCTCGTTCATGTAGATCTTCGGAAACGAGTGGCCGAGCGGATCGGTCAGCATGTGCAGGCCCAGCGAGAAGTTCGCGGGCAGCACGGTCTGCACGAGGCTCAGCCCCTTGATCACAGCGTCCGAGGACGAGGTCAGGTAGCTCGACCCGGGCAGCTGGTAGCGCGTCGCGTTGCCGACGTTCACCGTGCTGATGCGCCCTTGCGCGCGGTCGGGGCCGGTGATCAGCAGGTTGATCTCGAAGTTCGCGTACAGCGAGCCCTGCGAGTGGCCGACCAGCACGATCTTGCGGTTCTGCTGCAGGTAGGCGCGGTACTTGCTCAGGTGATCGGGCAGCTCGGGGATGTCGTTCTTCGTCAGGATGTCGATGTATTTCTGCTGGAGCGCCGCGTCCATGCCGCTCGAAGGCAAGCCGTTGCCGTCGACCGCGCGCCAGAAGTCCGACGGGCTCGATCCTTCCACCGCCTTCTGCTTGAACACCTGGTAAATGTCGCTGAAGGTGCCCTGCGTCGCGTTGTACGCGTTGCCATAGACGTAGGCGTTGCCGGTGTCGCGGGCGTTCATTTCGTTCTTCAATACCTGCAGGCTGGCGACCGCGTCGTCGAACGTGTTGTTGATGCCGTTGACGAATACGATCGCCGAGCCGGGCGCGGCGGCGGATGCCGCATGGAGCGGCGTCGGGCAGGACAGCGCGAGCAGCGAGCTGGCGAGGAAAGCGGCGGCGAACTTCTTCATGCGTGATCTCCTTCTGTGGTGGGGGAAGAATCAGTTCGGCAATGACGAAGGATCGAAGCTGCAGGCGCCCGGGCCGGGGTCGTCGAAGTACTGGCCGCCGGCGAGCGACTGGAAACGGAAGTAGGCGAGCGTGTCGGCCTCGGTGCCGAGCATCACGGCGCGCGTGTCGCGGATGCGGTCGAGCATCGCCTGCTGGTCGATGCCGGCCCGGCCCAGCACGCCCGAGGTCAGCGCGCACGCGATGCCTTTCGCGATCGCGTTGCCGGCCTCCTTGGCGTCGGCGCGGCTTTGCACGTTGTTGACGGCGAGGCTCCAGCCCGATGCGAGCTGGGTGAGCGCGGCGCGGGTCGACGCCGAGTCGGGGTAGTGGCTGGCGATGAAGTCGGTCACGCGCGGCGGCAGCGGGCGCGGCGGCGCGCCGGAGCGCGCGGGCGCGGCGGCGTCGACGCCGAAGCGGTTCGCGGCCGCGGCCTGCGCGGCCGCGGGCTCGGCGCGCGCGGCCGTCGGCGCCTCGGGGCGCGCGAGCAGGCGCGCGCCGGTCCATGCCAGGATCGCGGCGGCCAGCACGGCCGCTGCCTTGTATTGCCACCGCATGTCCCCTCCTTGTATCGCCGGTCGTGTTGTCGAGTGCCGGCTGTCACGGTCGGGGAGCCATCGAGCCCGCGCGTGGTGCACTAACCTTACGCGAATTCAATAAAGTGGAAAACCGAGGTGACACTCGAAACAGGCGCGCGCATTGATTGCACGAACGAGTGCGATGTCGCGCCTGAAGGAACGGGGACGTTACGGAGTGCGGGTGACAGGGCGGTGACAAGCGCGCACGTCGCGGGCGCATCGCGCGAGGCGGCTGCCGATACTTCGCATTGCTTGGGATCATCGCCGGGGCGGCGGCGCGCCCCGGCGGGGGTTGGGGGGCGTTAGGAGCGCCAAA
>NZ_JBXAPG010000013.1:129209-160221 GCF_058803765.1 Burkholderia sp. GW821-FHT14F03
GGGGTTCGGCGCGCGCGACGCGCGCCGAACCGGCGCGGCTCAGAACGTGATCGTGGTGCGCACGCCGACGATCGCCTCGTCGCCGATGCGCGCGCCGTTCGCGCTCGGATCGGGGTTGGGGATGCCGCCCGCCGGCCGGAACGCGTACTGGAAATCGGCCTGGAGCTGCCACCATGGCGTGACCTGATACTGGTAGGTCGCCTCGAGGATGGTTTCGGCCCGGCGCACCGGATAGCCCGGCGTCGTGAAGGCGCCGGTGTCGCCGTCGAGGCCGCGCGCGTGCGAGCCGATCTTCGCATAGCCGATCGCGAGCCCGACCACGTCGTTGTCGCGGCCCTTGAACGGCGCCTTCAGCGTCACGCCCGCGTTGATGCCGAGATCGACGAGGTTGCGGTCGCCGGGCGCGCCCATGACGCGGGCGAACACGCCGAGCGCGCGCGGGCTGTCGGGGCCCTCGCGCCACACCATCTGGTCGGCCACCGCATAGAAGCCGTAGTTGCCGCGATGCGTGGCCGGATCGCCGCTGCTCGCGGAAGCCGCGAGCGATACGCCGTTGCTCGCGTAGCGCGGGTCGGCGAAGCGCCCCGTGTTGTACCAGACGCCGACCTTGTAGGTGCCGGGCAGGCCGGCGGGCTGCGCCGCCTTCGGGTCCGCGGGCGCCGCGTTGAGCGCGTACTGCGCCTCGCCGATGATCAGCGCGCTGTCGTGCAGGTTGAAGTTGGTGCCGTGCGCGTTGAGCACCTGCGCATCGCCGACGCCGCTGCCGGCCGGATTGCCGTTGAACACGCCCGCCATCACGGTCCACGCGTCGGACGGCTTGAGCCGCAGCCGCACGCCGAGCGACGACAGCGGATAGGCGGGGCCGCCCGCGGGCATGTCGACGGACGGCAGCACCGGCCAGCCGAAGGTCGCGTTCATGAAGGTCGCGGCGTACTGGCTCACCATGAACTCCTGGTCGAGGCTTTGCTGGCCGATCTTCACGTCGACCTTGCCGTCCGCGAGCGACTGCTGGTACCACAGCTCCCACAGCCGCGTGGTCGCGTTCGCCTCGATGCCGGTCGCGGTCTGCAGCGTCTGCAGGTTGCGCTGCGTGAGATTGGTGCCGTGGATCTGCAGGCCCGACACGTTGAAGGTGCCGCCCGGCAGGCCGATCGCCTTCCCGGTGTCGACCACGACGCCGAACTGCGTGAGGCCGTCGTAGGCGCCGCCGCGCTGCGTGCCGCCCGACAGGTTGTTCAGGTATTCGCTGGTTTCCTGCAGGTTCAGCGTGATGCCGTGATCGCCGAGCAGGCTGCGCAGGCCGCCCATGTCTCCGAACAGGTTCGAGCGTTCCCGGAAGCCGGTCGGCGCGGGCGCGTCGGCTGCGGGGGCAGGGGCGGCAGGCGCGCTGGCGGCGTCCTGCGGGGCGGCGCCGCCGGCGGTCTGCGCGCTTGCGGTCTGCACGAGGCCCAGCGACAGCAGCAGCGGCAGGCCGGCCGCCGCGCCGGATTTGATCAGCATGTGGGTCAGTGTGTTCTTCATGGCGTGTCTGCGATTGATTGGCAAAACTAATGATCGTGTGAAGCTGCCGCGGGATACGGTTCGCCGGCGCGGCCGGTCAGCGAGCCGGCCGGTCGTTCAGGAAAACCACCAGCTCACGCGCAGGGCGTGGTTCAGGCCGAGGCGTGAAGACGAAGCGGACAACAGCGCGACGAGCGCCACCGCGGCCGCCATCAGGGCGACGATCGCGCAGCCGGCGGGCCGGGCGGCCAGCGCGGCGTCGGGCCAGACGCCGTTGCGCCAGGTGCCGGCCGCATGCGCGAAGGGTGCGAACGAGCAGGTCGCGAGCCGATGGCAGGCGAGATGGGCGACGTTTCTGAGTTTGGCCGCGAAAGATTGAATGAACATGACTGCGCTCCCGTCCGGTCCGGCGGGCGCCGGACGACGTAGGGCGCCACGGGCGAGCCTCGCCTGCGGCATACGATCGAAACAGAGGAAGCGTGCTGCGGAAGACCGGCGCGTGCCGATCGATGGTGAAGCGCGCTAACTCGACCAGGGCGAGTCAGCGGCAAAGGACGGACCCTGGCGGCTAGCTCGCGATTGCATCGCCGGCGCGGGCCGGCATCGGACTTCCACTACTAGGGTACGTGTCCACGAAGGACTCCTTTGATGAGTTGCGGCGGATTGTATTCGGCCCGAAATCGAAATTGCAAGTAAAAATCGCATCAATCGTTTCGCGGCCGCGATATCGCGCACAGCGGCCGTTCGCGCGGCGAGACCCTCAAATATGAAGCGCTTTCGTGCTTACATATTCATTTCAATTCGCGTGTCGCTGAAAGCTTTCGCCATGTCGCATCCGCGCCCGGACAGGCGTGGCATGAGGCATTGAAATTATCTTTGTAATAGTCAAGATTTCGGGTTGACTTTCGAATTGGCGGGTATCTAGAATCCGCCATCTTCACAAATGGGGCTGATGCCTTGGACGCCTGCAGTAGTCGATCTTCGACCTTGATTCGTGCCTGATCGGTAGAACGTCCGCGCTGTCCTCCAGCCGCCGTCCTGCCTTGAAGGCAGACGGTGCGCGCCGTAGTTTCCCACTCCCCGTGCATCCTTGATTCGCGCCGGCCGCGTCGCCTCGTCGCGCGCGTCCGGCGTCGGCCGCGAGTCATCGGGCTCGCGCCTGCGTTCGTGCGCGCCGTATCGATGCGGCGCGCGCGGTGCGCACGCACGCCGCGTCGCGGCGCGCCTGCGCTGATCGTTCAACCCTGACCAGGAAGGAGCCGAGATGCCGGACAGTGACAGCCATCCCTTATGCCGAACCTGCCTGATTGATTCGGGGAAGCAGGACGACGCCCGCCGATAGGTGCGCCGAGCGCGCGCATCCGGGCGTCCCGCCGCCCCGCTTGCGCGAACCCTCGCCCGGAGAACCTTCATGAATTTCGCTCCGCTGCTGTCGGACCTGCCCCACATCCAGGAATCGCGCGCGCACTACGACGCGCTGCTGACGCTCGACGCGCGCCCGCAGTCCGCGCTCGCCGCGTGCTGGCACTACCTGAAGAACCTGATTTCCTGAACCGCGACGCGCGACTCCGGCATACGCAAGCGACGCTGCCCACGGGCGGCCCACGCCGTTGCGCATGCCGAGGGCGAGCGCTGTCGATTTAACCATTCGCCCTCGGGGGGAACACCATGTCAACGCCATCCAACGTTTCACCACCTATCGTGCTTGAGCGCAGCGCCGTCCTCGACGAAGCGCACCTCGGCGACATCAAGGGCGCGCTCGGCACGATCGCGCACCATGACACCGGCCCGCGCGCCACGTGGTGGGCGCGCTTTCGCACGCTGCTCGCGATCCTCGGTCCCGGCCTCATCGTGATGGTCGGCGACAACGACGCGGGCGCGTTCGGCACCTATACCCAGGCGGGCCAGAACTACGGCACGACGCTGCTCTGGACGCTGCTGCTGCTCGTGCCGGTGCTGTTCGTGAATCAGGAGATGGTGCTGCGGCTCGGCGCGGTGACGGGCGTCGGCCATGCCCGCCTGATCTTCGAACGCTTCGGCAAGTTCTGGGGCGCCTTCAGCGTGGTCGACCTGTTCATCCTGAACGCGTTGACGATCGTCACCGAGTTCATCGGCATCACCTTCGTGCTCGACTTCTTCGGCATCTCGAAGATCGCGGGCGTGTGCATCGCGGCCGCGTTGACGATGGCCGCGGTCAGTACCGGCAACTTCAGGCGCTTCGAGCGCTTCGCGGTGGTGCTGTGCCTGCTGAGCCTGCTGCTCGTGCCGGTGCTCGTGTCGATCCACCCGCCCGTGTCGCAGATCACGCGCGATTTCTTCGTGCCGAACTGGCCGGCCAACTCGAAGCTCAGCGACGTGATGCTGCTCGTGATCGGCATCGTTGGCACCACGGTCGCGCCGTGGCAGCTGTTCTTCCAGCAGAGCTACGTGGTCGACAAGCGCATCACGCCGCGCTTCATGAAGTACGAGAAGGCGGACCTGTGGATCGGCATTCTGTTCGTGATGATCGGCGCGGTCGCGATGATCTCGTTCTGCGCGGCGCTGTACGCGGGGCGTCCCGAGTTCGGCAACTTCACCGACGCGGGCGGCGTGATCGCGGGCCTCGAGAAGTATGCGGGCCGCACCGGCGCGACGCTGTTCGCGGTCGCGCTGCTCGACGCGTGCATCATCGGCGCGGCGGCGGTCTCGCTGTCGACCGCGTATGCGATCGGCGACGTGTTCAAGATCCGCCACTCGCTGCATCGCAGCGTCTCGGATGCGAAGGGCTTCTACCTCGTGTACTTCGGCATCGTCGCCGCCGCCGCCGCGCTGGTGCTGATCCCGGGCAGCCCGCTCGGCCTGCTCACGGAAGCGGTGCAGACGCTCGCGGGCGTGCTGCTGCCGAGCGCGACGGTGTTCCTGCTCCTGCTCTGCAACGACCGGGCCGTGCTCGGCCCGTGGGTCAACTCGAAGAAGCTCAACCTGTTCACGGGCGCGGTGATCTGGGTGCTGGTGATGCTGTCGATCATCCTGACCGCCTCGGTGATGTATCCGGACATCAGCGGCGAGACGATCCTCGAAGTGCTCGCAGGCGGCACGCTGCTCGCGGTGGTCGGCTTCATCGCGACGATGATGCTGCGCAAGCGCGGCGGCGGCGACGTGGCGGAAGCGGTCGCCGGGCGCGCGGTGCGCGACACCTGGCGCATGCCGCCGCTCGACGAGCTGCCGGCGCCGCGCGTGACGCTGTCGACGCGGATCTGGATGGGCGTGCTGCGCGGCTATCTGTTGCTGGCGGTCGGCCTCGTGATCGTGAAGGTCGTGCAGATGACCTTCTTCAAGTAAGCTCGACATCGCGTCACCCCGCACGGCGCGGGGCGGCGCGGCGAGCGGCTTGAACGCGTGGAGGCGAGCATGAATCGGACGATCGTACGAAGGCTGGGCGGCGCGCTGCTGGTGGCGGCGCTGCTCGCGGGATGCGGCAAGGCGACGGATGACGACGAGGTGAGCAGCAAGCCCAGCGAGACGGCCGCGGGGTCCGCGGCGTCGGCCGTGGATGCCGCGCCGGCGCAGGGCGCGAGCCAGTAGTCCGGCACGGCGCCGAGCGCGAGGCGCTGAGCGTGAGACGCGATCGAAAGGTATCCGAAAAATTTCCGACATAGTTTGACAGTTGCGCGGTCGGCTTTGCGCTAACCTGAATTGCGGCGGCGCTTGTCTACGCCGGCGGTGTCATTCAGTCCTGCGGGGCACGATCGCCCGGCGCGGCCGGCGGGTCCGGCAGGCGTAACGGGTGCTACGGATCGTTACAGGCGCGATGTGGCGCAGGCGGTTCATGCAATCATGCACGCTCACTCTCAATCCGAATGGTGATGGCGATGGGAATCCTCAATACAGTAGGTGAAATTGCAGGTGCGGTGGCCGCGGTCGAGGCGACCGACAAGGTCGATCCGGATGCGGGCCTGTTGACGAAGGGGCTCGCGGCGGTGGCGGGCTTCAAGGGCGCCGAGGCGCTCGAAGGTCTCGTCGAGAAAAAGGACACGGACGCGGCGGAAGGCGCCGACAACTCGGCCGCGCAGGACGGCGGCGACGGCTCGCAGGCCTGAGCGCGCCACGCCCCGCGACGGGAGACTTCGGTCTCCCGTTTTTTTTGCCCGCTCGGGCGGTTACCACGGAGGGGCCGGATTCTTGTTATCGTCCTGCCATCGTGTCCTAGACAAGGCGATCCCATGGAATTCGATTACGACCTCTTTGTGATTGGCGCGGGTTCGGGCGGCGTGCGCCTGAGCCGCATCGCGGCTTCGCTCGGCGCGCGCGTCGGCATCGCGGAGGAGGAGCAGGTGGGCGGCACCTGCGTGCTGCGCGGCTGCATCCCGAAGAAGCTGCTGGTCTACGCGTCGCACTACGGTCATGAAGTGGAGGATGCGGCGGGCTTCGGCTGGAGCTTCGATCTCGGCAATTTCTCCTGGCCGGCGCTGATCGGCGCCAAGAATCGCGAGATCGCGCGCCTGAGCCAGGTCTACATCGACCTGCTGAAACAGTCGGGCGTGACCTTGCACGAAGGCCGCGCAACGCTCGCGGACGCACACACCGTGGAGGTCGGCGGCCGGCGCCTGCGCACGCGGCACATCGCCATCGCGACCGGCTCGCGGCCGACGCTGCCGCCCGTGCCCGGCATCGAGCATGCGATCACCTCGCGCGAGGCGCTCGATCTGCCGGAGCTGCCCGCGCGTATCGCGATCGTGGGCGGCGGTTATATCGCGGTCGAGTTCGCGGGCATCTTCAACGGGCTCGGCGTCGAGGTCGACCTGTTCTATCGCGGCGAGCAGATCCTGCGCGGCTTCGACGACGACCTGCGCGGCTTCCTCGCCGACGAGATGCGCAAGCAGGGCGTCGCGATCCACACGCAGGCCGACGTGCGCGCGCTCGAACGCGCCGCGGACGGCGCGCTGACGCTGCGGGCCGGCACGCACGCGCATGGCCCGTACGGGCAGGTGTTGTATGCGACGGGCCGCGCGCCGAACAGCGACGGGCTCGGGCTCGATGCGCTCGGGGTGGTGCGCGGGCCGGGCGGCGCGATCGAGGTCGACGACTACTCGGCGACGCGCGTGCCGTCGATCCATGCGATCGGCGACGTGACGTCGCGCCCGCAGCTCACGCCGGTCGCGACGCGCGACGGGGCGCTCCTGGCCGCGAACCTGTTCGGCGAGCGGCAGGTGAAGGCCGATCACCGCAACGTGCCGTCCGCAGTGTTCAGCCAGCCGGAGGTCGCGACGGTCGGCCTGTCGGAACGCGCCGCGCGCGCGACGCTCGGCAAGGTGGACATCTACCGTACGTCGTTCAAGGCGCTGCGGCACACCTTGTCGGGGCGCGACGAGCGCACCTTCATGAAGCTCGTGGTGGAGCGCGTCAGCCAGCGCGTGGTGGGCGCGCACATGGTCGGCCGCGACGCGGCCGAGATCGTCCAGGGGCTCGCGATCGCGATCCGCGCGGGCGCGACCAAGGCGCAGTTCGACGAGACGATCGGGATTCACCCGACCGCGGCCGAGGAGTTCGTCACGCTGCGCCAGCGCGCGCCGGATCTCGACTGACGCGCGCGCCGCCTAGGGCGCGACCGACGCGACGGTTCCCGGCCGCGCGCTCGCGCAGTCGCGCCGATACTTCGCCATCAGCCGTTGCTGGGCGCTGTCGATGTCGTCCGGGTAGTTGTCCGACTCGCCCGCCGACGGGTCGTAGCCGACCGATTCCAGTTCCGCCAGTTCGTTGACGATCTGCGCGTGCGTGACGGGCCCTGTCGTGTGCACGAACGGATAGTCCGTGCATTGCTGCGGCGTGAGCGCCGGGGCCGCATGGGCGGTGGCGCCGAACGCGAGCAGGAAGGCACAGGCGAGGGCAGTGGTCCAATAGCGTTCGATAGGGAGGCGTTGCGTGTGGTGCGGCGACGCGCGCGATGCGCGGTCGAATGCGGCGGGAGATTTTTGATAGGGTGCGGCGAGGCCGGCCGCGTTGAAGGCTGCGTGGGAGAGGAGCGTGAACGGCGGCGCGGCAGCTGAAGTTGCGCGATCAGCTCAACGAATGAGTGGGCAGCGCGCGACGGCGAGCGCGCGTTTTCTCGGGATAGGGATTAGGCGCGCGCCGATGGCGCGAGGTGAATCAGTTCGGCAGGCTGGCCGCTTCTTCCTGCGCTTCGAGATGCTGCGCGACACACGCGTGGAGCCGCGCGAGGCTGTGCGGCGGCAGTGCGAAGCCGGTCCAGCCGAGCCCGGTATGGCGCAGGAACAGCACAGCACCGCCGTAGAGCGGATGCTTTTCGGTGTACCAGCACGGGTCCATTTCCATCACGTATTGCTGGTCGCGCGGCGGGATGTCGGGGATTGCCGGCTTCATCGATGCGCGCAGCAGGCTCAGGTATTGGATCACGCCGTCGACGTCCTCGGGGTCGAGCGCCACGGAGGCCTCGCCTATCGACACGAGCACGGTCTGCTTGCCGTACTCGTTGATCTTTTCGATGCGCATCGGGCCGGACATGGCGCGCCTCCGTGGTGATAGCGGGATGAGGCGATTATCGGATGCGGGGCGGAGGGGAAGATGGAGAGTGGGCGGTGCGGGGATGAAATTTTGTTTAAGGTCGGTGGGAAGGCGCGCGGTGATGAAGAGATCTGGCTGCTGATCGCATATACGAAAGAGAAGTTCGACAATCTGCCGACGAGCTTTCTCAATCAACTTCGAGAGGAAATCGATCGTGGATAAGGAGATGGAAGCGTTTCAGGCGGATCTGCTGAAGTCGGTCCGCCAGATGAAGGCCCGCAAGGTGGGGCGTGCGACACGCGTCACGCCGACCGAGGCGGCGCTGGCTCGCGCCAGGGTCGGACTGTCGCAGAGCGCATTCGCGGCGTTGCTCGGGGTGTCGGTGCGCACCTATCAGGATTGGGAACAAGGTCGACGCAATCCGACGGGCGCAGCTCAAACGTTGCTGCGCGTCGCCGTGCAGCACCCCGAGGCTCTGAAAGACCTTCAACCGCTCACTTGATTCCGGCGGCGCGGTCTCCGCACACTCGGCAGGATGCGCTGAAGCGCACTGAAATCGGTTTGCCGAACACGTGCCCTCATCGAGCGATTGCAATTGCAATCATGCTGGGTCGACCGGTGTTCATGCATGCCTATTCGGATCACGCATCGTGCGACTATTGCGCGACCGAGGGAGCGGGCGCTCGGTCAAACGAGCCGCCCGCCGTGAGCGTTTTCATGACTCGCGCGCGACGGCCCACAGCCACCGCACGCCTCTCACTCCACCGTCACCGACTTCGCCAGATTCCTGGGCTTGTCCACATCGGTCCCGCGCGCACAGGCCGTGTGATACGCGAGCAACTGCAACGGCACCACATGCAAAATCGGCGACAGCGGCCCATAGTGCTCCGGCATCCGGATCACATGCAGCCCTTCGTCGTTGACGATCTGCGTATCCGCGTCCGCGAACACATACAGCTCGCCGCCGCGCGCGCGCACTTCCTGCATGTTCGACTTGAGCTTCTCCAGCAGCGCGTCGTTCGGCGCGACCGTGACGACCGGCATCGCCTCCGTCACGAGCGCGAGCGGCCCGTGCTTGAGTTCGCCCGCCGGATACGCTTCCGCATGGATATACGAGATTTCCTTGAGCTTCAGCGCGCCTTCGAGCGAGATCGGATAGTGCAGGCCCCGACCCAGGAACAGCGCATTCTCCTTGCGCGCGAATTCCTCGGACCACGCGATGATCTGCGGTTCCAGCGCGAGCACGCTGTTGAGCGCGGCGGGCAGGTGGCGCAGCTGCTTCAGGTAATCCGCCTCGCGCGCGCCGTCCACATGCCCGCGCAGCTTGCCGAGCGTCGCGGCAAGCACGAACAGCGCGACCAGCTGGGTGGTGAACGCCTTGGTCGACGCCACGCCGATCTCGGTGCCGGCATGCGTGAGAAACGCGATTTCGGTGAGCCGCACCATCGCGCTCGTCGCGACGTTGCACACCGCGAGCGTGTGCCGATGGCCGAGCGCCTGCGCATGCTTGAGCGCGGCGAGCGTGTCGGCGGTCTCGCCCGATTGCGAGATCACCACCACCAGCGCGCGCGGGTTCGGCACCGATTCGCGATAGCGGTACTCGCTCGCGATCTCGACCTGGGTCGGGATCTTCGCGATCGATTCGAGCCAGTACTTGGCCGTCATCCCCGAGTAGTAGCTGGTGCCGCAGGCGAGGATCAGGATGCTGTCGATCTCGGCGAACGCCTCGGCGGCGGCCGGGCCGAACAGCGCCGGTTCGAACGCGTCGGCCTGCGGAATCGTGTCGGAGATCGCGCGCGGCTGCTCGAAGATTTCCTTCTGCATGAAATGCCGGTACGGGCCCAGCTCGACCGCGCCGCCGTACGCGCTGACCACGCGCACTTCGCGCTCGACCACCGCGCCGTCGCGGTCGACGATCGTCACGCCGTCGATCGACAGCTCGCACACGTCGCCTTCCTCCAGGAAGGTGAAGCGGTCGGTGCTGCCCGCGAGCGCGAGCGCGTCCGACGCGAGGAAGTTCTCGCCGTCGCCGAAGCCGACGACGAGCGGCGAACCCTGCCGCGCGCCGACCACGGTGTGCGGCTGGTCCTTGTGGATCACCGCGATCGCATAGGCGCCGTGCAGCTGGCGCGCGGCCGCGCGCACCGCGCCGAACAGGTCGCCCTGGTACAGGCTGTGCACGAGGTGGGCGATGACCTCGGTGTCGGTCTGCGACACGAATTCGTAGCCCTTCGCGCGCAGCGTCTCGCGCAGCGCCTCGAAGTTCTCGATGATGCCGTTGTGCACGAGCGCGAGCGCGTTCGACGAGAAGATCGGGTGCGCGTTGTGCGTGACGGGCGCGCCGTGCGTCGCCCAGCGCGTGTGCGCGATGCCCGTGTGGCCCGTGAGGTGGGCGTCGCGCACCTGCGCGTCGAGATCGGCCACGCGCGCGACGCTGCGCGCGCGCGTGGGCGTGTCGGCGTCGAGCACCGCCACGCCGCACGAGTCGTAACCGCGGTATTCGAGCCGGCGCAGACCTTCGATCAGAACCGGAACGATGTCACGTCGAGCCACTGCTCCAACGATTCCGCACATAGAAAATGATCCTTGGATAGAAGGCGGGCGCCCGTCCGGGCGCCCGCGCAAAGGGTTCTTTCAGTTCTTCTTCTTCTTGACCGGCCGGACGTAGCCGGCCCGGGCGGTCTGCGTCTTGTCGTTGAGCACCAGCATGCCGTCGGCGACGTCCTTCCAGACGGTGGTGCCCGCCGCGATCGTCGCGCCCGCGCCGACGCGCACCGGCGCGACCAGCTGGGTGTCGGAGCCGACGAACACGTCGTCGCCGATCTCGGTGCGGAACTTGTTCGCGCCGTCGTAGTTGCAGGTGATGGTGCCCGCGCCGATGTTCACGCGCGCGCCGATGTCGGCGTCGCCGATGTAGGTCAGGTGGTTCGCCTTCGAGCCCGCGCCCAGCACCGCGTTCTTCACCTCGACGAAGTTGCCGACGTGCGCGTCGTCCGCGAGCTGCGCGCCCGGGCGCAGCCGCGCGTACGGGCCGACCACGGTGTGCGCGCCGAGCCGCGCGCCGTCGAGGTGCGAGAACGCGTCGATGCGCGTGCCCGCGCCGATCGCCGTGTTGCGGATCACGCAGTGCGGGCCGACCGTGACGCCGTCGGCGAGCGACACCTCGCCCTCGAACACGCAGTTCACGTCGATCGACACGTCGCGGCCGCAGGCGAGCGTGCCGCGCAGGTCGAAGCGCGCCGGATCGGCGAGCGTGACGCCCGCGGCGAGCAGCGCGTCGGCCTGGTTGCGCTGGTGGATGCGTTCCAGTTCGGCGAGCTGCGCCTTGCTGTTCACGCCGAGCGTTTCCCATTCCTCGTCCGGCTGGGTCGTGACGACCTCGAAGCCAGCCTCGATCGCCTGCTCGACCACGTCGGTCAGGTAGTACTCGCCCTGCGCGTTGTCGTTGCCCAGCGCGCCGAGCCACATCGCGAGCTGCGCGGTGGGCGCGACCACGATGCCGGTGTTGATCTCGGCGATCTTCAGTTCGTCGGGCGAGGCGTCCTTCTGCTCGACGATGCGCGTCACGCAGCCGCCCTGGTCGCGCACGATGCGGCCGTAGCCGGTCGGATCGTCGAGCGTCACCGTGAGCACGCCGTAGCGCGCGTCGGTGGCGGCGTTGACGAGCCGCTGCAGCGTGCTCGCGCGCGTCAGCGGCACGTCGCCGTAGAGCACGAGGGTCGGCCGCGCGGGATCGAGGAGCGGCAGCGCCTGGCGCACCGCGTGGCCCGTGCCGAGCTGCTGCTCCTGCAGCGCGAACTGCACGTCCGGCGCGGCGACGGCGGCCTGCACCTGCTCGGCGCCGTGGCCGACCACGACCACGAGCCGGGACGGCCGCAGCGTGCGGGCAGTGTCGATCACATGGGAAAGGAGCGGCCGGCCGGCCAGAGGATGAAGCACTTTCGGCAGCGCGGAGCGCATGCGCTTGCCGGTGCCTGCCGCCAAAATCACGATATTCATGGCGCCAGTAAATAGGGAGTGTTCGAAGCCTGGGATTTTATCATGCGGGCGCGCCGGGCCGGCGCCGGCCTGACGCGCCCGCGGCCCGGCGGGCGGGGGTTTACAGGTCGTCGAGCGGGACGAACTGCAGCGGGCGCGCGCCGCTCGCGGCGGGCGCGTCGTCCGCGTCCGAGCCGCACGGTTCCTCGTCGAACGCGATGTCGCCGCGCGGGTCGGCGACGCCGGTCGCGCGCAGCCCGGCGAACGGGAACTGCGTGGTGTCCATCAGGTGCGACGGCACGACGTTCGAGAGCGCGCTGAACATGTTGTCGACGCGGCCCGGGAAGCGCTTGTCCCAGTCGCGGATCAGCGCCTTCATTTCCGCGCGCTTCAGGTTCGGCTGGCTGCCGCACAGGTTGCACGGGATGATCGGAAATTCGCGCAATTCCGCGTATTTCTCCAGATCGGTTTCCTTCACGTAGGCGAGCGGCCGGATCACGATGTTCTTGCCGTCGTCGGATTGCAGCTTGGGCGGCATGCCCTTGAGCTTGCCGCCGTAGAACAGGTTCAGCAGCAGCGTCTGCAGGATGTCGTCGCGGTGGTGGCCGAGCGCGATCTTGGTCGCGCCCAGCTCGCCCGCGACCCGGTACAGGATCCCGCGCCGCAGCCGCGAGCACAGCGAGCAGGTGGTCTTGCCCTCGGGCACGAGCCGCTTGACGATGCTGTAGGTGTCCTGGTTCTCGATGTGGAACGGCACGCCGAGCCGGGTCAGGTACTCGGGCAGCACGTGCTCGGGGAAGCCGGGCTGCTTCTGGTCGAGGTTGACGGCGACGATCTCGAAGTGGATCGGCGCGCGCTCGCGCAGCCGCAGGAGGACGTCGAGCAGCGCGTAGCTGTCCTTGCCGCCGGACAGGCACACCATCACCTTGTCGCCGTCCTCGATCATGTTGTAGTCGCCGATCGCCTGGCCGACCTGGCGCGCGAGGCGCTTGAACAGCTTGTTGTTCTCGTAGGCCTCTTTCTGCTCGCGGCGCGTGAGCGGCGGGCGGCCGGCGTCGGTCACGGCAGCGGCCGGGGCGGCGCCGTGTGATTCGGGGGTATGGGGCGCATTCATGCTCGCTCCTGATCCTTGATGCGGAAAACTTCGACGCCCACGGCGTCGCAATCGGGGTAGGCGTCCGGTTTCTCGGTGGAGACGCGCACCGCGCGCACGGCGTCGTGCGCGAGCAGGTGCGCCGCGATCGCGTCGCACAGCGTTTCCTGCAGGTGGATGTGGCCGCGCGCGACGCAATGCGCGACGCTCTGCTTCATCAGGTCGTAGTCGACCACTTCGCGCAGCCGGTCTTCGACGGGCGTGGTCCGCGCGAGCGGCACGAACACGTCGATGTTGATGACGACTCGCTGCTTGCCGCGCTTTTCGTGGTCGAACGCGCCGATGTCCATGAGCAGGTCGTGGTCACGCAGGAAGAGCCTGCGGCAATCGGCAAGCCGGGGGTCCAGGAGAGCGGCAAACATGGTCGTTCCAGTCAAATTGGCGTGCAGGCACGCAAAACGGCGCGGCAAAACGGCGGCCGTCGTCCGGCCGCGCGCCCGGCTGCGCCGGTCAAAACCCGTTCGCGGACGGCGCCAGCTGCGCGCCGCCGTCGAGATCCAGCGTGGCTCCGGTGACGCCCGCCGCGTCGGCCAGGTAGCAGGCCGCGTCGGCGAGCGCGTCCGGCGCGGTCGCGCGGCCGCGGACCAGCCCCGCGACCCGCACCTGCGGCGCGAGCGCAAGCGCCTCGGCCGGAATCGCGCGGTGCAGCGCGGCTTGCGCCAGCGCGTGCGGCAACGGCCCGGACGTCGGATGAAACAGGGCCTGATCGAGTACGAACAGCACCGCGGCGCGCAGCGTCTCGTCGTCGCGCGCCGCCTCGGGCGTCGCGTCGCGCAGCGCGCGCGCCAGCGCGAGCGGGGCGGCGACGTTGCGCACCGTCGCGTCGAGCAGCGCCGCGTAGTCGTCGGCGCGGTCCGGCGCGGGCGGCGTCGGCAGGCTCACCACGCACGCGGGGCGGCCGAGCGCGGCCGCGCAGGCGGGGATCAGCCCGCGCGCCTCGCGCTCCACGGCCAGGTCCGCGATCAATACCGCGACGCGCCCGCCGTGCGCGCCGAGTTCCGCGGCAAGCGCGGCGGCGGCCTCGGCCGCGCCGGCGTCGACCGCGAGCGCGACGTCCCAGCCCCGGCGCGCGAAGCCCGCCGCGAGGGCGTGACCGGCCGCCTGCGCGGCGCCCGTGTGCGCGGCGCCCGCTTGCACGGCGCCCGTATGCACGGCGCCGGCAATCAGCACGGTGCGCGCGGGGCGGGGGACGGACGTGTCGACGGAAACGGTCATTTACAATGCCGGGATGAACCCGAAATCTCACGAACCCGCTAGTTTACCTGCTCCCGGCCCCGACGCGCTCGTCCAGTCCGAAACCCTCGTCGCGAGGCTGCATGCCGAGATCGCGGCGGCGGGCGGCTGGCTGCCGTTCTCCCGCTACATGGAACAGGCGCTGTACGCGCCGGGCCTCGGCTATTACAGCGGCGGCGCGCGCAAGTTCGGGCGGCGCGGCGACGACGGCAGCGATTTCGTCACCGCGCCGGAGCTGTCGCCGCTGTTCGCGCAGACGCTCGCGCGGCCGGTCGCGCAGGCGCTCGAACTGAGCGGCACGCGCCGCGTGATGGAGTTCGGCGCGGGCACGGGCCGGCTCGCGGCAGGGCTCCTGAATGCGCTCGACGCGTTGGGCGCGGCGCCCGACGAATACTGGATCGTGGATCTGTCGGGCGAGTTGCGCGCGCGCCAGCGCGACACGCTCGACGCCGACGCGCCGGCGCTCGCCGCGCGGGTGCGCTGGCTGGACGCGCTGCCGGCGCGTTTCGAGGGCGTGGTGATCGGCAACGAGGTGTTCGACGCGATGCCGGTGCGGCTCGTCGTGAAGGGCGAGGCGGGCTGGCTCGAACGCGGCGTCGTGACGGACGCGGCGGGCCGTTTCGGCTTCGACGACCGCCCCTGCGGCGCGGAGCCGCTGATCGCGGCGTTCGACGGTCCGGCGCTGCCGGCCGGCTACCTGACCGAGATCCACGATGCGGCCGTGGGGTTCGTGCGCACGGTGTGCTCGATGCTCGCGCGCGGCGCGGCGCTGTTCATCGACTACGGTTTCCCGCGCCACGAGTACTACCACCCGCAGCGCGCCGAAGGCACGCTGATGTGCCATTACCGGCATCGCGCGCACGGCGATCCGTTCCTGTATCCGGGTCTCCAGGACCTGACCGCGCACGTCGAGTTCAGCGGCGTCTGCGAGGCGGGCATGGCGACCGGCGCGGACCTGCTCGGTTATACGTCGCAGGCGCGCTTCCTGCTGAACGCGGGCATCACCGAGGCGCTCGCCACGCTCGATCCGGCCGATGTGCATGCCTTCCTGCCGGCCGCGAATGCGGTGCAGAAACTGATTTCGGAGGCGGAGATGGGCGAGCTGTTCAAGGTGATCGGCTTCGCGCGCGGGATCGACGGCACGCTCGACGCGTTCGCGCGCGGCGACCGCTCGCACACGCTGTAGGCGGCGCGCCGTGTTCCGCTGGCTGCTCACCACCTTCCTCGCGGTGATGATCCTGACGCGGGCCTGGCCGTGGCTGTCGAAGCTCGGCGTCGGGCGGCTGCCGGGGGATGTGACGCTCAGGATCGGCGCGCGGGTCTATCCGTTTCCGTTCATGTCGACGCTCGTGATCATGGCGATCGTGTCGGTGATCGCGCGCCTGTGGTGACGGCGGCGGCTCGCCGTCACAGTTCCAGCTCGCCGAGGATCCGGTGCGCGAGCGCCTGCGCCTCGGCGAACGCTTCTTCCTCGTTGGGGCTCGTCGCCTCGACCTCGTAGCGCGTGTTGTCGGGCGCGCCGCCCTCGTCGCGCGACAGGATCACGTAGCCCTGGTAGCGGCCGTTGCCCGTCTTCCGGGCATGCGCCTTGGCCGTGTAGATGCCCTTGGTGTAGGTGTTGCCGTCCATGATGCTTCTCCTGCAAAAGGACGGCTCCATCCTAGCACCGCGCGGCCGCGCCTTCAGCCATTCAATCGGTCAAATCGTTCCGCCCTTCAGCCCTTCAGTCGAGCAGCGCGACGACCTCGTCGAGTGTTGGCGCGTGCGCGCCGGTGTGGCGGCACGCGGCCGCGCCCGCGGCGAGCGCGAACGCGAGGTGCTCGCGCCAGCCGCGCTGCGGCGTGCGCATCAGGCTGAACAGCAGGCCGCCGATCGACGCGTCGCCCGCGCCCACCGTATCCGCGACCTCGACGCGCGGCGGCTCGGCGCTCAGTGTCTCGCCGTCCGCATAGAGCGTCGCGGCCTGCGCGCCGCGCGTGACGAGCAGCGTGGCGGCGGGATTCATGGCGCGCAGCTGCGCGATCGCCGCGTGTTCGTCGCCCTCGAACAGGTGCCGCAGATCCTCGTCCGAGACCTTGATCAGGTCGGCCAGCGCCGCCATCTTCTCCAGCGTCGGGCGGTAGCCGGCCGCCATCAGGTTGCGGTAGTTCGGATCGAAGCTGATCTTCACGCCGCGCGCGCGCAGCGCGCCCGCGAGCGCGATCAGCGTCGCCGCGAGCGGCTCGCGCACGAGGCTGATGCAGCCGAAGTGCGCCCAGCCCACCGCGTCCTCCCAGCCGGCCGGCAGCTGCGCGGGGTCGAACGCGAGGTCCGCGCTGTGCTCGCCGATGAAGAAGTAGGCGGGCGGCCGGGTCTCGTGGACGATCGCGAGCAGCGGCGCGCGATCGACGCGCTGCAGGAAGCGCAGGTCGAGGCCGGCCGCCTCGCTGGCCTGCCACAGCACGTCGGAGAAGCAGTCGCGGCCGAGCGCGCCGGCGCAGGCGCTCGGCACGCCGAGCCGCGCGACCGCGCGCGCGACGTTCCAGCCCGCGCCGCCCGGGCGCGACACCCACTGCGCGCCGTCGGTGCGCACCATGTCGGTCAGGATGTCGCCCGCCGACACGAATTGCGGAAGTGCGGCCTGGCTCATTGCGCGGACTCCGGTTGCGGGTGGGCGAGGACGGCGGCCGGCAGCGCGTTCAGCACTTCGTAGCACGCGCCCATCGTGTGATAGTCGGTTTTGCCGGCGGGGCTCTTCTCGTCGCTGTACTTGCGGTTGTCGCAGGTGAGGATGCGGTACCACGCGCCGTAGCGGTGATCGACGAAGTGCGCCCAGCTGTAGCGCCAGATCTCGTCATACCAGTCCCAGAAGCGTTCGCTGCCGGTGCGCGCGGCGAGCAGCGCGGCGGCCGCGAAGGTCTCGGCCTGCACCCAGAAATACTTGTTGTGGTCGCAGATCGTGTAGTCGGGGCCGAAGCCGTAGTACAGCCCGCCGTGATCCGCGTCCCAGGCGTGCGCGAGCGCCGCGTCGAACAGTTCCACCGCGCGCGGCAGCAGCCAGTCGAGCGGGCGGTGCCGTTCGAGGATCAGCAGCAGCTTCGCCCATTCGGTCTGGTGGCCCGGCTGGAAGCCCCACGGCCGGAAGATGTTCGAGCTGTCTTCCTTGTTGTAGTCCCAGTCGACCGACCAGTCCGCGTGGAAGTGTTCCCAGACGAGGTCTTGCGACAGCGCGGCCTGGCGGCGCGTGATGTGGGTCGCGAGCAATTCCGCGCGGTCGAGGTACGAGGTCTCGCCGGTCGCCTCGTAGGCGGCGAGCAGCGCCTCGGCCGCATGCATGTTCGCGTTCTGGCCGCGATAGCCGGATACGCGCCAGTCGGGCGTCGCGTCGTCCATGTAGAGGCCGCCGCGGGCATCCCAGAAATGGCGCTCCATCAGGGCGAAGGTGTCGGCGATCAGCGGCCGCGCCTCGTCGACGCCCGCCATCGTCGCGTGCGCGGCCGCGAGCAGCACGAACGCGAGCCCGTAGCAGTGGCGCGTGCCGTCGAGCGTCGCGTGCTTGCGGCCGTCGCGCCAGTCGAGTTCCCAGTCGTAGCCCTGCAGGGCCGCGTCCCAGTGCGCGTCGCGCAGGAAGCGCAGGCCGTGGCGCGTGTAGTCGAGATCGAGCGGGTCGCCGAACTGCCGGTAGGCCATCGCATAGTTGAAGACGAAGCGGCAGCTGCTGACGAGGTGGCGGGTCGTGCGGTCGTACACCGCGCCGTCGTCGCGGAAGAAATGGAAGAAGCCGCCGCTCGGGTCGAACACCGTCGGCGCGTAGAAGCGCAGCGTGTCCCGTACGTGCGACAGCAGGAACGCCGGGTCGCGGAAACTCGCGACGGCAGGCGCGGGCGTGGCCGGCGCGTCGGGCGCAGGGCAGGAAGAGGGCGAAGCGAAAGTCGTCATGATCCGATGACCGAGGTGAGGATGGGCGCCGCTTGCGCGACGCCGAGGCTGCTGGCCCGCGCGACCAGTTGCACGGGCAGGCTGATTTCGCTGCGCTCGGGCGCGTCGGCGAGCAGCAGTTCGACGCCGAGCCGGCCGAGCGCTTCCTTGTCGACGGCGAGCGTCGTCAGCGGCGGCGCGGCGTGCGCGGCGGCGGGGATGTCGTCGAAGCCGACGAACGCGATGTCTTCCGGCACCCGCACGCCGCGCGCCACGCACACGCGCAGCGCGGCGAGCGCGGCGGCGTCGTTGAACGCGAACACGGCGTCGGGGCGCGGCCCGGGCGCGTCGAGCAGCTGCTGCATCGCGCGCGCCGCGCCGGTGTCGGGATCGAGGCCGGCGTCGATCGTCACCTCGAGCGACGGATCGAACAGCAGGCCGGCCTCGAAGAACGCGCGGCGGTAGCCGAGCGCGCGCTGGGCGATGCTGTAGTGCGCGAGCGAGCCGCCGATGAACGCGATGCGGCGGCGGCCGGCCGCGAACAGATGCCGCATCGCGAGCGCCGCGCCGCCGTGGTTGTCGATGTTCACCGAGCGCAGGCCGGGCGCCCACAGGTCGATCAGCACGAGCGGGCGGCCGGTCGCGGCGAGCGCCTCGAGCGTCTCCGGCTCCATGAAGCCCGCGACCGCGATCGCGTCGGGCGCGTGCGGGCGCATCTGGCGGATCACGTCGTCGGTCGGGCCGGCCGTCAGCAGCGTCGGCACGATGCCGCGCTCGCGGCAGGCGTCCTCGACGCCGTGCAGCACGTGCGAGAAGAACGGCGTCGCCGCGAAGTTGTTGTGCTGCCGGTGCAGCAGGAAGGTCAGGCGCCGGATGCGGGGCCGCAGCTGCGCGGGATCGTAGCCGAGCCGCTGCGCGACCTCGACGATCCGCTCGCGCGTCGCTTCGGACAAGCCGGGCTGGTTCTTGAGCGCGCGCGACACGGTGCCGATCGATACGTTGGCCGCATGCGCCACATCGCGAATGGTCGTGCCCATGGTCCGGATCCGGGTGTTTAGGGTGACGGCGATTGTATAGTAAAAATATTGTCGATCAAGCTGAAAACCGAGGCTGATGGGCTGGTAAATACCCGTATTTAAAAGGATAAATCCCATTTGTTCGTTTAGTAAAAATACTAAACGAATAGTAAAGGAGGGGGGCGGTTTTGGGGGGCAGCGTGGACAGCGCGGACCACGGAGACAGTGGAGTGGGCGGAGACGATAACGGAGGCAGGGGCAGGGGCAGAGGCAGGGGCAGAGGCAGAGGCAGAGGCAGAGGCAGAGGCAGAGGCAGAGGCAGAGGCGTTGACGGAGGCGATCCGGCGCGCCGTCGCCCGGCGGCGCGGGTCGTCCATCCGCGCGCCCGTTCCGCGCGGGCTGCCCGACGAGCAGCCGTCGCCGTCAGTCCAGCTCGACGGGCGCCGCGTCGCCGCGCGCGCGCAGCCAGGCGCTGCCTTCCTCGATGTCGATCAGGAAATAGCCGCCCGGCTGCTGCTTCGCGCGCCGCTTCGCGAGCGCGGCGACCGACGCGATCTCGTCGCTGCCGTAGCGCAGCGCGCGGCCGGCCGCGGGCGGCACGTGCACGCAGCCGATCGCCATCGTCACGAAGCCGTGGAAGGCCGGGTTGCCGTAGCGGTCCTCGCCGCGAATGCCGCCCGCGAGCCGGTCGGCCGGCGCGTAGAAGCGCTGCGCGCCTTCGTTGAAATGACGGATCGCGCGCTTCACGCGCGCGGTCCAGTCGGCGCTCTGGAACAGCACGAGGAAATCGTCGCCGCCGACGTGGCCGAGGAAGTCGCGCGTCGGGTCGCACACGTGGGCGAGCACGGTGGCGGCGAACTTCAGCACCTCGTCGCCCTGCCAGTAGCCGTACTGGTCGTTGAACGGCTTGAACTGGTTCAGGTCGACGTAGCACGCGTGGAAGCCGGCCTCGTTGTCGACGAGGCGCGCGATGTGCGAGCTGATCGGGATGTTGCCGGGCAGGAAGGTCAGCGGATTCGCGTAGCGGGCTGCCTCGATTCGCACCTCGGTGACCGCGCGCACCAGGTTCTCGCCGGTGCCGAGGCCGAGATAGCGGCCGCGTTCGGTGATCACGAAGCCGTCGGCCAGGTAGCGCTGGTCGTTGCTCGTCAGCAGCTTGGCCATCTGCTCGACCGTCATGGTGTTTTCGATGATCACGGGCGCGTCGTTCGCGAATTGCAGGCAGGCCTTCTTGCCGAACACCTCGCGGTGATAGGGCAGCGCGTAGCGGTCCATGAAGCTGCGCCGGTTGATCAGCGCGATCGGGTGATCGCCCTCGACGACCGCGACCGCATGCAGGTCGGGCAGGCGATTGAACAGTTCGAGCACGTCGTTGTTGGTGGCGCGGCGCGGCAGCGCGGGCGCGCTGACCAGCATCTTCGCGACCACCGTGCCGCTGCCCGGGCGCGGCGCGGGCCCGGCGCGGGTCGCGCCCGGAAACACCGCGATGTGCTGCGCGCGGATCGCGTCGTGCGCGTCCGGCGCGACCCGGCGCGCGGGATGCGCATGTGGCCGGCCGAGGAAGAAGCCCTGGCCGCAGCCGATGCCCATGTCGCGCACGACGATCAGGTCCGCCTCGTTCTCGATGCCTTCGGCGATCAGCTTCGCGCCGCTCGCGTTCGCGAAGTGCTGCATCGCCTTGACGGCCTCGAACTTGAGCGGATCGTTGGCGATGTCGTGGATGAAGAAGCGGTCGATCTTCACGACGTCGGGATGCAGGCTCACCCACAGGTTCATGCTGGCGTTCGCGGTGCCGTAGTCGTCGAGCGCGAACTGGACGCCGGCCTGGCGCAGCGCGGCGATCGCGGACGCGAAGTCGCCGACGTCGGGGATCGCGTTCTGTTCGGTCAGCTCGATGACGATCCGTTCCGCGTTGAAGCCCATGCGCTGCAGCAGGGCCTGCGCATGCTCGCGCACGGTCGCGAACTGCAGGATCGCGTTCGCGCTGAAATTGAGGAACAGCTTGCCGTCGCACGCGAGCGTGGCGAACGCTTCGATGCAGGCGGCCGCGGCCGCGTGTTCGAGCGCGATCGACGCGCCCTCGCGCGCGGCCTGCGCGAACAGCGCGGCCGGCTGTTCGAGCGGCGAGCCGGACGGGCCGCGGATCAGGCCTTCGTAGCCGATGATGGCGCCGGCCTCGATGTCGACGATCGGCTGGAACACCGCGGTGAGCGCACGCGCCGCGATCAGCGAGGCGATGCTGACGGAGTCGGTGGCGGCGCGGGTGGGTGAGGGCATGGGGTGGACGATGACGACGGAACGCCGGCCTTAACGGCAGCCGGGCGCGCGAGTTGAATGAATTTTTTGTGACGCGATGCACTGTCGTGGGGGGCGCGTGCGGGCAAACGATTGCAGCGGGGGCGCGCGCGGGTCGGTCGAGAAAGGGGGGAGGCCGGAGGGGGCCGCCTTGCGCGGATCGGGACGCGCGCGAGCCGTCGGATTCGGCGGATGCCGAGGCGGGAGGCGCTGTGCTTTATCGATGGCATGTCGCGCGCCGGCCCGGCGGGGCGATCAATCAGGAGCGTCGATGCGCTTGAGCGGGACGGCCCGTCTCACATTCATCGGATGGGGCGGAGCATGCGTGTGAAGCCTTTCGATTGCCCATCGAGGAAATGTCGCGCGCCGGCCCGGCGGGACGATCAACCAAGGACCGTCGATGCGCTCGTGCGAGGCGGCCCGCCGCACTCCCCGAACGGACGCGAAGCATGCACGTCGTGCGTTTCGCCCGCCGCGCGCCGCGCGTGATCGATCGCCGGCAAGCGGCTGGGGCGCGGGCGTCGTGATGCGCGAGGACGAACCCGTCGCACGGGAGTCGTTCATGCTCGATGAACGCGCCTCGTCATTCCGGGCTCGTGTGCGTCAGGAATGCGATGGACGGCGAGGGGATGAATGGATGGCGGCCGGCCCGGCACGTGCGGTTCGCAGAAGCGATGGCAGGGTGCGGGACGGCCGGACGATCCCGGGCAGGACGAGCCGCTGCCGCTCATCCCGACCCGGCCGCGCGGCTCACCGCGCCGCGCGCGGCCGGCGCCTCACCGATCGCGGGTGCGCAGCGCGTTGCCGCCGCTGCCGCCGTGCGTCGCTTCGCCTTCATCCGCGCCGAGGTCGCGGGCGCCCCAGCGTTGCGCGAGCGCCGCGCAGGTCATCAGCTGGATCTGGTGGAACAGCATCAGCGGCAGCACCACCGCGCCGACCGCGTGCGCCGCGAAGATCACCTTCGCCATCGGCACGCCGGCGGCGAGGCTCTTCTTCGAGCCGCAGAAGATGATCGTGATCTGGTCCGCGCGATTGAAGCCGAGCCGCTTGCTGACGAACATGGTGAGCAGCAGCGCGATCGCGAGCAGCACGACGTTGACGACGATGAGCCCGAGCAGCGCGCTGGGCGGGATCTGGTGCCAGAGCCCCTGGTTCACGGCCTCGCTGAATGCCACGTAGACGACGAGCAGGATCGAGCCCTGATCGACGAAGCGCAGCACGCCGCGGTTGCGCTCGATCCATGCGCCGATCACGGGGCGCAGCAACTGGCCGGCGACGAACGGCACGAGCAGTTGCATCACGATGCTGCCGATGGTGCTCCACGGCGATGCGCCGCCGCCCGCCTGCGAGGTGATCATGAGGCCGACCAGCGCGGGCGTGAGGAAGATGCCGAGCAGGCTCGACGCGGACGCCGAGCAGACCGCGGCCGGCACGTTGCCCTTCGCGATCGAGGTGAAGGCGATCGACGACTGGACCGTGGAAGGCAGCGTGCACAGGAACAGCACGCCCGCATAGAGCGCCGGCGTGACGAGCGGCGACAGCAGCGGCTTGAGCGCGAGGCCGAGCAGCGGGAACAGCGCGAAGGTGCTGAGCAGCACGACCGCGTGCAGCCGCCAATGGGTCGCGCCGGCGATGATCGCTTCGCGCGACAGCTTCGCGCCGTGCAGGAAGAACAGCAGGCCGACCGCGATGTTGGTCGCCCAGTTGAAGGCGTGGGCGGCCGGGCCGTGGCACGGCAGCAGGCTCGCGAGCACCACGGTGCCGACGAGCGCGAGGGTGAAGTTGTCGGGGACGAAACGGGGACGGGCCATGACGGAATCCGGATAAGAGCGGGGACGCTTGCGCGTCCCGGATGCGCCATTCTCCGGGTCGCCTATTAAATAGACAAATTCATTCCATGCATCGATTGATGAGTTCGGTAAATGGTTATTTCTGGGGCGCGATTCGCCGGATGTCGCTTAAAAAATACAGAGGCTTACGGTCGGAATGTCAAATGCGGCGCCTTGGCAGGCCCGTCCGAGGCGGCGGCAAAACCTGAAAAAACCAGCAGTAACACGGTGTTACACCGGTGCCGGCGGACTAACATTTTTCGGCTCGACACGTTTGCGAGGCCCTCATAAATTACTGCTGAAAGGCTCCCGTGCCGCGCGTCGAGCGCACAGACGCGGGAAATCGGCGGGTAATCAGGATGATGACGGCACGTGCAGGACGGATGATCGGGCGATGGGCGGCGGGCGCATTGGGCGTGCTGCTGGTGTCGCTCGCGTGCGCGCAGCCGCCGCATGGCGCCGGACGTGGTTTAGGCGGTGGCTACGGGGCGGCGCATGGCGGCGAGGCGCGGCCCGGTGCGAACGCTTATGGCCAGCAGCGCTGGGGCCTGCGTCCGACGCCGTCGTATGGCCGTTACGCCGCGCAAGGCAGCCCCTATCGCCCGATCAGCGCCGAGGCGCGCGGCGTGCCGCATCCGCCCGACGGCACGGTGCCGATGCGCGCCGGCTCGATCCGAGCCGACGTCACCCGCTACAACGAAGAACGCGGCGGCCGGCCGATGCCGCCGCCGCGCACGCAGGAAGACGCCGGGCGTCCGCCGTTCTTCTCGTCGTTCTACCGCAACTGACCCGCATCATCGGGCGGCGCGGCGCGCCGCCCGATGATGCAAATTCGCCACAGTCCCTCCGCAAATCTCCCGCACCCCTTCCGGCTTAGGTATCTTTCGCGCCGCGCAGCCGCGACGGGCGCGCATGCGTCGGGCTCGACGCAGGATTCGTCTGCCGCCGCGCGCGCGCTCGCGCGGTGCGCGAAAGCATTTCGTCAGGTGGTTTGCCCCCGCTTTCGTCTGCTGAATCCCGCCAAAACGCGGGGAAGTTAATGCGGACGCTATACCCGCAATAAGCGCCCTCTTTTTTGACCGGAAAAATGGTCCGTAAAGATGGCAGCGCCCCAATCGACGCAGGCCTCCGCCCGTACCAACAACAACGCGCTTGCGCCGTCTTTTTTCGACAAACACGTGGAGATCCAATGAAGTCACTTGCCAGCCGGGCGCTGCATACCTCTTTCGCGTTCGCCGCCGCGGCGACGCTCGCCGCCGGCGCGACCGGCGCGCATGCGCAATCGAGCATCCAACTGTACGGGCAGGTCGACGCCTGGGTCGGCGCGCAGAAATTCCCGGGCGGCGAGCGCGCGTGGGGCGTGCAGGGCGGCGGGATGTCGACCTCATACTGGGGCGTGCGCGGCACCGAGGATCTCGGCGGCGGCTACAAGGCGATCTTCACGCTCGAGGATTTCTTCCGGCCGCAGAACGGCAACTACGGCCGCTTCAACGGCGACACCTTCTTCGCGCGCAATTCCTACGTCGGCCTCGAGACGCCGTACGGCACCGTCACCGCGGGCCGGCTGACGACGCATCTGTTCGTGTCGACGATCCTGTTCAATCCGTTCATCGACTCGTATGTGTTCTCGCCGATGGTCTACCACGTGTTCCTCGGCCTCGGCACGTTCCCGACCTATACGACCGACCAGGGCGTCGTCGGCGATTCGGGCTGGAACAACGCGGTGTCGTATACCACGCCGAACTATCACGGCTTGAGCGGCAGCGTGATGTACGCGCTCGGCAATCAGGCGGGCAGCAATGCATCGAAGAAATGGAGCGGCCAGTTCCTCTACTTCAACGGCCCGTTCGCCGCGACGGCCGTCTACCAGTATGTGAACTTCAACAACAACCCGGGCGACCTCGGGCCGCTCGTCGCCGGCATGAAGAGTCAGGGCGTGGCGCAGCTCGGGGTCAGCTACGACCTCAAGTTCGTGAAGTTGTTCGGCCAGTACATGTATACGAAGAACGACCAGATCTCGGGCAGCTGGCATGTGAACACCGCGCAGGGCGGGGTCACGGTGCCGCTCGGCGCGGGCAGCGTGATGGCGTCCTACGCGTACTCGCGCGACGCGGGCGGCCTCGACCAGACGCGCCAGACCTGGGCGCTCGGCTACGACTATCCGCTGTCGAAGCGCACCGACGTCTACACGGCCTACATGAACGACCGTTTGTCCGGCATGTCGAGCGGCAATACGTTCGGCGCCGGGATTCGTGCGAAGTTCTAAGCAATCGGGCCCCGTAGTCCGTCATGTTCGCGGCGTCACACAAGTGACGCCGTTTTGCTTTTCTTGACGATTTCGTTTCTCAGCCTTTGTTACAGTTGCTCGCGATAGCCTCATTCCCACCGATTGCGAGCATTTTCGATGGATACCCTCGTCAGCATGAATGTATTTCGCTTCGTCGTCGAAGTGGGCAGCTTCGTCGGTGCGGCGGAACGCATGCAGATGTCGGCGGCGATGGCGAGCAAGCACGTGATGCACCTCGAGCAACAGCTCGGCGCGCGGCTGCTGCATCGCACGACCCGTCGCGTCGCGCCGACCGAAGCCGGACGCGAATACTACGAACGGCTCGTACAGGCGCTCACCGAACTCGACGAAGCCGGGCAGGCCGTCGGCGCGGCGAGCGTGGTGCCGCAGGGGCGTTTGCGCGTGACCTCGCTCTCGGCATTCGGCCTGCGTCACGTGATGGATGCCGTGACCGATTACGCGGCACGCTATAGCGACGTGACCGTGGAGATCACGCTGTCCGATCGCGTGGTCGAACTGATCGACGAAGGCTACGACGTGGCGGTGCGCGCCGCGCCCGCCGGCATGAAGTCGTCGTCGCTCGTCGCGCGCCAGATCGCCACCGCGCACATCCTGTTGGTGGCGTCGCCCGATTACCTGAAGCAGCACGGCACCCCGACCACCCTGGCCGATCTCGAACACCACAACTATCTGCGGCGCGATCCGAACGCCACCACGCTCGATGCGATGGCGACGGACGTCGCGGCCGCATCGCGCGTGTCGCTCGCGGGCAACCTGATCGTCAACCATCTCGAAGGGCTGCGGGTCGCGGTGCTGGGCGGCGCGGGCATCGCGCTGCTCGGGACCGAGGTGGTCGGCGAAGACATCGAGGCGGGCCGTCTCGTGCCGCTCCTGCTCGACGTGATGCCGCCGCGCGAGCTGCCGATCTACGCGGTGTATGCGAGCCGCCGCCATGTCTCGGCGAAGGTGCGTTCGTTCGTCGATTTCCTCGCCGACCGCTTCGCCGGGCAGTCGCTGTGCCCGTCGATCGAAGAGCGGCTCAAGGTGCTCGCGCTGCCGCGCATGAAGCGGATCGGCTGAACGGCTGAACGGCGCGCGTCGCGGGTTTCACGTAAAAAGGCGCGGCCTCATGGCCGCGCCTTTTTACATTTCATGCCGTGATGTCGCGGCGTCAGCCGCGGATGCCGAGGCGCGCCTTCGCGTCCTGGTATTCGCGCGCGAGGCGCGTGACGAGTTCGCCGACCGACGGCACGTCGTCCATCAGCCCGACGCCCTGGCCTGCACCCCAGATGTCCTTCCACGCCTTCGCCTTGTCGGAGCCGAAATTCATCTTCGACTTGTCGGCTTCGGGCAGATCGTCCGGGTTGAGGCCCGCGTTCACGATGCTCTGGCGAATGTAGTTGCCGTGCACGCCGGTGAACAGGTTCGTGTAGATGATGTCGGACGAGCTGGCGTTCAGGATCGCGTGCTTGTAGTCGTCGACCGCATGCGCTTCCCGGGTCGCGATGAAGCGCGTGCCCATGTACGCGAGATCGGCGCCCATCGCCTGCGCGGCGAGGATCGAGCCGCCGTTCGCGATCGAGCCCGACAGCACGATCGGGCCGTCGAACATCTTGCGCACCTCGCCGACGAGCGCGAACGGCGAGGTCGTGCCCGCGTGGCCGCCGGCGCCCGCCGCGACCAGGATCAGCCCGTCGACGCCGGCTTCGAGCGCCTTCTGCGCGTGCCGCAGGTTGATCACGTCGTGCAGCACGATGCCGCCGTAGCTGTGCACCGCGTCGACGATCTCGCGCGCGGGCGCGCGCAGGCTCGTGATGAAGATCGGCACCTTGTGCTCGACGCAGACGCGGATGTCGTGTTCGAGCCGCACGTTCGACTGGTGGACGATCTGGTTGACCGCGAGCGGCCCGATCACGGCGTCCGGATGGCGAGCCTTGTGTTCGGCGAGCTGCGACTGGATCTGCGTGAGCCATTCGTCGAGCAGTTCGGCGGGGCGCGCGTTCAGCGCCGGAAACGAGCCGACGATGCCCGCCTTGCACTGCGCGAGCACCAGCTCGGGGTAACTGACGATGAACATCGGCGACGCGATGACAGGCAGCGCGAGATTTTGCAGGACGGCGGGCAAAGCCATGGTGAGTCTCCGTGATCGTTGCCGCGCCCAGGCGGCGGATTGAGCCACGCGATGCGATTCGCAACAGGGCTACGCAGCGGGTTGGCTGCATATTAATACGAACGATCGTGCGATTGTAGGGCGAGGCGCGCGGCGGCGGTGTCGAGGGAGTGTTCTGCTTCTACGGATTGTCCGGGAAAACGGCCGATGGGGTGCGATTTGCCCTCCTACAATAGGCAGCAACAACAATTCCAGAGAACAAGACCATGTCGTTTGAGGAGTTCGCGCCGTTCAGGGTCGATGCGCAGGGCGTCGAGATTTTCGGCGTCAAGGGAGGCGCGGGGCCGCCGCTGCTGCTGCTGCATGGGCACCCGCAGACGCACATGATCTGGCATCGCGTGGCCGCGACGCTGGCTCGCCACTTCACCGTGATCGCGACCGACCTGCGCGGCTATGGCGCTTCGTCGAGACCGGAGAGCGATGCGCGGCACACGCCGTATTCGAAGCGCGCGATGGCGGCCGATCAGGTCGAGGTGATGCGTCATTTCGGTTTCAAGCGTTTTCACGTGGCCGCGCACGATCGCGGCGCGCGGGTCGCGCACCGGATGGCGCTCGATCATCCGGAGCAGGTCGAGCGCATGCTGCTGCTCGATATCGCGCCGACGCTCGCGATGTACGAAGGCACCGATCGCGCGTTCGCGACCGCGTATTTCCACTGGTTTTTCCTGATCCAGCCGGCGCCGCTGCCCGAGACGCTGATCGACGGGCGCACCGACGCCTATGTCGAGCAGCTGATGGGCCATCGCGCGGCGGGGCTCGCGCCGTTCGCGCCGGAGGCGCTGGCCGCGTACCGCGATGCGCTGCGGCAGCCGGGCGCGGTGCACGCGATGTGCGAGGACTATCGCGCGTCGGCGACGATCGACCTCGAACACGACCGCGAGGATCTCGAACGCGGCAACAAGATCGGGTGCCCGCTGCGCGTGCTGTGGGGCGCGCAGGGTGTGGTCGCGCGATGCTTCGAGCCGCTCGAGGAGTGGCGGTGCGTGGCGCGCGATGTCAGCGGGCGCGCGCTCGATTGCGGGCACTACATCCCGGAGGAAGCGCCGGTCGCGTTGATCGAGGAGATGCTGGGCTTTTTCGAGGCGCGCGACGTGGGCGCGTGAGCGGCGCGGGCCGGCGCGACGGCGCTTGCCCAGCGGGCTCATGGGGTGATCCGGCCTGCGCCCGGGCCGGAAGCGCGGCAGGCCGCCGCCTGCGCGTGCCCGCCGGCTGCAGGATCACGCCCGATGTTCGAGCGGCGGCAGCCGCCGCGCCACCGGCGTCGACTTCACGATCGCCGTGCTCGTCTCCGCGCGCTCGGTCACCTTCGCCAGAATCCCGTCCAGATGCTCGATCGAGCGCAGGTAGACCCGGCAGATGAAGCAGTCGTCGCCCGTCACCTTGTCGCATTCGACGAACTCGGGGATCTGCCGCAGCAGCGCCTCGACCAGATGCAGCTGCCCCGGCAGCGGCTTCACGCGCACGATCGCCTGCAGCGTGTAGCCGAGCGCGCGCGGATCGATCTCCACCGTGTAACGCCCGATCACGTGTTGCGCCTCCAGCCGGCGCAGCCGGTCCGCCGTGCTCGGCGCCGACAGCCCGATCCGGCGCGCCAGCTCGCTCGTCGTCATGCGCGCATCCTCGGCCAGCAGATGCAGCAACGCGCGGTCGGTCGCGTCGAGGCCATCGACCGGTACGGGCGGGGTTAGGCGTTTCGGCATCTCGACCTTCTTTTAAAAGGAAAACAGGCAATTTCGTCTTGCATAAGCGATGGATTGCCGCGGCTCGGGTTTCTAAAATCAAACCATACCTGAACCCAACGGATGTTTTCCATGGCAACCCCTGAAATCCGCCGCGGCGCCACCGAGATGACCCTCGCGATGCTGATGTCGGGGACGATCGGCTGGTTCGTCGTGTCGTCGCAGCAGCATCTGATGAACGTCGTGTTCTTCCGCTGCGTGTTCGGCGGCGCGACGCTGCTCGGCGTGTGCGCGGCGCTCGGCCTGCTGCGTCGCGGCCTGCTGTCGCGGCGCACGCTCGGCCTCGCGCTGCTCGGCGGCGTCGCGATCGTCGCGAACTGGGTGCTGTTGTTCGGCGCGTATTCGCGCGCGTCGATCTCGATGGCGACCGCCGTTTATCACACCCAGCCCTTCATGCTCGTCGCGCTGGGCGCGCTGGTGTTCCGCGAACGGCTCACCGCGTCGATCGTCGGCTGGCTGCTGCTCGCCTTCGTCGGCCTCGTGTGCGTCGTGCGGGTCGAGCCCGCGGTGCTCGCCGTGCCGGGCGAATATGTCGAGGGCGTCGCGCTCGCGCTCGGCGCGGCGTTCCTGTACGCGGTGTCGTCGATCATCACGAAGCGCCTCAGGGGCGTGCCGCCGCATCTGATCGCGCTGCTCCAGGTCGGGCTCGGCGTCGTGCTGCTCGCGCCGTTCGTCCACTACGACGCGCTGCCCGCGACGCCCGCGCAGTGGCTCGATCTCGTCGTGCTCGGCGTCGTCAACACCGGCGCGATGTATGTGCTGCTGTACGGCGCGATCCAGAAGCTGCCGACCGCGATGACGGGGGCGCTGTCGTTCATCTATCCGGTGGTCGCGATCGTCGTCGACCGGATCGCGTTCGGGCAGACGCTCGCGTGGAGTCAGGTGCTGGGCGCGGTGCTGATTCTGGTGGCCGCGGCGGGCGTGAATCTCGGCTGGCGGATCGTGCCGGCGCGGCGCGCGATCGCGAAGCCGGGACGGTGAGCGCACGGCGCGCAAGGCGCGGCGCGCAGCACAGGTCGCGCGCCGGGAATCCGTAGGGAAACTCCCGATGCGATGCCCGACGGGTGGCTCGTATGATGCGCAGTGACGTTGATCACGTCGACAAAATTCCGTTTCTGAGCGCCGTTCGCCGCATTGGCAGAACGGTTTTTTTTTGGTTCATCGCGGGAAACCGTGGAAGCTTTGGGTGCAGTTGGTAATCTGACGCCAGTGGAAACGGGCGTTGGAGGCCAAATTGCTGGATCGCAAAGCACTACAGGCATTGGGATGCTGGACGGGCTACCGGGTTGAGCGAGTGGAATGGCCGTCGGAGGCAAGCCGAACCCTGTCGCTGTATCTCAAGCCGGTCAGCAAAGTGATGGTCTGCGAGCAATGCGGCAAACGGTGCCAGCAGATTCACGAGACGACCGTTCGG
>NZ_JBXAPG010000014.1:0-133186 GCF_058803765.1 Burkholderia sp. GW821-FHT14F03
ACCGGCCTCTCGACCGCTAACAGCTCGATCGCTTCGCTATCCACCTCGACCTCCACCGGCATCGGTTCGCTCTCGACCGGTCTCAGCACCACCAACAGCACCGTTACGTCGCTCTCGACCTCCACGTCGACCGGCCTCTCGACCGCCAACAGCTCGATCGCTTCGCTGTCCACCTCGACCTCCACCGGCATCGGTTCGCTCTCGACTGGCCTCAGCACCACCAACAGCAATGTCGCCTCGCTCTCGACTTCCACCTCGACCGGCCTCTCGACCGCCAACAGCAACATCGCATCGCTGTCCACCTCGACCTCGACCAGCATCGGTTCGCTTTCGACCGGCATCAGCAACACCAACAGCAACATCGCTTCGCTCTCGACTTCGACCTCGACCGGCATCGGTTCGCTCTCGACCAGCATCAGCTCGATCACCACCAACACCAACAACCTCGGCACCAGCACCGCCGCGGCGCTTGGCGGCGGCGCGACATATGACCCGGCCACCGGCACCATCTCCGCCCCGGCCTACATCACCTACAACACCGACGGCACGACCACGACCAACAACAACGTCGGCTCGGCGATCGACAACATCAACGCGAAGGGCACCAAGTACTTCCACACCAATTCGACCGAGGCCGACAGCCAGGCCACCGGCCAGAACAGCGTCGCGATCGGACCGAACGCAGTCGCCAACGTCGACAACTCAGTCGCGATCGGTAACGGCGCGACCACGTCCGCCGCCGTCCCGGTCTCGTCAGCGACCGTCGGCGGCCTGACCTTCGGCAACTTCGCGGGCAGCAACCCGGTCGGCGTGGTCAGCGTCGGTGCGCCGGGCGCGGAACGCCAGGTCACCAACGTCGCCGCCGGCCAGATCAGCCAGACCAGCACCGACGCAGTCAACGGCAGCCAGCTGTTCGCGACCAACAGCAACGTCGCCTCGCTGTCCACCGGCATGAACACGACCAACAGCAACCTGACCTCGCTGTCGACCTCGACCTCGACCGCCGTCAACTCGCTGTCCACCGGTCTGAGCACCACCAACAGCACCGTCTCGTCGCTCTCGAGCTCGACTTCGACCGCCGTCAACTCGCTGTCCACCGGCCTGAGCAGCACCAACAGCACCGTCTCGTCGCTCTCGACCTCGACCTCGACCGCCGTCAACTCGCTGTCGACGGGCCTGAGCACCACCAACAGCAACGTCGCATCACTATCGAGCGGCGTGACCAACATCAACACCCAGCTGAACTCGTTGTCGACGACGATCAACAACACGACCCGTTCGACCAGCACGACCGGCATCGCGGCCGACATGAACGGCACCGGCAACGACAAGCCGACCGTCACCGCCGGCTCGAACTCGGTCGCGATCGGCGCGAACTCCACCGACGGCGGACGCTCGAACGTGGTCTCGGTCGGCAGCAGCACCGATCAGCGTCAGGTCATCAACGTCGCGCCCGGCACGCAAGGCACCGACGCCGTCAACCTGAATCAATTGAATGCCTCGCAGGCCTCTGCGAATTCGTACACGGATCAACGCGTCGGGGCACTACAGCAGGGCATAACGGATCTCGCTCGCAATGCCTATTCCGGCGTGGCCATCGCAGGCGCTTTGGCCGGCTTGCCGCAAGTCGAGAGCGGGAAAACTGTTTCGCTAGGTGCCGGATTCAGCAACTACAGTGGCTACACTGCCGTCGCGATAGGAGGAAGCGCACGCTTGACCCAGAGCACGGTCGTCAAGCTCGGCGTCGGCACTGTCAACGGATCGCGCATGATGATCAACGGCGGAATTGGGTACTCTTGGTGAAAATTGCATAAACAAAAACCTAACCGAAAAAAGCACCCGGATCCGGGACAAGAGGCTCGATGGTGAGGGACGATCCATCGTCCACACGCCAATGCCGTATCGAGGCGGTGCCCTTCGGCACCGCCCTATTGCTTGCCATCGCTCAGAACAGCGGCCGGCTCATGGACGTCCGCCAACCACCATCCTCTTCCAGCCATTGCCTGAAGCCGCCTCTCTACGCGGAACTTCAGTTTGCCTTGACCTCCTGTTGGCGATCCTGTGTCGGCGGCCGACCGGTCACGGCGACGAGATGAACGGCGCGCCGACTCCCGACCGATGAGCGCATTGGGCTCGGCCAAACGCCGAATGCGGTTTTTTTGCACCCCGGCAGCCGTTCATCGACGGTGGACAGGCCCAGTGGAGACGGGAAAAGAAAAGGAGTAGATTGCTGCATCGTGGCATCCAGACGAACGTCGTGCCGGCAATCGGCAATCGGCAGTTCGACGTGTCGTCGTTGCGCGAAAGCCGACCATACGGCAACACACCGAGAAAATGACTGCACGGCGCGCAACAATCGGCGTTCCCGGTTTTACCCATGTCGTGTCACATCAACAGGAGATAACAACATGAAGATTGCCTTGGTTGCCGGTGCTGTATTGTTCAGCCTCGCCTCGTTCGCCGCTCAGGCCGACGATATGCCGGCGATGGCGTCGGGCGGCATGCTGGTCGCCGCGAACGGGATGACGCTCTACACCTTCGACAAGGATCCGGCGAACGCCGGCAAGAGCGCCTGCAATGGCCCCTGCGAGACCTACTGGCCGCCGTACAAGGCCAGCGCGACCGATCACGCGATGGGCGACTATACGATCATCAAGCGCGACGACGGTGCGCAGCAATGGGCGTACAAGGGCAAGCCGCTGTATTTCTTCCAGAAGGACATGGCCAAGGGCGATATGAAAGGCGATGGCTTCAAGGACGTCTGGCACGCGGTCAAGCCGTAAACACCAGAGCAACGCGGCCGGCGTCGCCCGCAACGCCGCCGGCTTCGCGCCGGAAAACCCGGAGCACGCGCGCCACCAAGCGCGCGTTTCGTCCGGCGCACGCCGACGATCGCCGGCAATCGATTCCCTCGCCTCGTGCGTCGCCAAACAGGCAGAAGGTCCAATAGCACAACGGGAGAGTCAGCGGCCGGGGCTGATCGAGGTCGATCCACGCGGAACCCTCGTGTTCATCGCTGAACAAGATATCGCGCGCGTCGAATTCGCGGTCGAAACAGACGACCAGCGCGAATTTCCCGGGAATCGCCGCGAACGGCCTGCTGCCGACATAGCGCGCGCTCGACACCACCGCGCGCATTCCTCGTGCACGTCCCGTATCAGCACCGCTTCGAGCGACTCGCCGAATCCGGGTCGCCCGCAGGGCAATTCCCATTCGCCACGAGGATTGCGCAAGAACAGAACATGCCGCCGCCGGCGAAGGATCGCCTTGACGCGGACCGGAACCATGACTGACCGGCTCCCGAGACAGCGAACCGTCACCGGCGGCATCCTGTCGCACACACGCCGGCTCTGCCACCCGACGCCTTTGCCGTTCCACCGGTTCATCCCGATCGATGCACGGCATCAGCGACCTCAAGTGATGCGGCGTCGGCGGCAGCAGCGATATTTCGCTGCGCGCCACCGGCTGCCGCTCGCTTATTTTTTTATTCGATCGCCCGTTCCATGACGACAAGCTCGGCCGGGAATCGCGGATTGCTCGCCCGGGAACGTTCCTGGAAACCTTCGCGCCGCCAGAACGCATGCCCACGCAGATTCGTGGCGAGCGTCGCGATTTGCATGCTGACGCATCCCCACTCGCGCGCGATGGCTTCGATCAGCGCCAGTGCGCTCGCGCCATGGCCTCGTCCCCGGTGCCGCTCGGAAAAAAGCAACAAGCCGATCCAGGCGCAGCCGTCGTGCGGAAACGCACGGATCACGTCGGCGCAGCCGATCATGTCGCCGTCGACATAGAGGCCATAGACCGCCTTGTCCGATGCATCCTTGCTGTCGGGCTTGCCGTCGAAGAAATCCTCGACGTCGGCTGAAGAAGGCGAGCGGCCCTCGTGAAGTTCGACGTAAGACGGAGATTCGAGAAAGATCCGCAGCACGCTCGAGTAATCGTCGGGCGACGCTTTTATAAGAGGGAGGAGAGTCAGCATGCCGGGCAAGGCGACGTGAACGATGCCGGCCATTGCATGGCTAATCGGCTTCTCACCCGAACCTGACCGACGGAACGGTTCTCCGGGAAATCCGCGCCTTTCGTCGGGAATTGAATTCGAGCATGATTCGAGCCCGGCCCACCCATTTCTGGACAGGAAATCCCATGTTTGATCATGTGGTATTCGGCGTCAGCGACTATGCGACGAGCAAGGCGTTCTACCTCAAGGCACTCGAACCACTCGGCATCGCGGTCGTGCACGAAGGCGAACTCGGCATCGAACTCAGCTCGGACGGCAAGACGTCGCTGTGCCTGTTTCCGGCCCAGGAGAAGCCCGCGCATCTGCACCTGGCCTTCGTGGCGGAGAACCGCGAGCAGGTCGACGCGTTCCATCGCGCGGCGCTGGCGGCGGGCGGCAAGGACAACGGCGCGCCGGGCCTGCGCCCGCGCTATCACGCGCATTACTACGCGGCATTCGTCATAGATCCGGACGGGCACAACATCGAACTGGTTTGCCACAAGCCCGAGGCCTGAGCGCGGCATCGAACCGGCCAGCGGATCGATCAGGTCGCGCCGCATGCGTCGACCCGATCGCCTCATCCAGCCGGCGCGCGCAGGACGAATGCGCGGCGGCGCCGGCCTAGGCGAGCCACGCCAACACTCCCTCGATCGACAACACCGTGGTGCGCGAATCGAAGGCCGTGGAGAACAGATGCTCATGGACGACCTGATCCGGGTCGTAGCAGCAATCCTTGACCGTATACAGGCGAAAGTCCGCATCGCTCGCATAGGCGACGGACGAGAGTACGACGCCGGTCGAGGCGATGCCGACCATGATCAGCGAATCGATCCCTTGCGCGGACAGGCGCACCTGCAGATCGGTGCCGTAGAACACGCTGGCGCGATGCGCGAGGACGATCGGTTCATGCGCTTGCCGGCCCAGGTCCGGCGAGAGCCGATCCTCGACGAACAGGCCGAGCTGCTTGATACCCTGCCCGTTCTTGTTCGAGGGGCTGACTTCCGGATAGCCGGGGCTGAAACGGAGATTGGCGAAATAGACGCTGACGCCCCGCGCGCGCGCCGCATCGCATAACGCCCGCGTGCGGGCGAGCAACCCCGGCGCGACCTCGGGGAAGAGCGCGAGGATGTCGGTCTGGTAATGCATGACGAGAAGCGCGGTCCGCGCCGGCGTGACGGCCGGAAGCGGCGCGCGCGCCTGCCGTTCGGCTGCGCCGCCGGCGACGTTCACGCGGCTTGCCGGTGCGCCACCCGCCAGGTTGTCCGGGTTCATGACGGATGCCGCCCAATTGCCCACCTCAGGCTGATTGATTTCATTGACACCGCTCCTTCAAGGCAACACGCGGTTCGTCGTCGCAACCGGAAAACATCGAACGCGCGCGGTATAGAGGATCAAAAGAATCTATCGATGCAGTCGAAATAATACGTCACGCCGTCGATGCGGCAATCATCCACGCACAATAAATCGCAAAAAGACCGGTGCTCGCAGACCTGCGCCAAATACGACCCCGCGGCATTTCCGAACCGCCTGCCCGCTCATCCGCCACACCATAAAAAAACCCGCCTGACGGCGGGCTTCCTGCCTACTCGGATTCCTTCACCGGTTCGACGGAAAATTGAACACCGTCCCTTCCCGCACACCCGCCGACGGCCAGCGCTGCGTGATCGTCTTGCGTTTCGTATAGAAGCGCACCGCATCCGGACCATACGCATGCAGGTCGCCGAACAGCGAACGCTTCCAGCCGCCGAACGAGTGATACGCGACCGGCACCGGCAGCGGGACGTTGATCCCGACCATCCCGACCTGGATGTTGTCGCTGAACCAGCGCGCCGCCTCGCCGTCGCGCGTGAACAGGCACGTGCCGTTACCGTATTCATGCGCGTCGATCAGGGCCATCGCCTCGTCGAGCGACCTGACCCGCACCACGCCGAGCACCGGCCCGAAGATCTCGTGCTGATAGATCGGCATGCCGGGCTTCACGTGATCGAACAGGCAGGGCCCGAGGTAGTACCCGCCGTCGTGCCCGTCGACCTTCACCGAACGCCCGTCCACCACCAGCGTCGCGCCGGCCGCGACGCCCGCATCGACGAAGCCCTTCACCTTGTCGAAATGCTGCTGCGTCACGAGCGGCCCCATGTCGCTGCCCTGCTCGACGCCCGGCCCGACCTTCATCTTCGCGATCTCGGCCGTGAGGCCCGCGACCACCGCATCCGCGGTCTCGTCGCCCACCGCGACCACCAGCGGGATCGCCATGCAGCGCTCGCCGCACGAACCGTACGCCGCGCCCATCAGCGCGTTGACCGCATTGCCGATATCGGCGTCCGGCATCACGACCGCGAAGTTCTTCGCGCCGCCCAGCGCCTGTACGCGCTTGCCGTGCGCGCAACCCGTCGTGTAGATGTATTCGGCGATCGGCGTGGAGCCGACGAAGCTCACGGCCTTCACGCGCGGATCGGTCAGGATCGTGTCGACGGCCTCCTTGTCGCCGTTCACGACATTCAGCACCCCGGGCGGCAAGCCGGCCTCGAGCGCCAGTTCGGCCATCCGCAGCGTCGACGACGGCGTGCGCTCCGACGGCTTCAGCACGAAGGTATTCCCGCACGCCACGGCCATCGGCCACATCCACAGCGGCACCATCACCGGGAAATTGAACGGCGTGATCCCCGCGACCACGCCGAGCGCCTGGAACTCGCTCCACGAATCGATCGCCGGCCCGACGTTCTTGCTGTGCTCGCCCTTCAGCAGCTCCGGCGCGTAGCTCGCGTACTCGACGTTCTCGATGCCGCGCTGCAGTTCGCCGAGCGCATCGGGCAGCACCTTGCCGTGCTCGGCCGTGATCAGCGCGCACAGTTCGTCGGCATGCTCCTCGAGCAGCGTCTTGAGCCGGCTCATCACGCGCGCGCGCTTGAGCGGCGGCGTGTTGCGCCAGGCGGGATAGGCGGCCTGCGCGGATGCGATCGCCGCCTCGACGGTCACCCGGTCGGCCAGCGCGACGCTGCGCCCGGACACGCCCGTCGCCGGGTTGAACACCGGCTGGACGCGGCTGCCGCCGTCGACGCGCTGGCCGTCGATCAGGTGCCCCACAGTGGACGTGACGTTGCTGTCGTGTTTCATGACTTTCTTTCCATGCAAATGCAATCGGGCGAATGCGGTTGAATACGACGCCGGCCGCGACGCGCGGCCGGCGCGATGGGATGCGGAGGCGTCAGTCGACCTCGTGCAGCGCGTCGTGGAGCGCCTGGATCAGGTTGTCGATCTCGCGCGCCTCCGAGATGAACGGCGGCGCGAGCTGGATCGTGTCGCCGCCGTAGCGCACGTAGAAGCCCTTCTGCCAGCAGCGCATCGCGATCTCGTACGGGCGGCGCGCCGGCTCGCCGGGCGCGTGCTCGATCGACAGGCCGGCCGCGAGGCCGCAATTGCGGATATCGACGACATGGCGCGCGCCCTTCAGGCCGTGCACCGCGGCCTCGAAATGCGGCGCGAGCGCGCGCACGCGGCCGATCGCGTCTTCCTTGACGAGCAGGTCGAGCGCCGCGAGGCCCGCCGCGCAGGCGACCGGGTGCGCGGAGTAGGTATAGCCATGCGGGAATTCGACCAGATACTCGGGGCCGCCCGCGGCCATGAAGGTCTCGTAGATGTCGCGCTTCGCGATCACCGCGCCGAGCGGTTGCGCGCCGTTCGTCACCTGCTTCGCGACGTTCATGATGTCGGGCGTCACGCCGAACGCTTCCGCGCCGGTCAACGCGCCCGTCCGGCCGAAGCCCGTGATCACCTCGTCGAAGATCAGCAGGATGTCGTGCGCGGTGCAGATCTCGCGCAGCCGCTTCAGATATCCCTTCGGCGGCACGATCACGCCGGCCGAACCGGCGAACGGCTCGACGATCACCGCCGCGATGTTCGACGCGTCATGCAGCGTGATCAGGTCGAGCAGGCGGTCGGCCAGCTCCGCGCCCTGCTCCGGCTGCCCGCGCGAGAACGCGTTCGCGGCCAGCTGGGTATGCGGCAGGAAGTCGGCCTCGATCCCCTGGCCGAACAGCTTGCGGTTGGCCCCGATGCCGCCCACCGAGATCCCGCCGAAATTCACGCCGTGGTAACCCTTCTCGCGGCCGATCAGGCGCGTCTTCGTGCCCTTGCCCTTCGCGCGCCAGTACGCGCGCGCCATCTTCAGCGAGGTGTCGGCGGCTTCCGAGCCGGAACCGGTGAAGAACACGTAGTCGAGGCCGTCCGGGGTCAGGTCGCGCAGCTTGTTCGCGAGCGCGAACGAGGTCGGGTGGCCGAACTGGAACGCGGGCGCGTAATCGAGCTGCCCGATCTGGCGGCTCACCGCCTCGGTGATCTCGGCGCGGCCGTGGCCGAGGCCGCAGCACCACAGACCCGACAGCCCGTCGAAAATCTTGCGGCCCTCGGCGTCGGTGTAGTACGCGCCCTTGCCCTCGACGATGATGCGCGGGTCGGTCTTGAACTGCCGGTTGCCGGTAAACGGCATCCAGTGCGCATCGAGCCACGCGGCGTCGGTGCGGGGGGTCTCTTCCTGATTGGGTGCGGTAAGAACGGTCATGTCGGTCAGCGCCGCGCGCTCCTCGTTGATGGATATGTTGCGCATTGTTGGCTCGCCGATTAGTCTTTTGAATATCTCTATATCAATGTTTACTTGAGCTTTTATGCAAGTAAGAAAACCAAAGAGTCGCGCGCTGCTCGGGCAGCTCAGCGACATGGATCTGCGGCTGCTGCGCGTGTTCAAGGGCGTGGTGCAGTGCGGCGGGATGGCCGCGGCCGAGCTGGAGCTGAACATCGGCATCTCGACCATCAGCCGCCACGTGAAGGACCTCGAAACCCGGCTCGGCCTCGTGCTGTGCCGGCGCGGCCGCGCGGGCTTCACGCTGACGCCCGAGGGGCAGGCGATCTACGAGGAGACGCTGCGGCTGCTGGCGTCGCTGGAGGCGTTCCGCAGCCGCGTCGACGGCATCCACGACCGGATGGGCGGCGAACTGCACATCGCCGTGTTCGACAAGACCGCGACCAATCCGAACGCGCGTCTCGGCGACGCGATCGGCCGCTTCCACGACGAGGCGCCCGAGGTGCAGCTCAACCTGCATGTGGCGTCGATCAACGAGGTGGAGCGCGGCGTGATCGACGGCAGCTATCAGATCGGGATCATCCCCGCGCACCGCAACTCCGGCAGCCTGGTCTACAGCGAGCTGTTCGACGAGCGCATGCTGCTGTATTGCGGCATGCGTCACCCGTTGTTCGACGCGCCGCACGGGCGGCTGACCTGGAGCCAGATCCGTGCCCATCCGTTCGCCGGGCTCGGCTTTCATTCGCCGAACATGGAACTGAGCCACCGCGCGAAGCTCACGCGCAGCGCGAACGCGTCGGACCAGGAGTCGATCGCGACGCTGATCCTGTCCGGGAAGTATCTCGGCTTCCTGCCCGACCACTATGCGCACAGCTTCGAGACCCAGGGCCTGATGCAGGCGATCGCGCCGCAGCGCTTCCATTACGCGTGCCGGTTCGTGAGCCTGCTGCGCCGCTCGCCGCAACCGTCGCGCGCGGCGCTGCTGTTCCAGACCCACCTCGCGGAAGCCCACGCGCCGCGCGGCGGGGGGCAAGCAAGCCGGAACGGCAAGGAAGGCGGGCGGTAGCGGCGGGCGATGCGGGTTGCGGGTTGCGGGTTGCCGGTCGCCGGTTGCGGGTTGCCGGTTGCCGGTCGCCGGTTGCCGGTTGCCGGTTGCCGGTTGCCGGTTGCCGGTTGCCGGTTGCCGGTTGCCGGTCGCCGGTCGCCGGTCGCCGGTCGCCGGTCGCCGGTCGCCGGTCGCCGGTCGCCGGTCGCCGGTCGCTCACGGCTCATGGCCCGTCGCCCACGGCTTACCGCGCGCCATCGGCCACTGCTCGCCGAACACCAGGCGCCGCCGGCCGCGCGCGTTGTATCATCCGACCCTGCCACGCTCGTTCCGGCCCCCTTCTCCACACGGAAACCCGCCATGTCCCGCTCCCTGCTCGTCGTCCTGGGCGCACTCGCGCTGCCCGCCCTCGCCCACGCCGCGCCGCCGGCCCTGGACGGGCGCTATCCGCCGTGCGCGAAGCTGAACAACGTGCGCGACACGTCGACCGGCTCGGAGGCCGCGATCCGCAGTGCGGGCGCGGGCGCCTGCGCGGCGCAGTACCGGCTCGAACACGGCCTGTTCGCGCTGCCGGCGGGCAGCGTGTTCAAGATCACCTGGCCTGACGGCTCGTCCGAACGGATGGTCGTCACCGATCCGCTGATGTCCGCCGGGGCCGAACCGCTGCCCGGCACGCAGCGCGCGCCCGCGCGGCCGCAGGGCCGCACGGCGCGAGAGTAGGCGGCAGCGGGCAGGCGCGCCGCTCCGGTCTGCGATAATCGCCGCTCCGAGCCCTTCCCGACGCCGCCCGCCATGTCCGACGCAACCCCGCCCATCGCCCTGCCGCCCATCTCGTGCCTGCAGGACGACGACCTGCCCTGGCTGCCGATGGCCGAGCACCTGCCGGGGCTCGCGATCAAGTACCTGCACATCGACGCGGCCGGCGACGAGCTGACCGTGCTGCTCCGCATGCCGGTCGGCATGACGCTGCCCCGCCACCGCCACGACGGCCGGGTGTTCGTCCACACCCTCGTGGGCGAATGGCGCTACCGCGAATACGACTGGATCGCGGGGCCCGGCAGCACGGTGCTCGAACCCGCCGGCTCGCATCACACGCCGGAGACCCTGTCGTCGCCGACCGGCCACGTGATCACCTTCAATGTGATGCGCGGCGACCTCGTGCTGTTCGACGACGACGGCCGCGAAGCCGCCCGCGAGAACTGCCGGGTCGCGCTGCTGCGCCAGCGCAGGCACGCGCGCGGCGCGCCCGGCGCGTCGGCGCCGTTCATCACGCGCTGACGCGGCCCCGAGCGCGGCCTCGCCCGGGGGCCGCCTGTTTCGAGCCTTCTCGCCCCCGCTTGGCGGTGGCCGTGGCCATCACCATCGCCGGGCCACTGCCCTGGCCCTGGCCCTGGCCGTCGCCGTCGCCGTCGCCGTCGCCGTCGCGCAACTATGCCGACATTCGCACCACCGACCGTGACCGTTACGAAAACGTCACCTAAAAGTCACACCTCCCCGAACCCAGCGTCCCTTTACCTTACAAAAACTAAAGAATCCTTTCCAATTGCCGTAGACCTCCGATGAGCGAGCGGTGACGCGTGCGTTCCGCCACCCCCTCTCTGCAATACCGCAACACCGGAGTTTTCTTTACATGAACGTGTCTTTCCTCAAGCGCGCGAGCGTGGGCGCACGCCTCGCCGTTTTTTCGTGCGCGCTGGTTGCCCTCTTGTTTGCCGTCTTCACCTGGGCCCTGACCCACATCGCGGGCACCCAGCTCAGTGATCAGGCCCATGCCCGCATCGACGAGAAGGATCGCTCGATCGCCGCGATGATCAGCTTGTTCGACAAGGCGCTGTCCGCCGAGGCGGGCCGCTCGATGAATCTGCTCGCGAGCTTCCTGCCGCCCGACTACGCGCTCGATCCCGCCCAGAAAGTCGAGATCGGCGGTGTCGCGACCCCGGTGCTGAACGCGGGCGGCCGCGCGCTGAACCTCGATTTCTCGATTCCCGACCAGTTCCTGCAGAAGAGCGGCGCGATCGCGACCGTCTTCGCGCGCACCGACGACGATTTCGTGCGGATCACGACCTCGCTGAAAAAGCAGGACGGCAGCCGCGCGATCGGCACGCTGCTCGACCGCAAGGGCCCCGCCTATGGCCCGTTGATGGCCGGTCAGGCTTATACGGGCTTGGCCGCGCTGTTCGGCAAACGTTACATCACGCAGTACCGGCCGATCACCGACGCCGGCGGCCGCATCATCGGCGCGCTGTTCGTGGGCATCGACGTCGGCGCCGAGGTCCGTCTGGTCGAGGCCGGCATCCGCGAACTGAAGATCGGCGACAGCGGCTATTACTTCGTGCTCGACGCCTCGAACGGCCCGACCCGCGGCACGCTGCTCGTCCACCCGGACCGCGCGGGCCAGCGCGCCGACGACGCGATCGCACCCTACGCGCAGATGCTCGCCGCGAAGCAAGGCCAGATCGCCTACCGCTCGGCCGATTCCGCCGCCCACGACGACGGGCCGCGCGCGAAGTTCGTCTCGTTCGTCACGGTGCCCGAGTGGCAGTGGCTGGTCGGCGGCATCGCGATCGACGATGAAATGACGGCCGACACGCGCCGCACCCGCAACCTGTTCCTCGCGATCGGCGGCGCGTTCGTGCTGGCGTTCGCGGCGCTGTTCCTGATGCTGGTCAAACGTCTCGTGAGCCGGCCGCTCGACGAAGCCGCGCGCGCCTCGGAGCGTTTCGCGGCGGGCGACCTCAGCGTCCGGATCGGCGGACGCGGAACCCGGGACGGACGCGCCGACGAGATCGGCCGTCTGGTGCAGGCGGTGGACGGCATCGGCGACGGGCTCGCGCGGATCGTCGCGCAGGTGCGGCGCGGCTCGCACGACATCGCGCACGGCACCGTGACGATCGCGGCCGGCAGCACCGACATGGCCGCGCGCATCGCCACCCAGGCGAGCAGCGTCGAGGAAACCGCGGCGAGCATGGAGCAGATCACGGCCGTCGTGCAGCAGAACGCCGAGCACGCGGCGCAGGCGAACGACCTCGTGTCGGGCGCCTCCGAAGCGGCGCAGCATGGCGGACAGGCGGTGCAGCGCGTGGTCGCGACGATGGGCGACATCCAGCGTTCGTCGCGGCAGATCGCCGACATCACCGGCGTGATCGAGGGCATCGCGTTCCAGACCAACATCCTCGCGCTGAACGCCGCCGTCGAGGCGGCGCGCGCGGGCGAGCACGGACGCGGGTTCGCGGTGGTCGCCGCCGAGGTGCGCGCGCTCGCGCAGCGCAGCGCGGCGGCCGTGAAGGAGATCGAGACGCTGATCGCAGGCTCCTCGTCGACGGTCGAGCACGGTTACCGGATCGCCGAGGAAGCGAGCGCGACGATGCAGGGCATCGTCGAGCGGGTCGAGCAGGTGCGGACCATCATCGGCGAAATCAGCGCCGCGTCGCGCGAGCAGTCGACCGGCATCGAGCAGGTGAACCTCGCCGTCACGCAGATCGGCGCGGCGACCCAGCAGAACGCCGCGCTGATCGAGGACGCCGAGCATGCGGCGACCGAGCTGCGCGACCAGGCGGCGCAACTCACGCAGGCCGTGAGCGTGTTCAAGCTCGGCCACGGGGACGACGCGCACGCGGCTTGATGCGCGATCGCGGGCTCGGCGCGCGCCGGCCCGCCGCCATGAGACGGCGGGCGCGCCGCCCCCTCACTTCACTTCACGGTGAACGTGTAGTGCCCCTGCGTGCGGTGCCCGTCCACCGCGACCGCCACCCACGCGACCGCGTACACGCCCGGAGCGAGACCGCCGACCGCCAGCGACAGGTGCTTGCGATCCGCCGGATCGACCACGGCCTTGGCGGCGGTCACCGGCTTGCCGGCCGCGTCGGTCACCGCGATCGAGCTGAATGCGGGTTCAAGCGCGTCGTCGAACTCGATCGCCACCTGCGCGGGCGCGGCCACGCTCGCGCCCGCGCCCGGCGTCTGGTGAACCGGATACGCATGCGCGCAGGCCCACTGCGCGCCCGTCGCGAGCAGCAGCGCGGCGGCGCCGCGCGCGATGCGCGCGCCGACGTCGAGATGTCTCCCTGACCTCATGATCGCGTCTCCTCAGTGAATCAACGGTTGACCCAGCGAATGCGGCAGCACGTCGTCGAAATAGACGTGGGCCTGCAACAGGATGCCCGGATGCGAGCCCGATGCCCGGTTCAGCGGGATCTGCGCCTCGATGCCGAACTGGCCGTAGTGGTTCATCCACATCAGCCCGGGGTTGATCGTGCCCGTCGTCGCCGTGCCCGAGCAGCCGCTGCCAGTGCAGGTGTTCATCGGGAACTCGATCACCGGGATCAGGTTCGCGAACGGCTGCGGCAGGCCCAGGTCCTTCACCTGCGACTGCAGGTACGGGATGCTGTACTGGAGCGTGAGGCCCCAGTCGAGCGAGTTCGGCGCGCTGCGCGCGGTGGTCAGGTTCGGGCCGATCTCGCCCGTGAGCGCGAGCGGCCGCAGATAGGCCAGCGACGCGGGCAGATCACCGAAACCCTTGCCGAAATAGACGGTCGGCGTGATCGTCGAGTAGGCGTTCGCGATCGACTTCGCGCCGCTGCCGCCGAGCGCCGCGAGCACGCCCGCCGACAACATGAATTCGTGCGGCGCGCTGCGGTACACGAGGTACTTGAGGCCGACCGTCAGATTGTCCCAGCCGCGCGCCGAACCGCCGTCCGGCGCGTTCTGTCCGACATAGGAACCCGCGACGCTGAAACCGAGGTCCGAGGTGATCAGCTTGTCCCACTCATAGGACACGGTGTTCACGTTCATGTCGCCGCCGCCGTCGGCAGGGCTCTTGATGTGGCCGTATTGCAGGTCGAATTCGTCGCCGACGCCCGGGTCGTCGACGGCCATCGTGGCGGGAAACACGCGGTCGCCCACCACCGCGTGGGCGGCGGCCGTCATCGGGGCCGCGAAGCCCGCGGCCGCGCCGGCCGCCAGCAGGCAGGCGCGCGCGGGCGCCGCATAACGCTTGAAAAGTTCTTGCATGAGGGTACTGCTCCTGTGTCGTGCGCTGGGATCGCGCCGCCGCGTGCGGGCGACGGCGCGCCGCGTCGCCGTGCGCGAACGCGGATGCCGGAAGGCGATCTCAGGCCGGTTCGGGCGGCGCGCGCGCGTGGGCGCGGCTGAACAGCGGCGCGAGCCGGACGGCGCTCGCCGCCGGCAGCACCAGGAACCCGCTCGCCGCAACCGCGCCGATGGGTGCGCGCGCCACGCCGGGCAGCACCGGCGCGTGGGCGAACAGGCCGCAATACGGACACGCTTCCCAATGCGACGCCACCGCGTGGCCGGCGTGCGCATGGCTTTCGACGGCGCGCTCGATCGGCGAGGCGGAACAGTAGGTATCGAGGATCCGGTGGAGGCGGCCATGCTGCGCGAGCAGCTGCGACACCGTCGGCGCCAGCGCGATCAGCAGGATCGCGAGCAGGCCGAGCCAGCTGCCTGGCTTTCGAAACGGTAAACGCGCGTGCGTCACGATGGCCCGGGACCGGATGGGAGGGGGTGCTGATTATGACACGCGGCCGGGAAGCGCCGGCCCCGCCGGACAAGGCGCGGCGAGACCCCATGTCACCGCCCATTACAATCGCCCGATGTCCACGTTCCTCACCCTCGGCGGCCTGTTCGCCGCGTCGCTGCTCGCCGCGACCCTGTTCCCGCTGCAATCCGAAGCGCTGCTGGCCGGCCTGCTGATCGCCGGCAAGCAAGCTCCGTGGCTGCTGATCGCCGTCGCGAGCGCCGGCAACATCGCCGGCTCGGCGCTCAACTGGGTGCTCGGCCGCTTCATCGAACACTTCCGCACGCGCCGCTGGTTTCCGGTCAAGCCCGCCGCGCTCGAACGCGCCGAACGCTGGTATCGCCGCTACGGGCGCTGGTCGCTGCTGCTCAGCTGGGCGCCCGTGATCGGCGATCCGCTGACCGTGATCGCCGGCGTGCTGCGCGAGCCGTTGCCGACGTTCCTGGCGATCGTCGCGTGCGCGAAGATCGCGCGGTATCTCGTGGTGGCGTGGCTGATCCTGCCTTGACGACGCGCGCGCCGCACCCGGCCCGCTTCGTACGCGACAAGCCGCACGGCCGCCGCGCCCGGCGCATCGCGCGGGCAACGCCGCCCGCGTCGCGATCGACCCGCACGCCATGCCGATGCCGCCCCGCGCCGCCGCAGGCCGGCACGATGCCTCACCCCTGCTTTCCGTCGCCCGCCAGATCGATCGCCTGCCCCGAGCCCACCTGCGTGCGCAGCTGGAACTTCTGGATCTTCCCGGTCGCGGTCTTCGGCAGCTCGCCGAAGCGCACCGCCTTCGGCAGCTTGTAGCTCGCGAGCAGCGTGCGGCAATGCGCGATGATCTCCGCCTCGGTCGCCTCCATCCCCTCGCGCAGTTCGACGAACGCGCACGGCACCTCGCCCCACTTCGGATCCGGCAGCGCAACCACCGCCGCGATTGCAACGGCCGGGTGCCGGTACAGCGCATCCTCGACCTCGATGCTCGAAATGTTCTCGCCGCCCGAGATGATGATGTCCTTGCGGCGATCCTTGATGCGGATATAGCCGTCCGGCGCGAGCACGCCGAGATCGCCGGTATGGAACCAGCCGCCGTGGAACGCCTCCTCGGTCGCGCGCGGATTCTTCAGGTAGCCCTTCATGCACATGTTGCCGCGAAACATGATCTCGCCGAGCGTCTCGCCGTCGGCCGGCACCGGCGCGAGCGTATCCGGGTCGAGCACGGTCGCGCCCGCCTGCAGGTGGTAACGCACGCCCTGCCGCGCGTTCAGGCGCGCGACCTCGTCGTCGCCGAGCGCGTCCCACTCCGCCTGCTTCGCGCAGACCGAGGCGGGCCCGTAGGTCTCGGTGAGCCCGTAAACGTGGGTCAGCACGAAACCGATCTCCTTCATCTTCGCGATCACGGCGGGCGCGGGCGCCGCGCCCGCGACCTGCGCATGCACCGCGTGCGTGATGCCCGCCCGCCACGCGGCCGGCGCGTTGGCGATCGCGCTCTGCACGATCGGCGCGCCGCTGTAGTGGGTCACGCCCTCCGCGCGGATCAGTTCGAACACGCGTTGCGCCTCGAAGCGGCGCAGGCACACGTTGACGCCCGCGCGCGCGGCCACCGCCCACGGAAAGCACCAGCCGTTGCAGTGGAACATCGGCAAGGTCCACAGATACACCGGGTGCTTCGGCATGTCCCATTCGAGGATGTTGCTGAGCGCGGCCAGATACGCGCCGCGATGGTGGTAGACCACGCCCTTCGGGTCGCCCGTCGTGCCGGACGTGTAGTTGAGCGCGATCGCGTCCCACTCGTCGGCGGGCGGCGTCCACGCGTAGTCCGGGTTGCCCGTCGCGACGAACGCCTCGTAGTCGAGCGCCGCGTCGAAGCGGTCCGGGTCGGCGGGCTGCGCGTCGGCGACGCTGACGATCACGAGCCCGGGCAGTTCCTGTGCGGCGCGCTGCGCGAGTTCGCCGTACTCGGTGTCGACGATCAGCAGCTTCGCCTCGCCGTGCCGGAGCATGAACAGCATCGATGCGACGTCGAGCCGCGTGTTCAGCGCGTTGAGCACCGCGCCCGCCATCGGCACGCCGAAATGCGCCTCGACCATCGCGGGGATGTTGGGCAGCAGCGCGGCGACCGTGTCGCCCGGGCCGACGCCCGCGCTGCGCAGCGCGCTCGCCAGGCGGCGGGTGCGCGCGTAGGTGTCGCGCCAGTTGCGCCGCACGTCGCCGTGGACGACCGCGAGCCGGTCGCCGTAGATCTCGGCGGCGCGCGCGATGAAATCGATCGGCGTGAGCGGAACGTAGTTCGCGTCGCGCCGGCCCAGCCCTTCCTCGAATCGCTGCGTCATGTGTGTCTCCTGCGAGGCAGGCGGCCTCGATTTTTCAATGATTGGTATGGGTGTGAGCGGGCCCGGGCCCGATAGCCCGCGAGTGTAGCGACCCGATCGGCCGGCCGTCTGTCATCGGAACGACAAACCCGGCCACGGTGGACGTCATCCCGCTTGCCGCCCGCCCGACCCGGAACCGACGAACTGAGACACCTCGGTCCGTTTCCTCCGACAAGATCGCGCTCCGCCTGCACGCTCGTGGAAAACCCGGAAATCCCGGTGCGCGGATAACCGTGGATTCATCTTATTTTCGAACCAATACCAAAGACAAGTGAAGTTTTCCTGGCTACGATCGCACCAGCCAAAATCGCGGTCTTCTTTCTATATATCGGTCCACGCAAGCGAATATCTTTCAGCCACGCACTAACCTCACGCTCCTTTGTTTCGCGCATTCTCAAATACCTTATCCACGACGGAGCGCTCATATTGGGAGCGGAAATTGGACCTGGAAAAAATGCCTCGATGGAATGAAATAAGTCGGCTCATTTCGTGTCTGCGGGAGCGGATCATTATTGATTGCGGGCACCTCCCTATCCGCGGGTGCGACCAGGGGTTCTCATTTGGCGAAGTCGCCGGGCCCAGCGCCTCAACGCTGGAGACGCTGGAACTCGGCATCGCGATCAGCCGCCGGCTGACCGCCGAGGGTCGAAAAGCGATTCTGAGCATTTGCCTCTCCGACACATCGCGCCTGCTCGGGGACGGGAGCAAAAGGGAAGCATTGGCCGCAGCCGTTTCGCAGCGGAGTTGGTCCGCTGTTTTACCGCCGGAATATCTACATCGGCTCACGCCCATCGAACTCGATCAGGTTTCCGTCACGCTCCAGACAAGGAATAGCAATCGGTTTTCAGCGGCCTTGAAGAAACTGAAGGCCAGGGCGCTCCGTGCATCGACGCCTGAAGCGTTCTATCGAGAGGAACAAGCTGTTCTGCTTACCAGCCTCGATGGCGATCGCCTAGCCGTCAGCGTGCCGTTTCTCCTCGATTGCGCCAGCGAGGACGATTACTACGGACAGAACGAATGGAAGCAGCCCGATCACGTCGACTGCGAGGAAGACATCATCGCGAGACCGATGACCCGCCTGCTCAGACGCGGGCTAATCAATCTTTACGAAAAAAGCACCGGGGTCCTCTGCCCCGCCACCTACGGCGGGCTTCTCCTCAACTACGACGAGTCCAGCGATCACATCTGCCTCTACAGCAGACACGATGACCCGGACATCGGCGAAAAAGTACTGCGCGGCGTCGTAGCAGCCAACGTCGTGCAACGCGACATGTCGCGCACCTTCCTGCAAATCATCTTTCCGCACCTATCCGCCACGCCGGAAATCTCACTCCTGAGTTCCGCTCGCTTGAGACGATACGACACATCCTGGAAAACTTTCGTCGATGCATTGGACGCGCTCGGGATATTCCACGCCATGACGCTTTATTCGAAGCCCGAGTCAACCGGAGAACAATACGCATGAACAGGTATTTCGATCACGCCGCGTCGATGCAGGTCTTGCCGCAGATCCGGCCCGGCGGGTTCTCCGGCAATCCTTCCAGCATTCACGCCGCTGGCAGGCAGGCCCGCCACATCATCAGCGATACCCGAAGCCGGATCGCCGCTCATCTCGGATGCCGCGCTGATTGGATCTATTTCACATCGGGGGCGACCGAATCCGCCAACCTGCTCATTCAGGGGTATCTGTCAGCCCTCCGACGTCAAGGGAGTGCCCGTACCGAGATCGTCGTTTCCGCGATCGAGCATCCAGCCGTCTACCAAACCGTCCACGCGATGAAAGCGCATGGGCACACTGTGCGCGAGTTGCCGGTGACGCAGGACGGCGTCGTCGCAACGCCCGATGTCGCGGCGCTGATCGACTCGAACACCGCGATGCTCTGCCTGATGGCCGTCAACAACGAAACGGGTGCCGTCCAGCCCATCAATGAAGTCGCCCGCGAGGTCAAACGCGTGGACCCGGACATCCTAGTCGTATGCGACGCGGTACAGCATTTCGCCAAGCTGGACTGGCCGCTCGATCTCGACGTCGTCGACGCAATGTTCATGTCCGGTCACAAGATCGGCGCCGACAAGGGTGTCGGTTGCTTCTATCTGAACGGCCGGTTCAAGCTCATGCCGCTCATGTACGGCGGTGCCCAGGAGCAGGCCTACCGACCCGGCACCGAGAACGTATACGGGATTGGCTCGCTCGGCGCAGCATTAGGGGAAGCCACGCATAACCCGATCGAGAAACTCGCTCATGTCAGTGCGCTCGCCCACCACTTGACCAGTTGTCTGGCACAAGCCGGCATCGCCTTCGAACGGCTGATTCCCGCTGAAGCCGCATCGCCTTACATCCTGGCGCTGGCCTTTCCCGGCGTACCGTCCCGACAGATGGTCGCGGACCTCGCCGCATCGGGTTTCTGCGTCTCGCAGGGCTCGGCGTGCAGCAGTCAGTCGCATGCGCCGTCCCGGGTGCTGTCCGCGATGCGGATTCCTCCCTCACGGCTCAACAGCACGATCCGGATCTCGTTTTCTTCGGCCACAACGCTCCACGAGGTCGACAACCTGGCCGCGCACATCATCCAGATAGGCCATGCATCCGGCTGCGCCTAAGTACCGAACGTCCCGAATACCTGCCCATGACAAGCACCACCCCGTCGAACCGAGAACACTGATGGAAATCCTCGTCATCGAACCGTGCTACTTCGGCATCGGTTACCTCGAAGCAGCGCGGCACATGCACTTGGCGTGCTGGGTCGTGACCAGCGACGCATCGCTCCCGGACCAGCATCGGTATCGCCGGCACGTGGACGGCGTGCTGGTGTGCCCAGTGAACGACGAGCATGCCATCTGGCGCACGCTCGGCGATGCCGGCCGATTGTCGTCAATCTCGGCCGTGGTCGCGGGAAACCAATTCGTCACGACCACGGCCGCGAAACTGGCGTCCTTGCTTGGCCTACGCGGAGTCGCTCCGCTCGCGGCTGAAAGAGGCGTGCACAAAGACCTCGCCAGATTCGCCTATAGAGCGGCGGGCGCACCTTCGCTCGATTACGCGCTCGTCGAGACGATCGGCGAGGCGCAGGCCGCCGCGCGCCGCATCGGCTATCCGTTGGTGATCAAGCCTACAAGCTCCGCTTCCAGCAGAGGCGTCGCGCTGTTGAGCGACGATGACGCCCTGCAACAAGCCTGGCTCCATCTCGAGCAAACGGACTTCGGCATGTTCGGCCTCGTCCGTCGCAAGACATATCTGCTGGAGGCGTTCGCGGACGGCCCTGAATTCAGCGTCGAACTGGCGATGGTCGACGGCGCGGTCCGGTTTGCCGGCGTGACGGAGAAATGGGTGACGCCGCCCCCCTTCTTCGTCGAACTGGGGCATGTTTTCCCGGCGCGGGTGTCCGAGCCGCAACGGCAAGCGCTCATCGCCGCGGCCCGATCCGCGGCGCAGGCACTCGACCTGCACGACGGGGTATTCCACATCGAACTGAAGTGGACCTCGACCGGGCCTCGCATCATCGAGACGAATCCGCGACCCGGCGGGGATCACATCACGACGGACCTGATACCGCTCGCAACCGGCGTCAACCTCTTCCAGCTTCACCTCAACGCCCTGCTCGGCAACGGCGATGCGGCGCCGGCCCATCACGGCCACGCCGCAGCGATAGGTTTCGTCGTCGCCCCGGGCGACGGCATTCTGAAAAGCGTGGATGGCTGGGAAGACATGACGCGACGAGACTATGTCGTCCGGTCCGGGCTCGAAAAGCGGCCCGGAGATCGAATCCGCCCCCCTGAAAACTCCGGCGATCGAATTGGTTTCGTCATCGTGAAGGGCGATACCGCCGAGCAAGCTGCGGCACGCATACAATCCATCCTCCGTGAACTCGTGGTCAGGACCGTGCAATGAACCGGCCGCTCTGGACGCTGCTCGTCTTTCACGGACTGGACAAGCTCCTGTTCTTCGCGATCACGCCGAACAAACCTCTGTCCGCGTGGCAAGCAGGCTGGCTAAGCGATGCCGGCCTTGCCCTCTTCTTCGTCATCCAGATCTTTCTTTACCGTCTGTTCCCCTTACTGGGCGGCTTTCTCGCCGACCGCTACCCAGGCCGCCTCGTGATCGCCTTCGGTTCGGCCGTGCAGGCGCTCGGATTGACGGCGCTCTGTCAGGCCGATACGCCGCTCACGCTGTTTGCGGCGGGCGGCATCGCCGGAATCGGCGGCGGAATACTGAATCCCGCCGTGTATTCGATCCTGAGTCAGGTCTCGGGCAAGCAGGGCGGCCGGGCTTTTTCCACGCACTATCTCCTGATCAACGTGGGCGCCATGGCCGGCCCGCTCCTGCTGTGGCCGAGTCTCGGCAGCACCAGCCTGTGGTTGTTGCTTCCGCTGAGCATCGCGGTGGCAGGCGTCCTCGCCATACCCGTCGCGCCGCAACGGACTCCGGGCCAACCCGGATCGACATCCTGGTTCGCGCCGTTGCGGGATCCTTTTTTCATCAAGGTATTTGCGCTCTTTTCCGCGATCTGGGCGTGCTACACCATGATCTTTTCCAGCGCGCCGCTGATCGCCGCGGAATTGGGATTGCGCCCGCGGGGCAACATCTGGCTCGGGTTGAATTCAGCGACGGTCCTGTTCGCCTATCTATGGACGATGCGCCGGCCGGCAAGCGCAGGAATCGCCTGGCGCAGCGTGTCGATCGGGCTCGGCTTGACGGCGGCGGGCGTCCTTGCGGTAGGGGTTTCACCCAATGACCTGGCGGTCGGGGCGGGCGTCGTCGTCCTCAGCATCGGCGAATTCATGTCGATCCCCGTGCTCTACCACCTGGTTTCCGAGCACGCCCCGGCACAGGCGCGGAGCCGCTACTTCGGCTTCATCTGGGTAGCCGGGGCAATCGGAGAAGCCGGCGCTCAGGCCTTGCTGTGGATATGCCCTCAGCCGCGCCTCGTTTGCATACTGGCCGCGGCGACGCTCGGGACAGCGATGCTCCTGATGCGTGCGGTGCGGGCCCGCACCATCGAGATCAATACGCGCCTCACGGCATCGCAGGCGGCGTCCTGACGCCCGGTTCGCGGATTTCAGCCGCCAACGCCGCCAGAAACCCCGCCATCCGCGCCTCGTGCTCCGGCAGGCGCAATATCGCCGCAGCCTCCTGCGGCGACTTCCCGATCAGCGGTATCCGCACGAACACGTGTTCCAGGAACCGATCGCTGACCGTCGACAGCACGAGCCTCAGCGAAGTCAGCATAGCGTCGCCCCGATGGGATGCATGCGCGAGCGCAATGGGCTTCCCGACGACCTCGAACCGGGCAACCATCCAGTCGATCGCATTCTTGAGGCCGCCTGGGATGGCCCGGACATACTCCGGGCTCGCGATGACGATGCCGTCGGCCGCCGATACCCGTTCAAGGAACGCGGTCACGGCGGCGGGCGTCCGCTCGCCCTGCGCATCGGGCGAAAAAACCGGCAAGGTGTCGAGTCGATGAAAAACCGACACCGTCATGCCCGCCAGCGCGCACGCGCGCATCGCCGCCAGCAGGGTGGTATTGGTCGATGCCTCGCGCGTGCTGCCTGAGATAGCCAGGATCTTCATGCAGGTCTGGGGTATATCCCGGTCGAGAAGGTGTCAGGTGGCGGCATTCCATTCGTCGGAGCATTGCCGTCCGCATTATACGAACCACCGGGTCTGCCACGCCCGCAGGCGGCATTCGTCACGGCCCCGCTTCCGATCTTCGATATGATGCCCCTACCCGCCGCTCCGCGCGGCTCCCCCGTGCCCGCCTACGCCACGCCATGTCCGATCTCCGCGCGGATGCGCCCCCCACCGACGCCCTGCCCGCGCTGTTCGCCCGCTGCGGCTGGTTCACTCCCCTCGCCCCCGAGCACCAGGCCCTCGTCCTCGCCGACGCGCACGCCGAGCACCACGACGCCGGCGACTGTATCGCGCGCCGCCAGGCCCCCTCCGACTACTGGATCGGCGTGCACGAGGGGCTCGTCAAGCTCGCGATCCACAACGTCGCGGGGCGCGGCTGCACCTTCTCCGGCGTGCCGTCGGGCGGCTGGTTCGGCGAAGGCAGCGTGATCAAGCGCGAACTGCGCAAGTACGACGTGATCGCGATGCAGCGCTCGCTGGTGCTTTACGTACCGACCGCCACCTTCCACGCGCTGCTCGACACGAGCCTGCCGTTCACCGGCTTCGTGATTCGTCAGTTGAACAACCGCATGGGCGAGTTCATCGCCTCGATCCAGAACAGCCGCCTGCTCGACGTCGAGGCGCGCGTCGCGCAATCGCTCTCCCAGCTGTTCAACCCGGCGCTGTATCCGGACACCGGCCCGTCGCTCGCGATCTCGCAGGAGGAACTGGGCATGCTGGCCGGCGTGTCCCGCCAGCGGGTCAACCAGGCGCTGCGCCATCTCGAGCAGTGCGGCATCCTGCGGATCGCCTATAACCAGATTACGGTGGTCGATCTGGCGCGGCTCGCCGCGTTCGGCATGGAGCAGATCTGACGCGCAGGGGCGCGCCGTCCGAACCTGACAATTCCGCCATTTTGGCGTCAGCCTTCGGTCCGGACCTGTTCTTTATCATGCGTATCCATTCACCGTAACGCGCCGCCCGCTCCCTCCCACCGCTCCTGCCGTTTCCCATGTGGATTGTCGACCTCGCGCTCCGGCGCCCGTACACGTTCATCGTGATGGCCATCATGATTCTGCTGGCCACCCCGCTCGCGCTGATGCGCACGCCGACCGACGTGCTGCCGTCGGTCGACATCCCGGTCATCAGCGTGATCTGGAATTACAACGGCTTGTCCGCGCAGGAGATGGCGAACCGCATCACGTCGGTGCATGAACGCACGCTGACCACCACGGTCAGCAACATCCAGCATCTGGAATCGCAGACGCTGCCCGGCATCGCCATCGTCAAGGTGTTCCTGCAGCCCGGCGCGAACACCCAGACCGCGATCGCGCAGACGGTGTCGTCCGCGCAGGCGATCGTGCGGCAGATGCCGCAAGGCGCGACCCCGCCGCTCATCATCAGCTACTCGGCGTCGAGCATTCCGGTGATCCAGCTCGGCCTGTCGAGCCATTCGATGTCGGAGCAGGCCCTCGCCGACGTCGCGATGAACTTCCTGCGGCCGCAGCTGATCACGATCCCCGGCGCGCAGGTGCCCTATCCGTACGGCGGCCGGACCCGCGTGATCGCGGTCGACCTCGACACCCAGGCGCTCACCGCGAAGGGGCTCACGCCCGCCGACATCGTCAGCGCGGTCAACGTGCAGAACCTGGTGCTGCCGACCGGCACCGCGAAGATCGGCCAGACCGAATACCAGGTCGGCACCAACGCCTCCCCCGACACCGTCGCCGAACTGAACCGGATCCCGGTGCAGACCGCGAACGGCGCGACCATCTATCTCGGGGATGTCGCGCACGTGCGCGACGGCTTCTCGCCGCAGACCAACATCGTGCGCAAGGACGGCCAGCGCGGCGTGCTCGTGTCGGTGCTGAAGAACGGCGACGCCTCGACGCTGCAGGTCGTCAACACGCTGAAATCGCTGCTGCCGGCGATCGAGCCGACCCTGCCCGAGGATCTCAAGATCACGCCGCTGTTCGATCAGTCGGTGTTCGTCGACGCGGCGATCCAGGGCGTGATCCACGAGGCGCTGATCGCCGCGCTGCTGACCGCGATGATGATCCTGCTGTTCCTGGGCAACTGGCGCAGCACGCTGATCATCGCGATCTCGATCCCGCTGTCGATCTTCACCTCGCTGCTGGCGCTGTCGGCGCTCGGCCAGACCATCAACATCATGACGCTCGGCGGGCTCGCGCTCGCGGTCGGGATCCTGGTCGACGACGCCACCGTGACGATCGAGAACATCGAGCGCCACCTGCATCTCGGCACCGGCCTGCGCGAGGCGATCCTCGAAGGCGCGGGCGAGATCGCGGTGCCGGCCTTCGTGTCGACGCTCTGCATCTGCATCGTGTTCGTGCCGATGTTCTTCCTCACGGGCGTCGCCCGCTACCTGTTCGTGCCGCTCGCCGAGGCGGTGGTGTTCGCGATGCTCGCGTCCTACGTGCTGTCGCGCACGCTGGTGCCGACCCTCGCGCTGCTGCTGTTCCGCGGGCACGCCGCGCCCGATCCGCACGCGAAGCCATCGCGCCTCGCGCGCCTGTACCACGGCTTCGACCACGCGTTCGAGCGGCTGCGCGCGTCGTACATCGTGCTGCTGAGCGTGCTGCTGGTGCGCCGGCGCGTCTACGCGACGGCCTTCCTCGGCTTCTGCGTGCTGTCGACGGGCCTCGTGTTCGCGCTCGGCCGGGATTTCTTCCCGAGCGTCGACGCCGGCAACATCCGCCTGCACATGCGCGCGCCGACCGGCTACCGGATCGAGGAAACCGCGCGGCTCGCCGATCAGGTCGAGCAGGTGGTGCGCGAGGTGGTGCCCGCGGGCGAGCTGGGCACGATCGTCGACAACCTCGGCCTGCCCGTCAGCGGCATCAACCTGTCGTACAGCAACTCGGGCACCATCGGCTCGCTCGACGGCGAGATCATGATCGCGCTGAAGCCCGGCCACCGGCCCGCGCAACGCTATGTCGAGCAGCTGCGCGCGCTCCTGCCCGCACGCTTCCCCGGCATCGAGTTCTTCTTCCAGCCGTCCGACATCGTCACGCAGATCCTGAACTTCGGGCAGCCAGCGGCGATCGACGTGCAGGTCCAGGGCGACGACCTCGCGGCCAACACCGCGATCGCCAGCCGGCTGATGAAGCAGATCCGCGCGATTCCCGGCGCGGTCGACGCGCACGTCCTGCAACGCAACGACACGCCACTCCTGACCGCCGACATGGATCGCACGCGCATGCAGCAGCTCAACCTGTCCGCGCAGAACGTCGCGCAGAACATGCTGATCTCGCTGTCGGGCAGCACGCAGACCACGCCCGCGTTCTGGGTCAGCCCGAAGACCGGCGTACAGTACCCGCTGACGATCCAGACGCCGCAATACCAGGTCGCGTCGGTCGGCGACCTGCTCGCGACGCCGGTGTCGGCCAGCACCCGCGCGGGCGCGCCGTACCAGTTGCTCGCGAACCTGGTGTCGATCCGCCAGGGCGTCACGCCGGCGATCCTGAGCCACTACAACATCCGGCCCGTGATCGATCTGTACGTGAGCGTCGAGGGCCGCGACCTCGGCTCGGTCGCGGGCGACATCGGCAAGCTGGTCGACCGCGCGCGCGACACGCTGCCGCGCGGCGCGAGCATCGTGATGCGCGGCCAGGTCGAGACCATGCGCACCTCGTACCTCGGCCTCGGCGCGGGGGTCGCGATGGCGATCGTGCTCGTCTACCTGCTGATCGTCGTGAACTTCCAGTCGTGGCTCGATCCGCTCATCATCATCAGCGCGATGCCCGCCGCGCTCGCCGGGATTGCCTGGATGCTGTTCATCACGGGCACCCACCTGAGCGTGCCCGCGCTGACCGGCGCGATCATGACGGTCGGGGTCGCGACCGCCAACAGCATCCTGGTGGTGGCGTTCGCGCGGCAGCGGCTCGACGCCGGCGCGCCGCCGCTGACGGCCGCGCTGGAGGCCGGCGCGACGCGCATCCGGCCCGTGCTGATGACCGCGCTCGCCATGATCATCGGCATGGTGCCGATGGCGCTCGGGCTCGGCGAAGGCGCCGAGCAGAACGCGCCGCTCGGCCGCGCGGTGATCGGCGGCCTGTTGTTCGCGACCGTCTCGACGCTGCTGTTCGTGCCGCTCGTGTTTGCCGGGGTCCATCAGCGTCTGGCGAAGCGCCGGGCGCGGCTGACCGCTTCATCCTGACCGACTGAATTCGCATTGACTGGTTGATTCCATGGAAGAGAAACATCACAGCACCGTCGGCCTCCACGTCGACGAATCCGGCCTCGATCTCCCCGCCCGCGCGCAGGTGTGGACCCGCGCGCGCTTCGCGCTGCTCGTGATCGGGCTGCTGCTCGCCGCGCTCGCGCTGCGCACCGTGATCGCCGACCTGATGAACGGCAACCGGCTCGACGCGCTGACCGCGCAGAACGCCCGCCAGTACGTGAACGTCGTGCAGCCGAGCACCGCGACGGGCGACGCCCACGTGGCGCTGCCCGGCACGCTGCGCGGCTACGTCGAGGCGCCGATCTACGCGCGTGCGAGCGGCTACGTGCAGCGCTGGGAGACCGACATCGGCGCGCGGGTCCGCCAGGGCCAGCTGCTCGCCGTGCTCGATACGCCCGAACTCGACCAGGAGCTGGCGCAGGCAAGCGCGCAGCGCCAGCAGGTCGCGTCGACGCTCGCGCTCGCGAAGACCTCGTTCGACCGCGCGCAGCAGCTGCGCCAGCGCGATGCGGTGTCGCAGCAGGAACTCGACGATCGCCAGGGCGCGTACAACCAGGGCGTCGCGAACCTCGCGGCCGCCGATGCGAACGTGCGACGCCTGACCGAGCTGAAGGGGTTCCAGCGCATCGTCGCGCCGATCGACGGCGTGGTCACGCAGCGCAACATCGATGTCGGCGACCTCGTCAACGCGGGCAACGGCGGTACCGGCCGTGCGCTGTTCACGGTGGTGCAGGCGGACCGGCTGCGGCTCTACGTGCAGGTGCCGCAGACCTACGCGCAGCAGATCAAGCCCGGCCAGCACGTGTCGGTCACGCAGTCCGAGCTTCCCGGCCAGCAGTTCGACGGCACCATCACGCACACCGCGCAGGCGATCGACGTCGCAAGCCGCACGCTGCAGGTCGAGATCACGCTGCCGAATCCGGACGGCCGCCTGCTGCCCGGCGCATATGTGAAGGCGACGCTGCCGATGGCGCCCGTCGGCACGCTGACGATTCCCGCCAACACGCTGCTGTTCCGCGCCGAAGGCCCGAACGTCGCGGTGGTCGGGGCGAACGGCCAGATCCGGCTGCATCCGGTCACGATCGCCCGCACGCTCGGCCAGACGCTCGAAATCGACAGCGGCATCGGCGCGAGCGACCGGCTCGTGCTGAATCCGAGCGATTCGCTCGCCAACGGCGACGAGGTGACCGTCGCGCAAACCGCCAGGCCGGCGCGCGCCGCCAGCGCGGGAGCGCGTTCGTGAGCGCGTACCGCGACATGGCCGGCAAGGCCGCGCCCGGCTGCGCCACGGCCCGCCTGATCCGGCCCGGCCCGCTGCGGCTCGCGGCGGCCGCGGCGCTGCTCGCGCTCGCCGGCTGCACGGTCGGCCCCGACTACCATCGGCCCGACGTCGCCGCGCCGGCTGCATGGCGGCTCGATCCCGCCGACGCCTACTGGCGCCCGGCCGCGCCCGCGCGCGCTTCGCTCGCGCCGGACTGGTGGCAGACATTCGGCGACCCGCGCCTCGATGCGCTCGAAACCGAGGCGCTCGCGCACAACCAGAGCGTGCAGGTGATCGCGGCGCGCTACGACCAGGCGCGGGCGACGCTAGCCTCGGCCGCCGCCGCGCAATGGCCGAGCGTCGGCCTGACGGCGGGCGCGAGCCGCGCGCGGATCTCGTCGGATCGGCCGCTCACCAATTACGCGACGCAAAACACCTCGACGGTGCAGAACGACGTGCAGGTCGGCGCGCGGGTCAGCTACGAGCCCGACCTGTTCGGGCGGATCCGGCGCACCGTCGAGGCCGCGCGGGCCGGCGCCGAGCAGGCCGGCGACGATCTCGCGAACGCCCGCCTCGTGATGACCGCGAGCGTCGCGACCACCTACCTCGCGCTGCGCTCCAGCGACGCCGAGATCGACGTGCTGAACCGCTCGGTCGCGCTGCAACAGAAAGCGCTCGATTTCGTGACGGCGCAGCACGACCTCGGCGCGGTGTCCGGCCTGAACCTGCTGCAACAGCAGGCGCAGCTCGACGCGACCCACACCGAGGCCCAGTTGCTGCTGAATCAGCGCGCCCAGTACGAACATGCGCTGGCGACGCTGGTCGGCACGCCCGCGCCGTCGTTCTCGATCGCGCCGGCCGTGCAGGTGCTGCCCGCCCCGCCGCTGCCGGCCGGCCTGCCGAGCGACCTGTTGCAGCGGCGGCCCGACGTCGCGTCGGCCGAGCGCGCGATGGCGGCCGCCAACGCGCAGATCGGCGTCGCGCGCGCGGCCTATTTCCCACGCATCACGCTCGCGCCGGACCTCGGCTGGGACGCGACCCGCTTCGCGAGCCTGTTCACGGTGCCGAGCCTGCTATGGTCGGTGGGCGCCTCGATCAGCCAGCCGCTGTTCGAGGGCGGCCGGCTGGCGGCCGGCGTCGACTTCGCCAAGGCCGGCTACACCGCTGCGCAGGCCAACTACCGGCAAACCGTGCTGACTGCGTTCGAGGAGGTGCAAAATGCGGTCACGGGCCTGTCGGTGCTCGACGAGGCCAACCGCCGCGCACAGGCCGCCGCCGACGATGCGCGCCGGCTCGTCGGCCTCGCGCAGGATCGCTACGCGGGCGGGCTCGCCGCGTACATCGACGTGATCAGCGCGCAACAGCAGCTGTTGACGAGCGAGCGCCAGCAGGTGCAGATTCGCGGCCAGCGCGCCGCGCTCGTGGTGTATCTGGCGAAGGCGCTCGGCGGCGGCTGGAGCGCGGCGGAGGTGGATGCGGCAGGCGATCCTGCGGCAGGCGGCCCCGCCGCCGGCAGCACCGTCACGACGCCCGCGCCGGCCTCGTGACGGTCAACCGGGAACGGATATGAAAGTATTGATAGTCGAAGACGAAGCCAAGGTGGTCGATTACCTGAGAAGCGGCCTGTCCGAGGAAGGCTGGGTGGTCGACGCCGCGACGGACGGCGAGGAAGGCGCGTGGAAGGCGGTCGAATACGACTACGACGTGGTCGTGCTCGACGTGATGCTGCCGAAGCTCGACGGCTTCGGCGTGCTGCGCGCGCTGCGCGCCCAAAAGGACACGCCGGTCATCATGCTGACCGCGCGCGACCGCGTCGACGACCGCGTGCGCGGCCTGCGCGGCGGCGCCGACGACTATCTGACAAAGCCGTTCTCGTTCCTCGAGCTGATCGAGCGGCTGCGCGCGCTGACGCGCCGCGCGCGCGTGCAGGAGGCGACGCTGATCTCGATCGGCGACCTGCGGGTCGACCTGATCAGCCGCCGCGCGATGCGCAACGGCATCCGCCTCGACCTGACCGCGCAGGAATTCCAGCTGCTCAGCGTGCTTGCGCGGCGGCGCGGCGAGGTGCTGTCGAAGACCACCATCACCGAGCTGGTGTGGGACGTCAATTTCGACAGTAACGCCAACGTGGTCGAGACCGCGATCAAGCGGCTGCGCGCGAAACTCGACGGCCCGTTCAGCGACAAGCTGCTGCATACGATCCGCGGCATGGGCTACGTGCTCGAAGTGCGCGACGAACCCGAACCGGAGCCGAGGCGCCTATGAAACGCTCGATCTCGCTGCGCCTGTCGGTGATGTTCGGCATCACCTCGTTCCTGGTCTTCACGCTGATCGGCGTCGGCATGTTCGCGGTGATGGAGCGGCAGCTGTTCGCCGAGCTGCGCGCGACCTTGTCCACGCGCGCGAAGGTCGCCGAGATGATCGTGCTGCACGCGAACACCCCGGAACGCTGGCGCATCATGCACGAGAAGCTCGCCGACCTGGAGCCGCCGAGCGGGTCCACGCGCTACCAGGTCGACAGCGACAACCCCGCGTTCCGCTTCGGCCAGCCGGTGCGCGGCGCGCCGGCCGGGCCGGCGTCCGGCGCGTTCCAGCTGCTGCGGCTCGACGACAGCGGCTACGACGTGATGGTCCACACCACGCTGCTGCCCGCGGCGGCCGGGCGGCCGCCCGGTCGGCTGATCGTGTCGACCACCTGCGAGCGCACCCAGAAGATGCTCCGGCACATCGGCCTCACGCTCGCCGCGCTGATCGCGGGCGCGACGCTGATCTCGCTGCTGCTGAGCCGCGCGGTCACGCGCTTCGGGCTCGAACCGCTCGTGCAGCTGTCGCGCGAGGCCGCCGAGCTGAGCCCGGCGAACCGCCGCCAGCGGCTGTGCGCCGACGCGCTGCCGCGCGAGCTGCACGACCTCGCCAGTTCATTCAACGGCGCGCTGGAGCGCATCGAGCATGCGTACGACCGGCTCGAATCGTTCAACGCGGACGTCGCGCACGAGCTGCGCACGCCGGTCAGCATCCTGATCGGCCAGACCCAGGTCGCGCTGACCACGCGTGACCGCTCGGCCGAGCGGATGCGCCAGACGCTGCAGTCGAATCTGGAGGAGTTCGAGCGGCTGCGGGTGATCGTCAACGACATGCTGTTCCTGTCGCGCAGCGATCGCGGCGAACGCGCGACCGACCTCGCCGACGTCTCGCTCGCGGCCGAGGTCGCGCGCATGCTCGACTTCCTCGAGATCCCGCTCGACGAGGCGCAGCTGCGCGCCGAGCTGACGGGCGACGCGCGCGCGCCCGTCGATCCGTCGCTGTTCGGCCGCGCGATGACCAACCTGCTGATCAATGCGATCCAGCATTCGCGCGCGGGCGCCACGCTCCAGGTGCGGATCACGCCGCGCGGCGAGCAGGTGGAGATCGCCGTGTCGAATCCGGGCGAGCCGATCGACCCGGTCGCGCGCGCCCATATCTTCGAACGTTTCTATCGATTGGAGGAAGCGCGCGCGAACAGCGAGGAAAACCACGGCCTCGGCCTGTCGATCGTGAAGGCCGTGGCCGAGATGCACGGCGGCGCGGTGTTCGTCACCTGCGGCGACGGCAGGAATACGTTCGGCTTTTCGGTCGCCGCGCACGCCCGCCCGCCGCTCCCCGACCTGCCCGCCGAGCGCGACCCGGGCGAGCGCCGGCCGGCATTGCGCGCGGGATAGCGCGCGCCGTCGCGCACGCGGGTATCATCGACGGGTTTCGCCAACCCGCGCCGGCCCCGGCGCCCGTCCCGGACCCGCATCGCGTGAGCCCCGCCCCACACACCACAGCGCGCTTCTGGCGCGACGCCGCGCTCCCGTTCATCGAAGCCCGCGCGATCGACGACGGTCGCTCGCTGTGCTATGCCGCGCATACGCACGACACGTTCTCGATCGGCACGGTGCTGGGCGGGCGCAGCACCTATCTGAACGGCCGCGCGCGCGAGACGATCGGGCCGGGCGCGGTGGTCGTCGTCAATCCCGAGCAGGTCCATGCCTGCAACCCGCGCGGCGACGACGCGTGGCGCTACCGGATGCTCTATGTCGACGCCGGCTGGCTGGCCGGCTTGCAACGGCAGTTGGGCTTCAGCGCAAACCAGGATTTCCACGCGTTCCCGGCCGCGCTGTCGTGGCAGGCCGATCTGCATGACGGGTTGAACCGCTTCCATCAATTGCTGGTCGGCCCCGACGAGGGACCGCTGCACAAGCAGGAGGCCGCGGTCGCGTTTTTCGCGGCCGTGCAGCGCAGCCTGAATCCGGCGCCCGCGCCGCGCGCGCCGGCCGCGTCGCCCCGGCTCGAACGCGCGGCCGACTACATCGACGCGCACCTCGCCGACGCGCTGACGCTCGACGACATCTGCGCGGCCGCCGGGCTCTCGCCGTCGTACCTGATCCGCGCGTTCAAGGCGTGCTACGGGATGACGCCGCATGCCTACCTGATCGATCGGCGGATCCACTACGGCCGCGCGCAGCTGAAGCGCGGCCGGCCGATCGCCGAGGTCGCGCTCGAAGCGGGCTTCGCGGACCAGGCGCATTTCCAGCGCGCGTTTCGCAAGCGGGTCGCGGCCACGCCGGGCCAGTACCGGGGCTGAAGCCGCCGCCCGCCCGCTACGCGCCGAGCAGGCCGATCGCGCTGCCCGCGAGCAGCACCGCCATGGCGCGATTGAGCAGCCGCACGCGTCGCGCGTCGCGCAGGTGCCGCGTGAGGAAGGCACCCGCGAACGCCCAGCACGCCACCGACACGTAGCACACCACCAGATAGATCGCCGCGAAGCGCCAGACCAGCGCGCTGTCGCCGTTCGCCGCATAGGCGCTCATGCCCGCCGCCGACGCCAGCCACGCCTTCGGATTCAGCCACTGCATCGCCGCGCCGCCGAGCGCGGACGGTGCCGCCGCGCACGCGTCGACGCCGAGCCGGCCGTCGTCGATCGCGAGCCGCCGGGCGAGATGCAGCAGGAACACCACGCCCGCCCACTGGATCGCGGCCGTCAGGAACGGCCAGCGCGCGAGCGCCTCGTGCAGGCCGAACCCGACCAGCAGGAACAGCGCGACGAAGCCAATGGTGGCCCCCGTCACGTGCCGCAGGCTGGCCGCGAAACCGTGGCGGGCGCCCGCGCCGAGCGCGACGAGATTGACGGGGCCGGGCGAGATCGAGGCCGCCAGGGCGAAGGCGGCCATTGAAAGCAGCAGATTCATGCACGTATCCTCGTGACGCTCGGGTTGATCGAGCGCCGAGGATAGAAGGCGGCGGCGCGCCGGTATTGAACAAAACTACCCTGCCGGCGCGCCCTGCCCGTTCGCTACGCGCCGCGCTCGCCGCCCCAGTTCGCGACGTAGTCCGGCGTGCCCGCCGGCGCGCCGTCGACCACCGGCGCGAGCCGCGCGACGCCCATCGGCAGCACGCCGGCCCAGACCGGCAGCACGAGATCCTCTTCGTCGTCCTTCGGCCCGCCGGCGCGGATCTTCGTGACCGCCTCGTCGAGCGCGATCCGCATCACGGTGGTCGCCGCCAGTTCCTTCGCGCTACCCGGGCGTGCCTCCTGCCCACGGCCCGGCGCGAGCTGCTCGAGGAAGGTGTCGAGCGCGGCGGCCTTGTGCGCGTCCGGCACGACTTCGAACTCGCCGTAGATCACCGCCGAACGGTAGTTCATCGAGTGATTGAACGCCGAGCGCGCGAGCACCAGGCCGTCGAGGTGGGACACGGCCACGCAGACCTGCGCGCCCGTCGCGGCGAGCTTCAGCATGCGGCTGCCGTTCGAGCCGTGGATGTACAGGTGGTCGCCTTCGCGCCAGCATGCGGTCGGAATGCAGTGCACGCCGTGCTCGTCGGCGAACGCGATGTGGCACAGATAAGCGTCGTCGAGGATCGCGTACAGCGTGCCGCGATCGTAGTGCGCGCGATTCGCGACGCGACGCACGCGGGTCCGCTCGCTCGACGGCGCCGCGGTGTCGGTGGGGGCGGTGGACATGTTCGGGCTCCAGGTTAATAGTTGAAAAATTGACCATGTCGAAACAATAAGAAAACTATGGCACCATGCGTAGACCCATCCCGTATCGATTTCTTGGAGCCATGATGGATTACGGCGTGCTGCTGGCCAACTTCGAACGCGCGAACGCCCACGAGGCGATGTCGCGCGCCTCGCAACAGCACCGCCTGTATGCGTGCCTGCGCACGGCGATCCTCGACGGCACGCTGGAGCCCGGCACCTTCCTGCTGCCGTCGCGCGCGCTCGCCGAGGCGCTGCGCATCGCGCGCAACACCGTGCTGTACGCCTATGAACGTCTGGCCTCCGAAGGTTTCGTGGTCGGCCGGCGGCAAGGCACGATGGTGATGCACGTCGGGCTGCCGGACGCGGCGCCCGCGCCCGAGCCCGCCGCGCCGCCCGTGCTCGCGCGGCGCGTCGCGGAGCTGCGGCGGTTCGGCAACGAGCAGGACCTGCCGCTGCCGTTCGTGCCCGGCATGCCCGCGCTCGATCAGTTCCCGCTCACCGCCTGGCGGCGCTGCGTCGAGCGCGCGTGGCGGCAGCTCGGCCCGGCGCAGCTCGGCTACCTGCCCGTCGAGGGCAACCTGCGGCTGCGCCGCGTGATCGCCGAATATCTGCGCGTGTCGCGCGGCATGAAGTGCGAGGCCGAGCAGGTTTTCATCACCGACGGCACCCAGCACGGCCTCGACCTGTGCGCGCATGCGCTCGCCGACGCCGGCGACACCGCCTGGCTCGAAGAGCCCGGCTACAGCGGCGCGCGCGCCGCCTTCCAGGCCGCCGGCCTCGGCATCGAGCCCGTGCCCGTCGACGCCGACGGCCTTGCGCCGCCGCCCGCGCTGTGGCGCACGCGGCCGCCACGGCTCATCTACATCACGCCGTCGCACCAGTACCCGCTCGGCGCGGTGATGAGCCTCGAACGGCGGCTCGCGCTGGTGCGGCAGGCGCGCGCGGCCGGCGCGTGGATCCTCGAGGACGACTACGACAGCGAATTCCGCTATCACGGCGCGCCGCTGTCGGCGCTGCAGGGGCTCAGCGACGATGCGCCCGTGATCTATCTCGGCACCTTCAGCAAGGTCATGTTTCCCGCGCTGCGGGTCGGCTTCGTCGTGACGCCCGTCGCACTTGCGCCGGCGCTGCGCGACATCTTCCATGCGCTGTCGCCGCGCGGCCGGCTCGCCGAGCAGCTCGCGCTCGCGGATTTCATCGAGGCCGGCCATTTCACGCGCCACCTGCGGCGCATGCGCATGCTCTACGCGGAACGGCGCGACGCGCTGCAAGCCGCGCTCGAACAGCACCTTGGCGACTACCTGACGGTCTCGGGCGGCGCGGGCGGCATGCACCTGTCCGCGCGGCTCGACGTCGCGGTCGCGGACCACGCGGTCTGCGCCGCCGCGCAGCCGCGCGGACTCGTGGTGCGTCCGCTGTCGCAGTACTGTGCGAGCGCGGCGGGCGCGGCGCGCTACAACGGCCTGCTGCTCGGCTACGGCAGCGTGCCGGTCGAGCGCATGACGGCCGCCGTGCAGCAGCTGCGCGCGGCCATCGACGATGCGCGCAGCGGACGGCCGGAGAACGCCGGGCGCCCGGCGGCGTGACGGCGTGAGGTATGCGCGAGGTTTCGATCAAATGCCCGGCACGGTATCCGCCCGCGCCGGAATCGGCCGCTTTATTTTAATTTCATCCGGTCGATCCACGAATTCCCATGAGCATGCCTTCGGTCATTTTGGAATAATCTCGCAGGCCATTTTCATGATGACATCGCGGCACGCCGGATAATCCTCCAGCAGTTCCGACCGAGTCAGGAGCTGGTAATCCGCATCATCGTAGCCGGGCACAACCAGGCAACTTGCCAGGCCATAATCCCCTTCATCGACCGAGGCGCCGAAAATCCATCCGGCCCGCATCACGGCCGACAAGGATTCGCCCCGATCCGGATCAGGGCCGATTCGCATCGTGCGATATTCGCCCTGCTCATCGATGATATGCATCGTCAGCACCGATCCCGCGTGGTAGCACCAAATCTCATCGGACTTCATCCGATGAAAATGAGAGGGACTGTCGTGCGTGACCATGAAATGGATGCCGGAGTAGTTTCTACGATCCTCGCCGTCGGCGGTCTTTCGCCACACCTCGGACCCGAATAAATATTTGAAATATCCGCCCTCGACATGAGGGATCATGCCGAACTTGCCGATCCAGAAGGATCTCGGTTTTTCCAGATGATCGATTTTTCTTTCTCCATCGCATCGCTTACGCAAACCATCGGAAGCATTGAAAATTGCCATGCGGCAATTATTCGCTCAATTGACTCGACAGCTTCTATTTTCAGGCAAAACGATATCATTCAAGCAAACCGCTCGCCAACCCGCCGCGCCTCGCGCCGGTCAAAAAAGCCAAATCGACGGCTGCCTGCGATGCAAACGAACATTCGCCTCAACGGGGACAACCACGGGCCTCCATTCGCTTCATCCGCCACGCTCTAGGCAACCACGGGCCGCGCCGGATCCGCCCTCCGTCTCAAATCGACGGGCAAGGGCAAGCCGGGCATTCTCAGGTACGCTCATCCTTGCCGCACGCCTGAAAAGTTCGCCGTACGGCGACGTGCGCGAACCCGGGCGCGGTCACGGTCAAGCATCGGTCCGGCCGCTCGCCGTTCGCCCCCTCCCACCCCTTTCAGCAGCAAGACCACGCCATGCACATCGACCTGACTGGCAAGACCGCCCTCGTGACCGCCTCGACCGCCGGCATCGGCCTCGCGATCGCCGAAGGGCTCGCGCGCGCGGGCGCGCAACTCGTCGTCAACGGCCGCAGCGACGAATCGGTGAAGCGCGCACTCGCGCACCTCCGGGTGGCCGCGTCCGGCGCGGCCGTCACCGGCGTCGTGGCCGACCTGTCCGACGCGGCGGGCGCGCAACGGCTGATCGACGCGGCGCCGTCCGCCGACATCCTCGTCAACAACGCGGGCATCTACGGGCCGAAGCCGTTCTTCGACATCGACGATGCCGAATGGGAGCAGTACTTCCAGGTCAACGTGATGTCGGGCGTGCGGCTCGCGCGGCACTACATGAAGGGGATGCTCGCGCGCGACTGGGGCCGCGTCGTGTTCATCTCGTCGGAATCGGCGCTCAACATCCCGGCCGACATGATCCAATACGGCTTCTCCAAGACCGCGCAGCTGTCGATCTCGCGCGGCCTCGCGAAGCTCGCGGCCGGCACGCGCGTGACGGTCAACGCGGTGCTGCCCGGTCCGACGCTGTCGGACGGCGTGAAGGCCATGCTGAAGGAGCAGGCCGCGCGCGACGGCAAGAACGTGGAGGCCGCCGCGGTCGATTTCGTGCGCGCGCACCGCGCCAGCTCGATCATCCAGCGCCCTGCCAGCGTCGAGGAAGTCGCGAATCTGGTGGTCTATACCTGCTCGCCGCAGGCATCGGCGACGACGGGCGCCGCGCTGCGCGTCGACGGCGGCGTGGTCGACACGCTCGCCTGATCCGGTGCGGCGCCGCAGCCGCGGCCGGACGCGAGGCCGTACCGCCGCCCCGCGCATGAGCGGGCGGCGCGCTTCACGCGTTCAGCCCGCGTCCGTCACGGCCCGCAACAGGCCCTTGCGGTCCGCATCCATGCAGGTCGCGAAGCCGTAGCGGGTGACGACACCTCGCTTGTCGAACACGACATAGTAGGGGCGCCGCTCGTCACCCTTGTGCAGCATGTAGTTGTAGCAGACGCCGCTGCCGTTGCGGACCATCCACACGCTGTTCGGATTGCCCCCCGCCTTGACGACCTGTTCCTGCGTCGCGCCCGCATGCGACGCCGCCTTCGGCACCGGCAGGCGCGAGTACGAGAAGGTCCCGAAAAAGCCGAACCACGAACAGCCGGACATCATCAGGATGCCGGCGGCAAACGGAAGGACAAGCGCAGTTCGAGTCGTCGGAAATGGCATGCCGGGGGACAATGCGGCCGGAGCCGTCGCAAGGTAAAAGCTGCATGCTAATCGACGATCCGGGGTCGTTTGTTTAAATTTGTGAAAACAACAACGAAAAAAACGCCTCCGGTGCGTATGGAACGCGGCTAAAGCATGGCAATGCGAAGCACTATTCAATCGGCACGCCGCCGCGCGCCGCGCTTCTGTCACGAACACGAGCGCTAAGTCGCGCTACTGCGTCGATTGCCCCGCTTGCTTCTTGAGCTTCTTGAGCTTCTCGGGCTCCGAGGACTACTCGGGCTTCTCGTCGCACCACCGCGCCGCTCGCAGTCAGCAGACCCACTCCGCCCACAGCACCGTGAGCACGGTCATCAGCGCGGGGCCGATGAACAGGCCGAGCAGGCCGAAGGTTTCCGCGCCGCCGAGAATGCCGAACAGCACGAGCAGGAATGGCAGCCGCGCGGAACTGCCGATCAACACCGGCCGCACGAAGTGCTCGGCGACGAACACGACCACGAAACCGAACGCCGCGAGGCCGATCGCCCACCCGGCCATGCCCTGCGCGAACAGCCACAGCGCGGCCCCGCAGAACACGAGCGGTGCGCAGAACGGCAGCATCGCGGCCACCGCCGTCACGAGCCCGAGCAGCGCCGCATGCGGCACGCCCGCGAACGCGTAGGCGACGCCGAGCAGCGCGCCCTCGCCGAGCCCGACCACGACAAGCCCCGTCACGGTGCCGTGCACGGCCGCCACCATCCGCTGGATCAACGCCGCGCCGTCCGCGCCGAATGCGCGCTGCACGCCCTTCAACAGTGCGTCGGACAGGCGCGGCCCGGCCTGGAAGATCACGAACAGCGTGATCAGCATGAAACCGAACAGCACGCCCGCATGCGCGATCCGCGAACCGAAATGACGGCTGAACGCGAGGAAGTTCTCGCCGTTGACGCCCTTGACGGCGCTCGCCGCATGCAGCGGCTTGGCGAGATTCTCCTGCCACCAGGTCGTGGCCTGCTGCGCGCCGAACGGCAGGTGCTGGAGCGCATCCGGCACGGGAATGCCGTTCTGCTGCGCGCTGCGCCCCCATTCGAACAACGCGTGCGCCTGCCCGGCCGCCTGCGCGAGCCCGATCACGACGGGCACCACCAGCAGCAGCGCCACGGCCGCCGTCAGCCCGACGGCGACGAGCGTGGTGCGGCCGCGCAGCGGCGGCCACGCGTCGATCCGGTGCAGCGCGGGCCACAGCGCGATCGCGATCACGCAGGCCCAGACGATCGCGGGCAGGAAATCGCTGATCACCCACAGCGCGAGCGCGACGAGCAGCGTGTACAGCACGCCGAGCGCGATCGCCTGGGCTTTCGGGCGGGAAGACGGATTGGGGGAAGAGGATGGAGTCGAAGCCATGGGCAGTCCGGTGTCGGGGTCGATCGGGCGCGGCGCGCCGCCCGTCATCTTAGCTTCGCCGCGTGACGGCGCGCGTGCGGCGCATGACGGATGAGCGTTCAGCCAAGCTGCTTGGTCATGAATACGCGGCTCGTTCCGGGCGGATCGCACGGCACTTCGCCGAACCGGGTCCAGCCGAATTTCTCGTAGAAGCCCGGTGCCTGAAAGCTGATCGTATACAGCACGGCGCGCCGGCAGCCGCGCCGCAGCGCCTCGTCCTCGGCGCGCCGCAACAGCTCGCCGCCAAGCCCCGTGCCGCGCAACGCATCCGGCAGGTGGAACAGATCGATGAACAAGAGCCCGAGCGAGGTGCGGCCCGTGAGGCCGCCCAGCGCCTCCCCCGTTTCCGGATCCCGTGCGAGCACCGCGAGCGGCCGGTTGTCGTCGATCCCGGTGTGTTCGAGGTTGAAGACCCTGAGGCCGTCTCCGATCTGCGCCTCCACGCATGCATCGGGCTGATCGGTGATGACGATGTGAACGGCGGACATGCAGGCTCCCGGAGGCACGATGCGCGATCTTAGCGTGCATCGTGTCCTGCTGTGAAGCCGCGATGGCGGCGGCCGGACGGTTCGTCCGAATCGGCCCCGGGGAGCGAGGTCCAGCGGATATCCACGCATCCCGGCGTCCTGCAGGCCTGCCCCGGGAGCCGCTCGACCGGCGCAAGGCAAGCAGCAGCAGCCCCGCGTCGACAGGCGGCCCGCGCGCCGGACGCGTGTCAGGTGAGGCGGGACAGGTGCGGCCGGGAGATGTGGTCGGCTGGATGTGGTCGGCTGGATGCGGTCGGCTGGATGTGGTCGGCTGGATGTGGTCGGCTGGATGTGGTCGGCTGGATGCGGTCGGCTGGATGTGGTCGGCTGGATGCGGTCGGCTGGATGTGGTCGGCTGGATGCGGTCGGCTGAATGTGGTCGGCTGAATGTGGTCGGCTGGATACGGTCGGCTGGATGCGGTCGGCTGAATGCGGTTGGCTGGATGCGGTCGGTTGAATGCGGTCGGCTGGATGCGGTCGGCTGAATGCGGTTGGCTGAATGCGGTCGGCTGAATGCGGTCGGCTGAATGCGGTCGGCTGAATGCGGTCGGCTGGATGCGGTCGGCTGGATGCGGTCGGCTGGATGCGGTCGGCTGGATGCGGTCGGCTGGATGCAGCCACACTGAGTGTGGCCGACTGGGTGCCAGCCGACTGGGTGCGGCCGACTGGGTACGACCGGCCAGGCGCAGCCGGGCGACACCGGTTACCCGTGCAAGGTTGGCTAAACGCGGCCGACTACCGTACGGCCGACCACTGCGCTATCCGCCAAATGCGGCCGGCCATACCTGGGCCGGCCGCAACGAACGCAGGCGATTCGCCTCAGTCCGTGCCGTACTTCGACGAATGCGGCCCGTACAACAGGCCGTTGGGCGGCCCGGCGGACAGCATGCGCAGGCTCGCCAGACCGGCCACGTCGACGCTGTCGTCGGCCAGCGTGTGCGCGATCTGCTTGACCGCGGCCTGCGCCAGCATGCCGATCAACCCGTACGAGTTGAGATTGAGCTGCGCGCCCACCTCCTTGCCGTTCGCCTGCCCGGCGCCCTGCCACAACACATCGCCCGTCCTCAGGTCGACGAGCTTGGCCGAAGCGGACACGATCGTCGTGCTGTCGACGACCATGTATTTCGACCCGTACTGCGTGACCCGCGTGTACAGCGCCGCGTCCGCGCCGAAGATCTCGCGCAGCTTGGCGGGCGCCACCTGCTCGATGTCCACCGGCGTGGTCAGGCCGTTGTGCTTGAAGGTTTCTTCCATCGGCACGACGGGAATCACGTAATACCCCGATTCCGCGAGCGGCATCGTCATCTGCGACAACACGCCGTAGGTCGCCTTGATGTCGGTGGTGTCGTTCACGGGCGGCAGCACGAGAATCGAGCGCGGCTGGCTCTTCTTGAACGCGGTGTAGTCCGGACGCTGCGCCGGGCCTGCGCAGGCCGCGAGCAGGCCCAGCACGGCGAGCACGCCGATGAGCTTCACTGAAATGAATGTGCGCATGGTCATCTCTTATTTTTGTTGGGATCGCTTCAGCAGGAAATCCATATAGGCCGTGGATTCAGGAAACGACTGCTTCTCGGCCTCGAATGCCTGCTCGGCCTGCGTGTCGTTGCCGACGCTCGCGTACAGCACGCCAAGATGCGCCTGGAAGCCCGGCGGAGGACGGTTGCCCTTCGCGCGGATCCGTTGCAGCGCCTGCTCCAGCGCATCGATCTGCTGCTGCGGACCGGTCTGCCCCTTGAAGTACTCGTAGACCTGCGGTTGATAGCCATCCCACTGATACAGCGGCGGGGTCTTGGGAGTCGCGCAGCCGGCCAGCAGCAGGCCGCTTGCGACGAGCGGCAGCCAGGCCGCTCGCGTCGGAAGCTTGATCGTCATGGTAGGGATATCGGTAAGCGGATCGATGGAAACGATGCGGTTCACTTCGCGCGGGCGCCCAGCGCCCCCGCGTCGACCTGATCGACCAGATGATTGACCGCCTCCTGGATCGCCAGATCGAGCACCTTGCCGTTCAGCGTCGAGTCATAGCTCGCGGTTCCGCCGAAGCCGATGACTTCGCGATTCGACACGCTGTATTCGCCTGCACCCTGGGCCGACAACACGACTTCCGAGCTGGTCGTGTCGACGATGTTCAGATTGACCTTCGCATAGGCCACCTGCTCCTTCCCGCTCCCGAGGATGCCGAACAGCTGATGGTCGCCCACTTCCTTCCGGCCGAATTCGGTGACGTCGCCCGTCACGACGAAGCGTGCGCCCTTCACGGCCTGCGACTGCTTCAGGAAGCCCGCTTCCTGCTTGATCTCTTCGAGATTGTCGCGATCGAGCACGTTGAAGCGGCGGCTCTGCTGCAGATGGGTGATCAGAATCGTCTTCGCCTGCCCGCCGAGACGATCGACGCCGTCCGAAAAGATGCCGCGCATATAGCTCGAACGGTTGTCGAACTTGCCGAGCGCGATTTCGACCGGTTTCCCCACGGGTGTGGTACGCGCGCGGTCCGCGACCGGCACCGGCAGCGCGCGCGACGATTCGGTCGCGCAGCCGGCCAGCGTGGTGGCCAGCACGGCAGCCGAAATCAGGAGGGTAGGACTGGAAATTATTTTCAAAATGGACTCCCCGTTGCATTGCATGAAGCGGCTTACACCCGTTCTTGCGTGGGTGCCGGCAATCGGTGCGCGCGATGCCGCCGCCATGCCTTCCCGGCATGGTCCGGTCAACCGGACAAGCCGTCAGCGCGCCTGGACTGCGGACATGCCGACAGCCGACGCCGGACACCGGCGCTGCGCGCAAAGGTGGCCCGGGCGGACGCGTGTGTGCTGGAAGGAGGTGACGTTACCGCTATCCCCGATCGTCCGGATGGTCTCCGGTCACTGCGACGCCAGTCTTGATTTTTTCGGATGGCGTTGCCCGTGCGTTCAAGCCGGGCGACACACATCCCGAACTTGTCGCTCGCGACGGCAGATCTGCTCCACGACGGCTCGTGGCGACTTCACACCTTGCGTGCACCGTTATGAACGGGCGGCGCGCGATGCAAAAACGTGAAGCAGAATGCGCACTTCGCGCTGACACGGAAGCGCGAGTTTAAATGAGGAACAATCCCGGTGCAATATGTGTAGCACGGCGAGTCCGGCCACCTCAAGAATCAATGCGATTCGAATTTCAAAAATTCATCCATTGAAGTGTATTAAATTGTCAATTTTCGATTTTAACGGCCTCAAAACCGACAACTCTCCGAGAGGATGAGGTTGGAACGACGCACGGTGCATATCGCGTATTTGCCACTTCGATCCCTGTCGATCAGCCCCGTCTCCATGCGACATCGACGCAAGCGATCCCGAATGCCGGCATGCAACTCCCCTCTCAAACAAATCGCACATCAAAATATATAAATTGAAGATAAATTCAATACATCAAGATTTTATCTATTTAATCAATCAATCTTGAAATTAACCCTGCGATGGAAGAATCGGGCAAGACCGATACAACACGCATGCCACACGCGCTTCCTTCCGAAATCAATCGATCCGCACGCGCCGTCTCGCAATAGCGACGCAAGCGATCCCGAATGCGGGCCCGCGCCCCGACCACGGGCGAGGCCGGGCTTCAAGGCGGCGGCGTCGCGAACCGCTGCGCGACGCCGCCTTGAACCTTACCGCTCTCCGCGCGTCGCCTTGCGCAGCTTCGCGACCTCGGCCGCCTCGATCGTCGGGCCGCGATTGTTCCAGCCGGCGCGGATGAAGGTCAGCACGTCCGCGATCTGCTGGTCGGTCAACACGTCGGCGAACTTCGGCATCGGATACGCGGCCGGCAAGCCCTGGATCACGAGGTCCTCGGTGCCGTTCAGCGTCACGTTGATGAGCGACGCGGGATGCGGCTCCAGCACGGTCGGATTGCCCGCGAGCGGCGCGAGCAACGGCGCGAACGCGCGCCCGTCGACGCCGTGGCAGTGCATGCAATACGCCGCGTACACCTTCGCGCCCGGGTTGCCGGCCGGCCGCGCGAGCGCCGCCTGCGTGTCCTTCGGATCGTACTGATACGGCGGCGCGCCGTTGCCGCCCGCCGCGGGCAGCGACTTGAGATAGCGCGCGATGGCCGTGAGGTCGTCGTCGCTCAACGCCTGCGTGCTGAGGTTGATCACGCTCGTCATCGAGCCGAACGCGCTTGCGTGCGTATTCGCGCCGGTCTTGAGGAATTGCGCGAGATCGGCCTCGCTCCAGCGGCCAAGCCCGACGTTGTGCTCGCCGGTCAGATTCGACGCGAACCAGTTGTCGATCAGCGCGCCGGACAAAAACGCCGACCCGCGCTCGTCGAGCGCCTGCTCCTGGAAGCCGACGCCGCGCGGCGTATGGCACGAGCCGCAGTGCCCGAGCCCCTGCACCAGGTACGCGCCGCGATTCCACAGCACGTCCTTGTCCGGTTTCTCCGCGTAGACCGTCGTGTCGAGGAACACAGCATTCCACAGCTTGAGCGGCCAGCGCAGGTTGAGCGGCCACGGGATCTCCGCCGCGCGGTTCGGCGCGGGCACCGGCTCGACGCCGTTCATGAAGTACGCGTAGAGCGCCTTCACGTCGTCGTCCCGCACCTTCGCATACGACGGATACGGCATCGCCGGGTACAGGTTGTGCCCGTCCCTCGCGACGCCCGCGCGCAACGCGCGCGCGAACTCGGCCTCGGTGTAGCGGCCAATGCCCGTGTCGGGGTCGGGCGTGATGTTGGTCGAATAAATCGCGCCGAGCGGCGTGACCATCTTGAGTCCGCCCGCGAACGGCCGGCCATGCGGCGCGGTGTGGCAGGCGACGCAGTCGCCCGCCTTGGCGAGATAGGCGCCGCGCGCGACCAGCGCCGGATCGGCCTGGGCGGCGCCCGCCGCGCCGGCGAACGTGAATGCGAGCGCCGCGCCGAGCGTGCGCGCGACGCCTGTCAGGGTCTTCAATGCCATGATCGGGATCCTCGCTCAGGCAGGGTTCGAGGCGCGCAGCTGGTCGCCCACGGGCAACTGCCGCAGGCGCTTGCCGGTGGCCGCGTAGATCGCGTTCGCGACCGCCGCCGCGACCGCCGCCGTGCCCGGCTCGCCGATCCCGCCCGGCGCTTCCGCGCTCTTCACGATATGCACGTCGATGCTCGGCGTCTGGTCGATCCGCAACATCCGGTAGTCGGTGAAGTTGCGCTGCTCGACGCGGCCGTCCCGGATCGTGATCTCGCCGTACAGCGCCGCCGTGATCCCGAAGATGATCCCACCCTGCACCTGCGCCTCGATCGTGTCGGGATTCACCACCATCCCGCAATCGACCGCGCACACCACGCGCCGCACGCTCACCTCGCCGTTGTCGACCGCGACGTCCGCGACCATCGAGAAATAGCTGCCGAACGCGTACATGACCGACACGCCGCGCCCCTGCCCCTTCGGCATCGACGCGCCCCACCCCGCCGCCCGCGTCGCGGTGTCGAGCACGTTGCGCGCGCGCGGCGACTTGCCGAGCAGCGCGCGCCGGTACGCCACCGGGTCGGCCTTCGCCTGCGCCGCCAGCTCGTCGATGAAGCTCTCGACCACGAAGGTGCCGCGCGTCGGCCCGACGCCGCGCCAGAACGCGGTCGGCACGTGGCGCGGCTCCTCGCGCACATACTCGATGCGCTGGTTCGGCAGGTCGTACGGCAGATCGGACGCGACCTCGACCGCGTCCGGATCGACGCCGTCCTTGAACGCGGGCGGCGCGAAGCGCGCCATGATCGACGAGCCGACGATCCGGTGCCGCCACGCGACCGGCCGGCCGTTCGCATCGAGCCCGGCCGAGATCCGGTCGTAGTAGTACGGCCGGTACATGTCGTGCTGAATGTCCTCCTCGCGCGTCCACACCACCTTCACCGGCGCATTCACCTGCTTGCCGATCTTGAGCGCCTGCTCGATCATGTCGGTCTCGAGCCGGCGCCCGAAGCCGCCGCCCAGCAGATGATTGTGGATCGCGATCTTCTCGGCGGGCAGCCCGGTCACCCGGCGCGCGGCGTCCACCGCGCGCGTCGGCACCTGGGTGCCGACCCAGACGTCGCAGCCGTCGGGGCGCACGTGCACCGTGCAGTTGACGGGCTCCATCGTCGCGTGCGCGAGGAACGGCTGCTGATAAACCGCGTCGACGCGGGTCTTCGCGTCCGCGAAACCGCGCTCGACGTCGCCGTCGCGGCGCGCGACGGCGCCCGGACGCTCGGCCGCGCGCGCGAGATCCGCGACGATCTCGCGCATCGACACGCGCGCGCCCGCGCCCTCGTTCCACTGCACGACGAGCGCCGACGCGCCGCGCTTGGCCGCCCACGTGTGGTCGCCCACCACGGCGACCGCGTTGTCGGCGCGCACCACCTGGCGCACGCCCGGCACCCGGCGCGCCGCGCCGTCGTCGACGCTCGCGACCGTGCCGCCGAACACCGGGCTGTTGACGATCACCGCGTACAGCATGCCCGGCACGCGCACGTCGAGGCCGAACTGCGCGCTGCCGTCGACCTTCTCGGGCGAATCGAGCCGCTTGACCGGCTGACCGATCAGCTTGAAGTCCTCGGGTTTTTTCAGCGCCACGTCCTTCGGCGCCGGCAGCTTCGCGGCTGCATCCGCCAGTTGCCCGTAGGAAGCGCGCCGCCCGCTCGGCGCATGCAGCACCTCGCCGTTCTGCGCATGGCAACTCGCCGGGTCGACCTTCCACTGCGCGGCGGCCGCCGAGACGAGCAGCGTGCGCGCGGTCGCGCCCGCGCGCCGCATCGGCTCCCATGCATAGCGGATCGACGTCGAGCCGCCCGTCAGCTGGCCGCCCAGCAGCGGGTCGAGGAACAGCTTCTCGTTCGGCGGCGCATGGTCGAGCGTCACGCTCGACAGCGGCACCTCCAGCTCTTCCGCGATCAGCATCGGGATCGACGTATAGACGCCCTGTCCCATCTCGACCTTCGGCATCACCAGCGTGACCTGCCCGGCGCGATCGATCCGGACGAACGCATTCGGTGCGAACACGCCCGGCTGCGCGCCCTCGACGGCGTCGCCGCCGAGCACCGAGCGGCGCGCATCGCCGCCCGCCGCCGGCACGCTGAAGCCGAGCAACAGGCCGCCGCCCGCCGCCGCGCCGAGCGTGATGCCGTACTTGACGAATGTGCGCCGCGACAACCCGGCGCGCGCGGCCGCCCGGCCGGCCTCGATCAGTCCTCGCGACATGTCAGGCCTCCTGAGCAGCGTGCTTGATCGCCGCGCGCACGCGGTTGTAGGTGCCGCAGCGGCAGATGTTGCCGGTCATCGCGGCGTCGATGTCGGCGTCGGTCGGGCGCGGATTCGATGCGATCAGCGCCGCCGCCGCCATCACCTGTCCGGACTGGCAGTAGCCGCACTGCACGACGTCGAGCGCGCGCCACGCCTCCTGCACCTTGCGGCCGGCGGGCGTCGCGCCCACCGCCTCGATCGTGGTGATCTTCTTGTCGCCGACCGCCGCGACGGGCAGCACGCACGAACGCACCGCGATGCCGTCGAGGTGCACGGTGCAGGCGCCGCACTGCGCGATCCCGCAGCCGAACTTGGTGCCGGTCAGCCCGACCAGATCGCGCAACGCCCAGAGAAGCGGCATATCGCCGGGGGCGTCGACCTCGTGGGGCGTGCCGTTGATGGTAAGCGTCGTCATGGTGGGAACTCCGGGACTTGGTTGTAATGGTGGGGTGATTCGCACACCGGACAATCCGCGCCGACCGGCGGCCCGCCGCCAGGACGGACCGCTGTCGTTCAGGCCGCCTTCGAGGCGGTCTTGTAGCGTTCCAGCCAGTGCGCGTACGGCGCGGGCAAGGTCCACGACGGACGTTCGACGCCCAGCGTCTTCGCAGCGTAATGCGGCCAGTGCGGATCCGCCAAGTGCGCGCGCCCGACCATCACGAGATCGAGCTGGCCGTCGGCGATCACGCGCTCGGCCAGTTGCGGCGTGTCGATGCCCCACGCCGATGCGACCGGCAGCCGCGCGTCGCGGCGCACCCGTTCGGCGATCGGCGCGAGGAAGGCCGGCCCCCAGGGGATCTGCGCGGTCGGCGTCGAGAAGCCGATCGTGACGCTGAGCAGGTCCAGCCCCACCTCCTTGAGACGCCGGGTCAGCGCAATCGACTCCGCGAGCGTTTCCTCGTCGCGGCCATCGTACTCGATCACGCCGAAGCGCGCAGTCAGCGGCAGGTGCTCGGGCCAGACCCGGCGCACCGCCGCCAGCGTCTCGACCAGGAAGCGGCCGCGATTCTCCGCCGAGCCGCCATACGCGTCGTCGCGCTGATTCGAATGAACGGAAAAGAAACTCTGGCCCAGATAGCCGTGCGCGAAATGCAATTCCAGCCACTCGAAGCCCGCGTCGCGCGCGCGTTGCGCGGCCGCGACGAAGTCCGCCTGCACCCGCGCGATGTCGTCGAGCGTCATCGCGCGCGGCACTTTCGGCAGGTGCGCGCCGAACGGCACGGCCGACGGCGCGATGAGCGGCCAGCCGCGCGGATCGTGATCGGCGATGTGATCGTCGCCGTCCCACGGGCGGTTCGCGCTCGCCTTGCGGCCGGCATGCGCGAGCTGGATCCCGGGCACCGCGCCCGCCGCCTTGATGGCGGCCGCCGAGCGCGCGAAGGCCTCGGCCTGGGCGTCGTTCCACAGGCCCGCGCAGCCCGGCGTGATGCGCCCTTCGGGCGCCACCGCGGTCGCCTCCGCGATCACGAGCCCCGCGCCACCGCGCGCGATGCCGGCCAGATGCACCTGATGCCAGTCGTTGATCAGGCCGTCCTCGGCCACGTATTGGCACATCGGCGGCACCGCGATACGGTTGCGCAGCGTGACGTCTTTGAGCTTGAAAGGTTCGAACAAAGCGGACATCGATGACTCCAGGTCAAGGTGGGGCGATTCGGAATACGGAACAACGAGGGGCGGCGGCCGGCGCGACGCGCCGGCCTCGCGGGTTCAGGCGCGGCCGAGCAGCTTCAGCAGCGCCGCTGCGGCGGGTTCGGACGAGGCAGGGTTCTGGCCGGTGACCAGCAGGCCGTCGGTCTCGACGTGCGGCGCCCAGTCGGCGCCGCGGAAGAACTGCGCGCCGTTCGCCTTCAGCATGTCCTCGACAAGGAACGGCACGACCTCGGTCAAGCCCACCGCCGCTTCCTCGGTGTTGGTGAAGCCGGTCACGCGCAACCCCTTGACGAGCGGCTCGCCCGACGCGCGCTTCACGTGGCGCAGCACACCCGGCGCATGACAGACCGCGCCGACCGGCTTGCCGGCCTCGAACGCACGCTCGATCAGGGCGATCGAGCGCGGATCCTCGGAGAGATCCCACAGCGGACCGTGGCCGCCCGGGTAGAACACGGCGTCGTGATCGTCGATCGACACCTCCGTCAGTGAACGCGTCGCGGCCAGCGCCGCCTTGGCTTGCGGATCGGCGTCGAAGCGACGGGTGGCGTCGGTCTGCGACGCGGGATCGCTGCTCTTCGGATCGAGCGGCGGCTGGCCGCCGAGCGGCGACGCGAGCGTCAGATCGACGCCCGCGTCCTGGAAGGCGTAGTACGGTGCGGCCAGTTCCTCGAGCCAGAAGCCGGTCGGTTGGCCGGTATCGCCGAGGCGATCGTGGGAAGTCAGGACGACAAGAACTTTCATGGTGCGCTCCTTGCGAACGAAACAGGACAATCCGGCATGCGACACGTCGGGCCTGCTGCCCTGCGCACCCCATGCCACTTGAAAACCCGCTGCCGGCACGCGACCGTCCGGATCGGACGTCGCGGCGCGGTGTTTGACACCCGGTGGTACGGCGGGTGCGACGCGTGATGCCGTGCCAACACGCACGACCTCAAACCCGTGACGGCTTTCTTTTTCTCGACATATTAGACCAGTCGTCTAATTCAAAATCGCCATGCGGTTAATCCAGCGTCGACCTCACCGAGGCAGGCATGACGCTATCCCGTGCCGGCGCTCCGCGCGGACCCGCCAAGCATCGCATGCGCGCATGGCGGTTGCACGACGCGACGCCCACGCGCCTTGGGGTCATACCGCGACACGACGACGCTACGACGTGCGCAGCGACCGATGACACGCCCCCCAATATCCACGATGCACACCCACACTCCGCCGGGCAACGCATCCCCCCATGTCGCGCCGCCACGAAAACCCTCGCATCGGCATCGATGGCCGCTTGGATTGCGGCCCCATCCTCATATGCCATGTCCGATTCAATCGGCCACGTCACGACGCCTTGCCAGCCCCCTATCGTCATGGAGCCAGATCATAAATCAAAATTAGACCGGTCGTCTAAAATCAATGACTCCCCTCTCGACGCGTCGAAGCGATCCGCCTCGATTCATTGACCACCCCGAGCCCGGCCAGCGCCCGGCCATGATGCGCCGACACCCGGAAAGAGCAACAGCCTCACCGTCTGCGCCCGCCGCGCCGCTGCGGGAAAAAGCGCGTGAAAGTTTGCCTCATGCAAATCCGTCTCCCGACTTCCGCCACCCTCGCCGCCTCCGGCCGGCAGGCCCGAGATGAACCTGAACCGCCTGTTCGCCGCGCTGTCGTTGACGGGCCTCGTGCGCGCCGCCCGACGCGGCCGCGCGGCTGCCGTGGATCTGGCTGCTGCACGGCGGCTGCATCGCGCTGCTGTTCGCCTTCGGCGTAGCCAGCCGGCGACGCTTCGCGCCCCGCCGGCAGGCCCGCCAATTCGCGGCGGCGCTCCCGTCGGCGGCTCGCTGCCCGCTGCCCGCACGGTTCCCGTACCTGCCGATCAACACGCTGATCTTCGTGCCTCGAACCGACGGCGGCTCGCCCGCGATCGAACGTGCCGAAGGACCACGGCAAGCCGCTGCGCGAGCTGACCGCGAGTGAATAGGCGGCCTACCGCACCAACGAGATCCGGAGCTTCTCCACCCCGTGGCTGCCGCGCTACGCCATGCCCTTCGCCCATTTCGCATGGATTGCCCCGCCCCCGCCCGCCGCCGGGCGGCGCGCTTAGGCAGGCCCGTTGTCGCGGCGCAACCCGCCACGCAGACAAGCGCCACGGAAAACTGTATATTCATACAGGTTTGCGGATTGGCAACGCTCGACGGGACATCGCCTCCCGGCCCGGGTATCATTCGGCCCGCCGCGCATCCGGCGCATCGCGCCGAACGTCATCGGCGCCATACGGAGAACACAGAGTGAAACGAGCGGGATTCGGGTTGTGCTTACTGACATGCGCGGCGCTTGCGCATGCCGGCGACCACTACGTAGAGATCTGGAATCCGCCCGAGGCGCGCGGCGCGGCGCCGCGCGCGCCGGCAGCCGCGCCCGCGCCGGCGAAACCCCGGCGCGCCGCGCCGCACGTGGTGCCGGCAAACGTCCGTCGGGCGCCGGCCATCGCTGCCACACCCAAATTCACCGCCCGGCCGCGCAGCGGCGCTCCGTCGGTCAGCAGTGCGCCGCGCGGCGATATCGAACGCACGACGCCGGATATGTCGGCCACGCCGCAGATCCCGCGAATGATCACGCCAGACGGCAACGTGCTGCAGGTCGGCACCGGCCGTCGTCACGCCGAGGTGGTGCGCTGATGGAAGCAGAAACTTACCTGGGCTACCAGATCTGGGGCCACGCGATCCTGCAGCAGGAGGAAATCCTGCAACCCGAGCGCTACGCGGCGAGCGGCACCATCACCCGCGCCAACAAGCTGATCGAGGCCTCGAGCGTGCTGGGCGTGTTCGACACCGAGGACGAAGCGCGTCACGCCGGGCTCGATTGGGCGCGCGCGTGGGTCGACAGCCACGGTTGAACGACAGGGCGGTCGCGCGGCGCCCGCCTTCGGGAAGCAGTCGGCGCCCCGCGCGCAGCGTTCGTCCACGTGATCAAACCGCAATTCATCCGCCCCATCTTCTCCGCGCAGGGAATCCGGGCGCGCCCGTCGGCTTACGCTGAACGCGCAAGCGCATCATCCAGCCACGCACCCACGTCACGTTGAACGATGTCCTTGTTGAACCCGTTCAATATCTCGTGACGGTCCCCGGGATAGAAGCGATACGCCAGTGCAAGATGGCCCTGGCGCATGTAGCGGGTAATCAAGGACTGTATCGAGACGGTGTTCCCGCCGACAAGATCCTGAGTGCCGGCCACCACCAGGATAGGCAGGCTTACCGGAATTCTGGTTTCGTTTTCCGGAACCCACAGGCTACGGAATCCATCCAGCACCGAGTAAAGCATGCTGTTGGAGAACGGCTTCCCGCAAAGATCGTCGCTCAGGAAGCGCTGGATTTCGGCTGGGTCTGTCGCCATCCATTCGCAGCCGGTCACCGGCTGACCATCCTGGGCGAATGGTGCGTTGAGCGTATGCAGGACTTTCCCGAAAAGCGCCGAGGGCTGATCGCCCTCGGCGGAATGCGCCACACCCTCGAGCGCCGTCACCTCCGCATCGTCCACCCCCGGCAACGCGCCCAAGGTGCCGCACAGCACGGCAGCCGCCAGCAGGTCGCCGTGATTCTGGATGTGCGACTGCGTGAGCGCGGAACCCATGCTATGGCCGAACGCGACCAAAGGCAGGTCGGCATATTCGGATTTCGCCAGCCTCGAGAGCTGGGCAATGTCGCTCGTCATGTCCGCCCAGCAAGTCAGCCCCGCTTGTCCCAGGCCGGCCGCGCCGGCCGTCCGACCATGACCACGCAAGTCGAGTGCGTAGACGACGTAGCCCCGCTCGCCGAGGTACCGGCCGAACCGGTCATATCGCCCGCCGTGCTCGCAGATTCCGTGCGTGATCTGGACCACGGCCCGAGGCTCGACCCCGACCGGCGGGGTCCATTTTCGGAGGAATATTTCGGCGCCGTCCACCACTGACGAGAACGACCGTTCCTCGTACCCACTACCGGCATGCGCAATCATAAGTATTCCTTACAAGAAAGTATAAACCTTCCGGCTCGGATTCAGCATATCAGGAACAATATCGGCACAATATCAACGCCGGCGGAGTAATCGAAGGCGATTCGTAATCGGCGACCTTCGGGGGCAACGCGCAGCCGCGACTTGCCGGCTCAAGCATCCCGCAGCGTTCGTGCTGCAATTCGCCGCGCACACCGCCGCGAAACCGGTTCGTGTCCCAAAGATGGCCGGCCTTGCGGGTGGATCCACCGTGCACCGATACCCTACACGATTTCGATCCCCTCGCGTTCTTCCTGACTCGACAGGCCGGCACGCCAGCATCGCCGGCCCGAACGGATCAGCGTCTCAATTCCTGATATTTTTTTGCCCCGACGCGCTGGCGGCCATATTGGCAAAGCCCCGTGCCAGCACCTCAAATACTTGCATGGTCATGGGAACCAGCGACGGCTCCGCGAACTGTGACTTGTCCGGCCGGCTTACGTCCGCGGCGCTCGTCCGGCTCGATGCCGACGGCGCGCCCATGACCGGCAAGGGCGGTTGCTGAATACCGGATGGCGCGCCGCCATCCAGATTCAGAACGTCAGCCTCGGTGCACATGGCTCGTGACAGGACCGCACGTTGAACAGCCTCATCCCAGCCACTTGCACTCGCCACACCCGCGACCATCAGCCCCGGTAGTATCAACAGTCGATTGCGCCACATCCCGTCTTCAAACCAGTAGAAATATTAAGTAGAGAACCTTAGCAGTTCGTCACGTCGCTCAATGTGGCGTTTCGTCACGATGCCGTTCGCCAGGGCTGAACCGGCATCCGGCAAGACCTCTGCCTCTTCGCCGACCCGAACCACGCCCCGCTGTATCAGCATCGTTGCGCATCGCTTTGGAACAGTCGGAACCCCATACGGCCGCGAACCCAGCGCTCTGTCGCGTGAATCGATTCGGCCGACCGTCCGATGATGCTCAACCCGCGTCGAACGCGGAAATCACGCCCCCCCGGCGCATAATCCGGGGGCGTGCGCTGTCGAGCCCGCCGCGAACATCAGCGTGATGCGTCCCCCCGGGATATCCCGCCCAACCGAGCCTCCCCACCCGCCAAGCCGAGGCTGTTCACGGGATTCGGCGACGGGAAATGCATGCTCGATGCAAACGACGTTGATCGCCGCCCCCAAAAACGAACAGCCGGCCCCGGGCCGGCTGTTCGTCCATCCATCGGCATCACGCGGCAGATACGCCGCGCCGCATCAGAAGCGGTGGATCATGCCGACGCCAACCGCCACCTGGCTGCGCGACGACGACGGCGACGAATTGAAGCCGTCGCCGATCGATGCGGTCGCATCGATGATCTTACCGCCCGCGAGCGTCTGGCCATTCGCGCGCTGGTAGGCCTCAACCGCGTACAGGCCGGTGCGCTTCGACAGGCTGTAGTACTGCGACAGCGAGAACTGATGGTATTGCGCAGCGCTCGTCACGCCATTCGAGAGGGTTGCGCGCGTGTAGCTGTAGCCGCCCGCGAAATCCCACGTGGCCGTCGGCTTGAAGTGCAGCACGGCGCCCGCGGTATTGAAGATCGCGGTGTTGCGGAAATTCGAATTCGTACCCGGGATGTACTGTACGTTCGAGTACGACACCGACACGTCCCACGCCGACGAGAACTGGTAGCCCGCCGTCACCGCGACGCGCTGTTGCGCCTGCGCTTGGGAGTAGCCGCCGTTGATCGCCGTCACGGCCGTCTGCGCACCACCGTTGCTCGTCGTCGAATTCGCGCCCCACACGGCGCCGCCGCCCGGCGTCGAGTTGTTGACGCGCTGGAATGCCGCGGCGATGCCCACCGGACCGTTGATGTATTGAATCCCCGCGCTCCAGGTCGAGCCCGCGTTCACGCTGCCCGGCGTGCCGCCGAATGAGTACGAACCGCCGACCGTGAAGCCGTAGAACTTCGGCGACATGTAGACGAGCGAGTTGTTCGCGCGGTAGCTGGTGTCGAGCGAATCGATATCGCCCGGGTGCGCGCCGAATGCGCCCGTCAGCCACGTGGTCGGGCTGTACGGCGACAGAAGCGTGTAGTAGGCGGTGTACTGGCGGCCGGCCGTCAGCGTACCGTAGGCCGGGTTGGTCAGGCCGATCCACGCCTGGCGCGTGAAGATCCCGCCTGCGTACTGCGACGTGCCGTTGGTGGTCGAGACGCCTGCTTCCAACTGGAAGATCGCCTTCGTGCCGCCGCCCAGATCTTCACCGCCCTTCAGGCCGAACCGGCTGCCGGCCCACACGCCCGTCGACATCTTGACGGCGGAATGGCCGCCCGAGGTCGCGCCGACCGATGCGGCGCTGCTCTGGTAGGTCAGGCCATTATCAACGATCCCGTACAGGGTGACGCTGCTCTGGGCATGGGCCGTGGTTGCGGCGGCAAGACCGGCGGCCGTCATGACGACTGCTACGCGCTTCTTCATTGATTCTCCGTCCTCAAAATTCTTTTGTATGGTGTGGTTTGCTGCACATGGGCGAGTCCATGCGGGCGCCATTCTGACGGATTACCCAATATTTCAAAATGCTGAATAAACGACCGTGGGCTCGGCGCAACGCTCCGGATCGCCCGGAACCCATCGCGGCGAGCGCCGCCGTGGGCCTTGTCGCGCCGTCACCCCGATCGATGGAACCGGTCCCGGAAAAACCCTGATTTACTTCCCGGAAAAGCTTCCACGAAGACTTCGAATCCCTTACGGATCGGCCGCGCAACCGCCGCCTCCCAGTCGCGCCCCGCCGGCCGGACCGACAGCGCGTCGCGCGCGTGCGAAAACCGCCGTGCGGGGCTCTTGCCCGCCGCGCGCCTGCCCCGTCCCATTGCGCCGCCGACCGCCGAAACGCGCGACCGCCCCCGGGTTTGACGATGCCCCGAAAACGCGGCACGATGCCGCTTCGGCCGATGCAGCCTGCCGCTCGCCTCCTGCCCGGGGATGGTGAATGCATCACGACATCCTTTCCTTGCACCGCGTCCTTCGGGCCGGCGACGGATCGGCAATGCGAGCCCCGACTGACCGTCGCCGAGACCAGGAGTCCACCTTGCCCACCATCGACCAGGCCAAAGCCATGGCCAGGCGGCTGCGCGCCGCACTGGCCGCGCGCGACGTCGGGATCCCGCATGCCGCCGCGCTCGAACTGATCGCCGCCCAACTCGGCTACGCCGACTGGAACACCGCGTCCGCCCGGCTCGATCCGGACCCGGCCGACGGCATCCGGTTCCTGCGTGCGGTGCCGATCCTGCGGATCTTCGACGAAGCCAAGGCGCGCGAATTCTATTGCGGCTTCCTCGGCTTCGCGGTGCAGTTCGAGCATCGCTTCGAGGCCGACCTGCCGCTCTACCTGTCCGTCGCGCGCGCCGGCATGACGCTGCACCTGTCCGAACACCACGGCGACGCGAGCCCCGGCTCGACCGTGTACGTGCCGATGCAAGGCGTGCAGGCCTACCACCGCGAACTGATCGACAAGCACTACAGTTACGGCCGCCCCGGCCTCGAATCGCAGCCCTGGGGCGACGTGCTGGAAGTGCACGACCCGTTCGGCAACCGGCTGCGCTTCTGCGAGGAACGCGACTAGGCATTCCGCCCTGCCGGCATGCGTCCGCGCGCACCGGCATCGTCCCGGCCATCCGCCGGGACGCGCCACTATCTGGCACAATCAGGAGCGGTCCGTCGCGGGCCGCCCTCCTCCCTCCCGATTCATCCGAGCCAGCGTCATGCCTTCCATCAGCGCCCTTTTTACCTACCCGATCAAATCGTGCGGCGGCATCGCGCTGTCGCGCGCGCAACTGCTCTCCACCGGGCTCGAATACGACCGCAACTGGATGGTGGTCAACGCCGCCGGGAACATGTTCACGCAGCGCACGCATGCGCAGCTGGCGCGCGTGAAAACCGCGTTCGACACCGGGCACCTCGTGATCCGCGCGCCCGACATGCCCGAGCTGCGCACGCCGCTCTCGGCGGCGGCGCTCGCCGATGCCGAACCGCTCGCCGCGACCGTCTGGCGCGACACCGTGGGCGCGCTCGACTGCGGCGCACAGGCCGCGTCCTGGTTCAGCGAATTCCTGGGCGAACCTGCCCGTCTCGCGCGTTTCGCGCCCGCGGCGCGCCGCGCGGTCAGCAGCAAATGGACCGGATCGGTGGCCTCGCACACGCAGTTCGCCGACGGCTTCCCCCTGCTCGTGATCGGCCAGTCCTCGCTCGACGATCTCAATGCGCGGCTGCGCGCGAAGGGCGCGCCCGCGATTCCGATCGACCGCTTCCGGCCGAACCTCGTGCTGGATACGCTCGACGCCTACGAGGAAGACTACGTCGAGGAACTCACGTGCCGCGCCGACGCGCACGAGGTATTGATCCGCCTCGTCAAGCTGTGCACGCGCTGCCCGGTGCCGAACATCGACCAACAGACCGGCGCGCCCGACCCTGCATGGCCGCATGAACCGACCGACACGATGAGCGGCTACCGCGGCAGCCCGCAGTTCGACGGCGCGTTGACATTCGGCAAGAACGGCATCGTCGTGCGCGGCGAAGGCGCGCACCTCGAGGTCGGACAAACCGTCGGCGCGGAACTCGGTTTCGGCGACTAGCCGCGCACGACGCCGCATGGGGGTGCGCGGTGTGCGGCACCGGGTACAGGACGCCAAACGCCGCGCACCCGGCCCCCATCCGCGCGATGGTTCACTCCCCCCACACCGGCAAGCTCAAGCGCACGACCAGACCTCGCCCCGAGCAAACGCCGCCCGACGGACCGCCGCCCGACGCGTCCAGCAGCGCGATCTCGCCCTGATGCACGCGCACGATCTCGCGCACGATCGACAGCCCCAGCCCCGTCCCCTCCACCGCCTGCGTCGCCGCGCTGCGATAGAAGCGGTCGAACACCGCATCGCGTTCGTCCGCCGCGATGCCCGGCCCGTTGTCGATGACCTCCAGCACCGCCTGCGCGCCCGCGCGCGCGACCCTCACCGTGATCACCGCCTCATCGCCCGCATAGCGGATCGCGTTGTCGATCAGGTTGCCGACCAGCTCCGCCAGCAGGTCCGCGCGCCCCGTGACCGTGACGTCCGCGTCGTGCTCGAAGCCGAGATCGATCGAGCGCGCGCGCGCGACGGGCGACCAATCGAGCGTCACGCCGCGCGCGATCTCGTGCAGCGCGATCGGCTTGCGCTCGATCGCATAGCCGCTGTCCGACTCCAGCCGCGACAGCGACAGCAGCTGCTGCACGATCTTCGCGGCCTGCCGCACCGCGTCGTCCGCGCGGCCCAGGTGCGCCTGCGCGCGCGGCGCTTCATCCGGCCGCCGCGCCAGCTCGACGCCCGCCTGCACCGCGGCGAGCGGCGTCTTCAGCTGGTGCGCGGCGTCGGCGAAGAAGCGCCGGCGCGCGCCCTGCATGCGCTGGGTGCGCGCGATGTACTGGTTGAGCGCGTCGACGAGCGGCGCCAGTTCGCTCGGCATGCCGGCCGTGTCGAGCGGCGCGAGATCGCCGTCGGCGCGCGCGGCGACCGTCCCGGACAAACGCCTGAGCGGCCGCAGGCCGCGCGCCACGCCGAACCACACGATGCCGAGCGCGAGCACCACCAGCAGCCCTTCCTGCTGCAGCGAGCCGACCAGGATCTCGCGCGCGAGCGCCTGGCGCGCCTCGATCGTCTCGCCGACCATCACCCACACAACCCGCGTCTGCGCGCTCGGCACGTCGTGCACGGGCAGCCGCAGCGCGGCCATGCGCAGCTGCTCACCGCGATAGAGCGCGTCGTAGAAGCGCGTCTCGAACAGCGCCACGCTGGCCTCGCGCGGCCTCGGCAAGTCGGGATAGCCCGTCACCGCGCGCCCGCCGTCCTCGCGGATCAGGTAGTAGATCTTGCCGCCGTCGTTCGATTCGAACATCTCGAGCGCGAGATACGGCAGGTCGACCTCGATCTCTCCGTTGCTGAGGCGCACGCCTTCGCGGATCGATTTCAGCGACGACGCGAGCGTGCGGTCGAACGCCGTGTGCGCGGCGCTCATCGCGCGCTGGTAGGTGAGCCAGGAATCGAGCGCGAGCAGCCCGAGCAGCGGCAGCAACAGCCACAACCCGACCTGCATGCGCAGGTTGACGCGCGTCATGACGCCTTCGCCTCGAGCAGGTAGCCGAGGCCGCGCAGCGTGACGATCGCGACCCCGCTGTGTTCGAGCTTCTTGCGCAGCCGGTACACGTAGATCTCGATCGCGTCGGCGTTGACCAGTTCGTCGAGGCCGAAGATCTTCTCCGACAGCGTCTCCTTGTTGATCGCGCGGCCGTTGCGCAGGATCAGCACTTCGAGCACCGAACGCTCGCGCGGCGTCAGCGCCACCACCTCATTGTTCAGACGAAAACTGCGATCGACGCTGTCGTATTCGAGCGGCCCGCACTCGACGCGCGTGTGCTCGTGGCCGAGGCTGCGGCGGATCAGCGCGCGGGCGCGCGCCTCCAGTTCGGTCAGGTCGAACGGCTTCGCAAGATAGTCGTCCGCGCCGAGGTCGAGTCCCTTCACGCGATCCTCGACCGAGCCGTGCGCGGTCAGGATCAGCACCGGCACCGGGTTGCGCCGCGCGCGCAGGCGCCGCAGCACCTCCAGCCCGTCGAGCTTCGGCAAGCCGAGATCGAGGATCACCAGTGCGTAGTCCTGCGTGTGCAGCACGTGGTCGGCCGCCTCGCCGTCCGCCATGTGGTCGACCGCGAAACGCGCGGCCGTGAGCGCGGCCGTCAGCGATTGTGCGAGCAGGGGATTGTCTTCGACCAGCAGGACGCGCATGCATCACCTCGGGAAATCCATGACCTAAAGACCGCTATTGTTACGCGAAATGAAAGCAGGCTGAAAGTGCCTCACACTTACCATCCGCCTCACTCATACCAAAGCAGTCCATCTTGGAGGAAGACATGCAGTTTGCATCGAAAGGTATCGCCGCGCTGCTGGCGCTCGCCGCAGGTACCGCATTCGCGCAGGCGCCGGCCGGCTATCCGGGTAACTACCAGGGCATCATCGATGCCGCCAAGAAGGAAGGCAAGCTGATCGTCTACTCGACCACCGACACGGGCCTCGTGCGCCCGCTGATCAAGGACTTCGAAGGCCTGTACGGCGTGAAGGTCGAGTACAACGACATGAACAGCACCGAGCTGTACAACCGCTTCGTCAGCGAGAGCGCCGCGAAGAGCACGAGCGCCGACGTCTTGTGGAGCGCGTCGATGGATCTCCAGGTGAAGCTCGTCAACGACGGCCTGATGCAGACCTACGAATCGCCGGAAGCGGGCAACCTGCCGCAATGGGCGCAGTACCAGAAGCAGGCCTACGGCACCACCTTCGAGCCCGTGTCGATCGTCTACAACAAGCGGCTGATCGCCGAGAACGAAGTGCCGAAGACGCGCGCCGACCTGATCAAGCTGCTGCAGTCGCAGCCCGAGCGCTTCAAGGGCAAGGTCACCACCTACGACATCGAGAAATCGGGCGTCGGCTTCAACTTCATCACGCAGGATGCGCACGTCAACGAGCAGGTCACCTGGGAACTCGTGCGCGCGATCGGCGCGACCGGGCCGAAGCTGCAGTCGAGCACCGGCGCGATGATGGAGCGGATCTCGTCCGGCGAGAACCTGATCGGCTACAACATCATCGGCTCGTATGCGTACGCGAAGGCCAAGAAGGACAAGTCGATCGGCTATGTGTTCCCGAAAGACTACACGCTCGTGTCGAGCCGGCTCGCGACGGTGTCCAAGCAGGCGAAGAACCCGAACGCGGCGAAGCTGTGGATCGACTACCTGCTGTCGAAGCGCGGCCAGACGCTGATCGCGAACCAGGCGAACCTGTATTCGATCCGCGCGGACGTCTCGGGCGAAACGTCGATGGCCGGGCTGACCAAGGAACTCGGCGACGCGCTGAAGCCGATCCCGATCGGCACCGGGCTGCTCGTCTACCTCGACCAATCGAAGCGCCTCGCCTTCCTCAAGCAGTGGCAGCAGGCCGTCAAGCGCTGATCCGGCGCGCCTGAGCGCGCCGTCTCGCGCGCGCTCCCTCCTCCCTATTTCCTGACAGGCGGCCCGCGGGCCGCAGGGGCGAACTCATGCTTACCACCAGCACCGGCGGGACACCTCCCGCTCTTCCGCGCGAGCGCGACGGCCGTGTGCCCGCGCTGCCCGCGCCCACCCTGGGGCCGCTCGCGGGCCTGTTCCGCTGGCTCGTGATCGCGACGCTGACGATCGCGGTCGCGCTGCCGCTCGGCTTCATCCTGTTTCAGAGCGTGTTGACCGCGCCGTTCTTCGACGCGAATCGCGCGCTCGGCCTCGACGGTTTCCGCTTCATCTTCAGCGATCCCGACTTCTGGTCCGCCACCCGCAATTCGTTCGTGATCGCCAGCGGCATGCTGTTCATCTCGATCCCGTTCGGCGGCATCCTCGCGTTCCTGATGGCGCGCACCGACCTCCCCGGCCGCCGCTGGCTCGAACCACTGCTGCTCACGCCGGTGTTCGTGTCGCCGATGGTGCTCGCGTTCGGCTACGTCGTCGCGACGGGGCCGGTCGGCTTCTACTCGGTGTGGTTCAAGTCGCTGCTCGGCCTCCACGAGGTGCCGTGGAACGTCTACTCGATCTTCGCGATCACGGTGATCGTCGGGCTCACCCACGTGCCGCACGTGTACCTGTACGCCTCCGCCGCGCTGCGCAACCTCGGCTCGGACGTCGAGGAAGCGGCGCGCGTGGCCGGCGCGCGGCCGTTCCGCGTCGCGCTCGACGTGAGCCTGCCGATGACCATGCCCGCGCTGCTGTTCGCCGGCGTGCTCGTGTTCTTCCTCGGCTTCGAGGTGTTCGGCCTACCGCTCGTGCTCGGCGATCCGGAAGGCCACCTGGTGCTCGCGACCTACCTGTACAAGCTCACCAACAAGCTCGGCGTGCCCTCGTATCACCTGATGGCGGCCGTCGCGGTCTGCATCGTCGCGATCACGTTCCCGCTCGTGCTGCTGCAGCGCCGGCTGCTGCGCACCGCGAACCGCTTCGTCACGGTCAAGGGCAAGGCGGGCCGCGCCACCGTGCTGCCGCTCGGCGGCTGGCGCTGGGTCGCGCTCGCGATCGTCGCGCTGTGGCTCTTGCTGACGGTGTTCGTGCCGCTCTCCGGGATCGTGCTGCGCGCGTTCGTCACCAACTGGGGCGAAGGCGTGCCGCTCGCCGAGGTGCTGACGCTGTCCAACTTCGTCGAGCTGTTCGAGCAGGACAACCTCGTGCGCGCGATCGTCAACACGCTCGGCATCGGCGTGCTCGGCGGCGCGCTCGCGATCGGCTTCTACACGCTCGTCGCCTTCGCCGGCCACCGCCGCCACGACTGGGCCACCAAGCTGCTCGACTATCTCGTGCTGCTGCCGCGCGCGGTGCCGGGGCTGCTCGCCGGCCTCGCGTTCCTGTGGATCTTCCTGTTCGTGCCCGGGCTGCGCGAGATCAAGAACTCGATGTGGAGCATCTGGATCGCCTACACGGTCGTGTGGCTCGCCTACGGGATGCGCTTGATCCAGAGCGCGCTGCTGCAGGTCGGGCCGGAACTCGAGGAAGCGGGCCGCAGCGTCGGCGCGACGCGCGCGCGGGTCTCGCTCGACGTGACGCTGCCGCTCGTGCGCTTCGGCCTGCTCGCCTCGTGGCTGCTGATCTTCATGATCTTCGAGCGCGAGTACTCGACGGCCGTCTACCTGCTGTCGCCGGGCACCGAGGTGATCGGCGCGCTGCTGGTGTCGCTGTGGGCGACGGGCGCCGTCGATCAGGTCGCCGCCCTTTCTGTCATCAACATCGCGATGGTCGGCGTCGGACTCGGCGTGGCCCTGCGTTTCGGAGTGAAACTTCATGGATAAGCTGACCGTCGACAACCTCTTTCTCAGCTACGGCGCGAACCCGATCCTCAAGGGCGTGTCGTTCGAACTGAAGGCGGGCGAAGTGGTCTGCCTGCTCGGCGCGTCGGGCAGCGGCAAGACCACGCTGCTGCGCGCGGTGGCCGGCCTCGAACAGCCGTCGGACGGCCGCATCCAGCTCGACGGCAACGTCTTCTTCGACGGCGCGAACCGCATCGACCTGCCGGTCGAGCGGCGCGCGCTCGGCCTCGTGTTCCAGTCCTACGCGCTGTGGCCGCACCGCACGGTCGCGGACAACGTCGGCTACGGGCTCAAGCTGCGCCGCGTCGCGTCCGACGAGCGGCAGCGCCGCGTACAAGGCGCGCTCGATCAACTCGGGCTCGGCCACCTCGCGCAACGCTATCCGCACCAGCTGTCCGGCGGCCAGCAACAGCGCGTCGCGATCGCGCGCGCACTGGTCTACAACCCGCCCGTGATCCTGCTCGACGAACCGCTGTCGAATCTCGATGCGAAGCTGCGCGAGGAGGCGCGCGCGTGGCTGCGCGAGCTGATCGTGTCGCTCGGGCTGTCCGCGCTGTGCGTGACGCACGATCAATCGGAAGCGATGGCGATGTCGGATCGCATCCTGCTGCTGCGCAACGGCCGCATCGAGCAGGAAGGCACGCCCGCCGAGTTGTACGGCGCGCCGCGCTCGCTCTACACGGCCGAATTCATGGGCAGCAACAACCGCATCGATGCGCGCGTCGCGTCGATCGACGGCGAGCGCGTGACGCTCGCGGGCGACGGCTGGCAACTGCAGGCGCTCGCGCGCGACACCTTGCAACCGGGCCAGGACGCGCAGGCCGTGATCCGGCTCGAACGCGTGCAGGTCGCGGACGGGCCCGGCGCGAACCGCCTGCAGGCGGAACTCGTGACCTCGATGTATCTCGGCGATCGCTGGGAATACCTGTTCCACTGCGGCGCGCTGCGCCTGCGCGCGTTCGGGCAGGTGCCGCGCGCGGCGGGCCGCCACTGGATCGAGTTCCCGGCGAACGACTGCTGGGCGTTCGCGAAGGCGGGCTGAAGCATCGCGCCGCCGCCCCGCCGGGCGCGCGGCGCACCCCGTGCGCGGTCATGCGCCGTGCGCGACAACAAGCACGACCACAACAGGAGACAGCGTCAATGAACAAGCAGCACCTGCTGGCCGCCTCGGCGGCCGCCGGACTCTCGATCGCCGCGTCGGCCGCCCACGCACAATCGAGCGTCACGCTCTACGGGATCATGGATGCCGGCCTCGAGTTCACGAACCACGCCGCGCCGGAAGGCGGCAACGCGGTCCGCCTGAAATCGGGCAACAAGAACACCTCGCGCTGGGGCCTGCGCGGCGTCGAGGATCTCGGCGGTGGCCTGAAGGCCGTGTTCCGGCTCGAAAGCGGCATCGACCTCGCGAACGGCGGCCTCGACGACGGCCCCGACTCGATCTTCGGGCGGCGCGCGACGATCGGGCTCAAAGGCCGCTGGGGCGAACTGACGCTCGGGCGCAACTTCACGACCACCTACGACTACATGCTGCAGTTCGACCCGATGGGCTACGCGCAGAACTACTCGTGGGCCACGGCCTCGACCGCGACCGGCGGCCGCAAGGACGGCCTGTTCACGCGCTCGTCGAATGCGGTGCGCTATGACGGCGAATACGGCGGCTTCAAGTTCGGCGCGATGTACGGCTTCGGCAATATCGCCGGCAGCGTCAAGGCCAGTTCGAAATACGACGTCGCGCTGGGCTACGAAAGCGGCCGGTTCGCCGCCGTCGTCACGTTCGATCGCCAGAACGGCGCGGGCGACAACGTCACGCCGGCCGATCCGGTCGACTACATCCAGGGCATCCACGCGGGCCTCAGCTACGACTTCGGCAATCTGAAGACGATGGCGGGCTATCGCAACTATCGGCGCACGTACCACACCACGGCGGCGACGCAACTCAGCGACATGTACTGGGTCGGCGGCTCGTATCAGTTCACGCCGACCTTCTCGCTGATCGGCGCGGTCTATCACCAGGACCTCAAGGGCGGCACCGACGCCGACCCGACGCTCGTTTCGTTGCGCGCGCAATATGCGCTGTCGAAGCGCACCGTGCTGTACGCGGCGGGTGCATTCGCGCTGGCCAAGCATGGCCGGAACGTGAGCGTGTCGCGCGACGTGGCCGGGTATGCGAGCACGCAGGTCGGGGTCACGGCGGGTATCCAACAACGGTTCTGATGTAACGGGGCGCAAGCGGCGCCCCGCAGCGGTGAAACGGGAGCGCGGGCACATCCGCGTTCGCTGGGTTGGCGCAACAGTGAAACGCTGTCGCGCTTTTTTTCTCGGCGCGGCGCCACGCGGCGGCACCGGGGCGGACCGGATCGCAACAGTGGCCTGCCGCGTTGACGATTTCGTCCACCGTGCCTACCGCTCCTACGCAAATCACGCGACGCGACCTATGATCAAACGGTCGGCCGATGAGGCATGCATACAGCGGAGCGGACATGGACAAGTCAGCGGGCCTGATCTCCCACGGCGGCGAGACCGATGCGTCGAGCCCACGCGCCATCGCCTCCATCAAGGCGCGGCTGCGCGCCGGCAGCGATCTTCCCGCTGCGACGCTGGAGAAGGTGCTGAGCCTGGTCGACCAACTGGCCGAATTCGAGCTGGGCAGATTCATGCTGGTCAATCGCGGGCTCGATGCGCAGTGGATACATCGCATCGTGACTTACCGGCCCGGCAGCCTGCGCGCGGGCGCCGTTCCCGATCTCGAATACCAGGTGTTCGAGAATCTGCCGCTGATGCGCGCGACGCGCGAACGCTTCGGGATCTTCCAGACCCTCCTGCAGGAGCGGATCACGCCGGGCAGTACGCTCGCATCGGTGCCGTGCGGATGGATGGGCGACTTGCTGCTGCTCGATTACGCACACTGCCCCGACGTCAGGCTGATGGGCATCGATCTCGACCCGCAGGCGCTCGACGGCGCGCGCGCACTCGCGGCGGAGCGCGGCCTCGGCGCGCAATTGAGCCTGCATCTCGCCGATGCATGGAAGCTGGACCTGTATGCGGTGGCCGATACGCTGACGAGCAACGGCCTCGACGTCTATGAATCGGACGACGCGCGCGTGGCCGTGCTGTACCGCAAGTTTCACGACGCCCTCAAGCCGGACGGTCTGCTGGTCGCGAGCTTCCTGACGCCGCCGCCCGGCCGCTCGGCCGCATCGCCGTGGGACGCCGCCGCCATCGACCCGGACGCGCTCGCGTTACAGCATCTGCTGTTCGCGCAGGTCATCGGCGTCAAGTGGCGCAACTACCATACCTATGCGCAGATGCGCGAGCAATTGCAGCATGCGGGCTTCGTCGACATCCGCTTCATCGACGACCGCGCGCGCATGTACCCGACCGTGACCGCGCGCAAGCGGTGCTGAGTCGCAGGTCTAGGCTACGACCGTGCCATCGCCGGCGGCTTTCTTTGCCCGCCAGAGCCAATGCATGTCCGCGTCCCGCGCACTGTCGAGCAAACGCCCCTCCAGGTCATCGCCGGACAGTTCGCCAATCCGCCCGCGGATCTGCTCGCGCAGCGTCTCCCAGTGCTGGATGGACGGATGGGATTTATTGATTTCGTGCCCGGCCTGATCGTGCCCGGCCCCCTCGACACCCGACGCATCCACGCCGTATTTATCCGCGAACGCGAGAACCTGACTTTTCAACTGCGCCCGCTCCATCTTCAAGGCTGCGACGCGCTCCCCCGGTATAGAGGAGTTCAACGGCCGTCTCATCGTACTGCCCGGCCCGGTGAGCTTGACGGGGCGCGTCCCGCCTTGCGCCAGCCCCGTCAGATTCTGTTTAATTGTATTTCTCGCATCGGGTACGGCATGAGCAATATTGCCGGTCCGGAAAACCGCTGCGAGGCGAATCGGAAGCCGGGTCGCGAAGCACGAAGCACAGGCTGCGCGGATGCATCGCCCATGCGCCGCGCGCCCCATCCGTCGTATAGTGTGATCCGGCGACGCGCACCGCGCCGCCTCCCCTCCACGTTGTCACACGCTCGCGAATACGCCATGAACCCAAACGCCAGCCAGCACAACCAGACCATCATCTCCCAGTTCTCCCGCCAGGCCGTTCCGTTCGCCGCACTGCCGGGCCATTCCACGTCGATCCGGACGCTGATCGACCTGTGCGAATTGAACGGCACGGAAACCGTGCTCGACGTCGCTTGCGGCCCCGGCCTCGTGGCCAATGCATTCGCCGAGCACGCGGCGCACGTCACGGGCCTCGACCTCACGCCGGACATGATCGAGGAAGCCCGCCGACGCCAGCCCGCCACGCTCGACAATCTCGACTGGCGGGTCGGCGACATCCGCGCGCTGCCGTTCGCGGACGCAAGCTTCTCGGTCGTCCTGACCCGCTACACGTTCCACCATTTTCTCGATCCGCAGGCGGCGCTGCGCGAGATGATGCGCGTCTGCCGGCCGGGCGGCCGGATCCTGATCGCCGACATCGTCCAACAGCCGGACAAGGCAGCAGCCTACGACCACCTCGAACTCCTGCGCGATCCGTCGCATGTGCATGCACTGACGTTCGCCGAGATGGACGCGCTGATCGCCGGCTCGGGGCTCGCGGACATCCGCACCGCACGCTACAAGATCGACACGCCGCTCGACCCGCACCTGGCGGCCTCGTTCCCGAACCCGGGCGATGAAGCGAAAATCCGCGACCTGTTCGCGGCGGAACTCGAAGAGGATCACCTGGGCCTCGACGTGCGCCGCACCGGCGACGGCATCGTCTTTTCGTTTCCGATCCTGGTCGTGACCGGCATCAAGCCGGCCTGATCGCGCCTGCCTCGACCGGCGCGCGGATGCGCGCCGGCGCATCGAAGAATCGAAGAATCAGCGAATCAGGTCGCAGTGAATCTGCAGGCTCTCGGTCGGGTTGCGGTGGATGCGAAACCCCTGCGCCGCGAGCGCGGCCTTGACCGAGGCAAGCGCCGGCCCGCAACGGCGCGCGCGCCGGCGCTGCCAACCCAGCGGCGTGAACACGCCCAGCGGCAGCATCCGCACGCGGCGGCCGTCGAGCCGCAACGATACGTCGACGTGCGTGCCGTCGACGTCATGTCCGTTCGCGCCGAAGATATCGGCGATCTCGTCGCGCCGCGCCGGATACAGCAGGCGGAACATCGCCCTGCCCGCCGCGCGAAATCCGTTGCGCGCGAAACCCAGCGAAGACGACCTCGGCTCGAAACCGCGCGTGAGCACGAGTTCGATCGTCGCGGGCAATTGCGCCTGCGCGGCCTGCAGCCTGCCGAGCACCTCGGCCTCCACCGCCACCTGGCGCGCGGGCCAGCGCGGCCGGATCAGCACGCCGGCCCGCGCGCCGCGCGTCAATACCAGCACATTCGTCTCCCCTTGCCGCGAACCCGCGCCGCATGCTGCCGGCGCGGCCCGCGACCGCCCGCCCGGCTCGATGAGAGCAGGGCGGGCAAGCTCATCACATCTTCACTTCGTCGAGGAAGGTCTTCTTGAGGTTCTTGTAGCTGTACAGCGAGATCACGCTCTGCTTCAGGTCGCCCTTCGCATCGAACATCGTCTGACCGATCACGCCCTTGTAGTCCGTCGCCGGCATCGCCGCGAGAATCTTGGCCGGATCGACCGAATTCGCGCGCTTCATCGCATCGACGACGATATACACCGCGTCATACGCGAACGGCGCATCGAACTTGATCGCCTGGCCGAAGCGCTTCTGATACTTCGCGAGGAACGCCGCGCCGCCCGGCATCTTCTCGAGCGCCGCGCCCGCCTGCGAGCAGACGATGTTCTCGACCGCTTCGCCCGCGAGATCGGACAGCTGCTCGGTGCACACGCCGTCGCCCGAGAAGATCTTCGCGCGCAGGCCCAGTTGCCTCGCCTGCTTCGCGAACGGGCCGCCCGTCGCATCCATGCCGCCGTACATGATCGCGTCCGGGTTCTCGCCCTTGATCTTGGTCAGGATCGCGCGGAAGTCGACCGCCTTGTCGTTGGTCGCGTCGTGCGACAGCACCTTGAGGCCGAGCACCTTCGCCTTCTTCTCGAACTGGTTCGCGAGACCCTGGCCGTAGGCGGTCGAATCGTCGACCACGGCCACGCTCTTGATGCCCTTCGATTGCGCGTAGCTCGCGAGCGCCGGGCCTTGCTGCGCATCGGTCGCGACCACGCGATAGGTGGTCTTGAAGCCTTGCTGCGTGTAGGCCGGGTTGGTCGCCGACGGCGAGATCTGCACGATGCCTGCATCGCTGTAGATCTTCGACGCCGGGATCGAGGTGCCCGAGTTCAGGTGGCCGATGACCGCCACGACCTTGTCGTCCACGAGCTTCTGCGCGACCTGCGTGGCCGTGCGCGGATCGGCCGCGTCGTCCTGGCCGTCGAGTTGCAGCGTGATCTTCTGGCCGCCGATCGTCAGGCCCTTCGCGTTGATTTCCTCGACTGCGAGACGCGCGCCGTTTTCGTTGTCCTTGCCCAGGTGAGCGATCCCGCCCGTCAGTGGCTCCACGCTGCCGATCTTGACGACCTGATCGGCCAGCGCATCGGCCGCCGCAATGGAACACAGGATCGCTGCCGTACCCACCACCATGGACTTGCGCGCATTCTTTTGTTTCATCTGTATCTCCTGAAAAGTGAGAGACCGCCGCATCCTGGCCCGGATGCCTGTCGATCCGCCCTACGCCCAGCATGCGCCGCCGTGCGCGCTTCCCCCCGCAGCACGGCCCGCATGCCGGGCATCGGCTATCGTATCCCGACAAAAAACCGGCTGACTCCCATGTCACCCTCTAATCACGAATGGCGGCGACTGCCACCCATTCCCGCATCGCCCGCATGGAATCTTCAATCGTTCAAAAACGCGCGATCGCGTGTTTTAACGCTTCATTCGACGCCGAAGCAAAACGATCGGGGAAACATCGCGCAGCGAATCCGCATACGGCCGGCCGATGCGCCCGGTGTCTCATACGATACGCGCAGGCCGATGCCAGATCCAGCGTGACCGTGCCGTCATCACGGTCCTTTGCTTCCCGACAAACGACGCAATGAACGGACAGGCACTTTTCGTATTGAAATCGAATGGCGGCCAATCGGCTTTTTCATGGAATTCGCTCAAAAAATCGCGTCATGCCGCGCATCGGTTTCTCATGAAATCGACTCGCCGCCTTCAACGCGCCGCCGACGCGCGCGACTTTGCCGCCCGCGCATCCCGCGAGTGATAATGGCGGGCATGCCGCGCCGCGCGGCAGCCTCCCTCACCGACAGCCCCGCCGACACATGCTGAAAGCCGTCCTGGGTCTCACCGCCGCCATGATGGCGACCTCGCCCGCGTGGAGCGGCGCGCCATCCGTCGATCTCCACCTCCCCGGCCCTCGGGGCGGGCTGGCCGGAACGCTCGTCGCGCCCGCCGGCAGCCGTGCGGCCGTGCTCATCATTCCGGGCTCGGGGCCCACCGACCGCGACGGCGACAATCCGCTCGGCGTGCGCGCGCGTCCCTATGCGCTGCTCGCCGATGCGCTTGCGCGCGAACGGGTGAGCACCCTGCGCACCGACAAGCGCGGCCTGTTCGCGAGCCGGCAGGCGATCGCGGATCCCAACGCGGTGACGATCGACGACTATGTCGACGACACGCTCGCCTGGGCGCGCCTGCTGCGCGAGCGCACCGGCGCGCGCTGCGTCTGGCTGCTCGGGCACAGCGAGGGCGGACTCATCGCGCTCGCCGCCGCCGCGCGCCATCCCGACACGCTGTGCGGCGTGGTGCTGGTCGCGACGGCCGGCAGGCCGCTCGCCGAGACGATCAAGACGCAGTTGCGCGCCAATCCCGCGAACGCGCCGCTGCTCGATACGGCGGATCGGGCGCTCGACGCGCTCGCGGCCGGCCGCCGGGTCGACACGGCCGGGCTGCCCGCGCCGTTGGCCGCGCTGTTTCATCCGTCGATCCAGGGCTTCCTGATCAGCGCGTTCGCGCGCGATCCCGCGCAACTGATCGCGCGGATCGACAAGCCGGTCCTGATCGTCCAGGGCGCACGCGACCTGCAAGTCGGCGTCGACGATGCACGGGCGCTGCAACGCGCGCAGCCGTCGGCGGCGCTCGCCGTCTTCGCGGACGTCAACCACGTGCTCAAGGCCGTTCACACCGACGACCGCGCGGCGAACCTCGCGACCTACGCCGCCCCGGATCTGCCGCTCGCGCCCGATCTCGCCGAGACGATCGCGCGCTTCGTCACGTCGCCCCGGCGCTGAACCGACACCCCGGGCCGGACGAGACGGCACTCGCCGCGCCGCCCGGCGAAAACGCCCGGCGCGGCGCGCACCGCCTCGCCACCCCGCGCCCGCGCTCATATCTTCCCCGACTCAATCGCGGCCCAATAATATATTGGACACCCGGCCCGGCGCCCCGCATCCTTGCAGCGCAATCGCCCCGGCCGCACCGTCGGCCGCCCTCATCGAGCGACGCCCACGATGCCCACGATCCGCCCCGGCCTGTCCGATCCGCTGCCGCACGCGCCCCCGCCCGCCCCGACGCGCGCCGCGCGCCTGACGCCGTTCATTGCCGCGACCTCGCTCGGCTATTTCGTCGTGCAGCTCGACGTCTCGATCGTGAACCTGAGCCTGCCCGCGCTGCAGCAGGCATTCCAGGCCGGCATCCCGATCTTGCAGTGGATCGTCAACACCTACACGCTGGCATTCTCGGTCGCGCTGCTGTCGGCCGGCGTGCTCGGCGACCGCTATGGCAACCGCGCCTTCCTGATGCTCGGCTACGCGCTGTTCGCGCTCGCCTCGCTCGCATGCGCGGTCGCGCCCGATGCGCCGCTGATGCTCGCCGCACGCGTCGCGCAGGGTCTCGGCGCGGCGCTCGTGGTGCCCAATTCGCTCGCCGTGATCAATCAGCGCTTCGTCGACGACGAACCGACACGCGTGTCGCTGGTATCCGGCTGGGTGACGTTCGGGGGCGTCGCGCTGACCTGCGGCCCGCTGATCGGCGGCCTGATCAATGCGTTCGCGAGCTGGCGCTGGATCTTCGTGATCAACCTGCCGATCTGCGCGCTGGGCCTGCTGCTCGCCGCGCGCCATGTCGACGCCGCGCCGCGCCGGACCACCGCGCCGCTGGACTGGCTCGGCCAGGGGCTGCTGCTCGCGTGCGCGACGGCGCTGCTGGTGCTGATCATCAACCACGCGGCGCTGAGCCGCGACGCGCAGCTCGCGCTGCTCGCCGCGACATTCGGCGCCTTCGGCGCATTTCTCGCCGTCGAGCATCGGCACGCGCATCCGGCGATCCCGCTCGGCATCTTCGGCAATCCGGGCCTGCAGCAGGGGCTCGTATACGGCGGCCTGATCAACTTCGCGTACTTCGGCATCGTGTTCTTCGCGAGCCTGTACTTCCGCGGACAGCTGGGCATGAGCGCGGCCCGCGCGGGGCTCGCCTTCATCCCGATCACGCTGCCGCTCGTGCTCGGCAATCAGGCCGGCGCGCGCATCGCGCGGGCCCGCGGCCCCGAACGCGCGATCGTCACCGGCTTCATGCTGATGATCCCGGGCCTGCTGCTGCTCGCGCTGCCCGCGCTGCGCCACGGCTATCTCGCGATGCTGCCCGCGTTCGCGCTGACCACCTTCGGCATCGGCTTCATCCCGCCGCTCGTCACCGCGATCGCGATGCGCTCGGTCGGGCCGGAGCGCGGCGGGATGGTGTCGGGCCTCGTGAATTTCTTCCGGCAGATCGCCGGTGCGTTCGGGGTTGCCGTGTTCGGCGGCTTTGTCGCGCCGACGCATGGCGCGACGGGCTATGCCGCGTTCAGCCTCGCGCTCGTCGCGATCGCGCTGGTGCTGCTGGTTGCGATCGGCGCATTCGCCGCCGCGGCGCGGCGAGCCGCGCGGGCGTGAGCCGCGCGGCGGCCATATTCGCGCGACGAACACCTGCGCCGCGCCTCGACCTTGAAACATGCGCCGAGCGGTTCCACGCTACATGCAGGCGCGCCGTCCAGCCCCACGACGCGTCACGCCGCATGACCGTGAATCGCGGCACCACCACGCTCGGCGGGCGGCATCGTCGCGCGCGGCTCCCTTGAAACGCCCAACGAACGGCACCGCGTTATCGGAAGGCGCGCCGTCGCGCATGACCGTGAATCGCGAGGCCACAGCGCGGCGGCCGCACTCGCTCGGCGGGTGCCATTGTCGCGCGCCTCTCCCTTGAAACGCGCGACGCGCGGTGCCGCGTTACATGCAGGCGCGGCATCCCGCCCCGCGACGCGTCACACCGCGTAGACGCGAGCCGCGCCGCGGCCGCGCCCGCTCAGTCAGTAAATACCATCGCCGCGCGCCGACCCGCGCGTCTCGCCCTTGAAGCGCGCGGCAAGCTGCTCCGCGCTGCGCGCGAGCAGCGTCGTGTCGACGCCTACCGCGACAAACGTCGCGCCCGCCGCCAGATAGCGGCGCGCGGCCGTCTCGTCGGCGCTGAGGATGCCCGCCGCCTTGCCGGCCGCCACGATCGTCGCGAGCGCGCGGTCGATCGCCGCCTGGACCTCGGGATGCCCGGGTTGCCCCAGGTGGCCAAGATCGGCCGCGAGATCGGCCGGGCCGATGAACACCCCGTCGACACCCTCGACGCGCGCGATCGCCTCGATCCGCTCCAGCCCCGCGCGCGTCTCCACCTGCACCAGCACCGCCATTTCGTCGTTCGCGCGCGCCAGGTAGTCCTCGACGCGATTCCAGCGCGACGCGCGCGCGAGCGCGCTGCCGACCCCGCGCACGCCGTGCGGCGGATAGCGGGTCGCGGCCACCGCCGCGCGCGCCTCCTCGGCGCTCTGCACCATCGGCACGAGCAGCGACTGCGCGCCGATGTCGAGCACCTGCTTGATCACGACGGGGTCGTTCCAGGGCACCCGCACCACCGGGTGCGACGGATACGCGGCCAGCGCCTGCAATTGCGCGAGCATCCCGGGCACCTGGTTCGGCGCGTGCTCGCCGTCGATCAGCAACCAATCGAAACCCGCCCCCGCGACCACCTCCGCGCTGTACGGACTCGCGAGCCCGAGCCACAGCCCGATCTGCGCGTCGCCGCGCGCGAGCGCCGCCTTGAATGGATTGACCGGCATCCGCATCGTCGCCTCCTCAGTCGAAATGGCAGTGAATCGCGCCGAGCGGACCGTAGTCGACGCTGAAGGTGTCGCCCGGCCGCGCCGCGCACGGCCGCGTGAACGACCCGCCGAGAATGATCTCGCCCGCCGCGAGCGTGACGTCGAAGCGCGCGAGCCGGTTCGCGAGCCACGCGACGCCGTTCGCGGGGTGATTGAGCACGCCCGCCGCCACCCCGGTTTCCTCGACCACGCCGTTGCGCGACATGATCGCCGCGACCCAGCGCAGGTCGACGTCCATCGGCCGCACCGGGCGGCCGCCGAGCACGACGCCCGCGTTCGCCGCGTTGTCCGCGATCGTGTCGAACACCTTGCGCGGCCGCTGCGTGGCGGGGTCGATCGACTGGCTGCGCGCGTCGATGATCTCGAGCGCGGGCACCACGTAGTCGACCGCGTCGTAAACGTCGAACAGCGTGCAGCCCGGCCCCTTGAGCGGCTTGCCGAGCACGAACGCCAGCTCGACCTCGACGCGCGGCACGATGAAGCGCCCGGTCGGGATCGTCGCGCCGTCGTCGAAGAACATGTCGTCGAGCAGCGCGCCGTAGTCGGGCTCGTCGATCTGCGACGACGACTGCATCGCCTTCGAGGTCAGGCCGATCTTGTGGCCCTTGAGCGCCCGGCCCTCGGCCAGCTTGAGATCGACCCAGCTGCGCTGGATCGCATAGGCGTCGTCGATCGTGATGTCGGGATGGTCGAGCGAGATCTGGCGGATCTGCTTGCGCTCGCGCTCCGCGGCGTGCAGCCGGCGCGCGAGCTGGTCGATGGTGGCGGTATCCAGCATGGTGGGAAGTCCCGGGAGTCAGGGCGCGCGCCGGTAGCGCGCATGGATGTTGTTGTGCTTGTACGTGCCGGCCTCGCTGAATTCGATCAGCTCCATCGACAGCGCCAGATAGCGGCGCGCGTACAGCTCGGCGAAATGCGCCTTGATCGCGTCGAACAGCGCGTCGCATGCGGCCTGCTTCACCGCCTCGTCGCGCCCCGCGCCGATCTTCAGCGTGACGTGCACGAAGGCGTCGTCCTCGCTGCCGTCGGCCACGCGGTAGTCATGCAGTTCGAGCGCGCGCGAGCGGATCCCGCCGATGGGAAACGCGCCGCCCTGCGCGATCAGCGTGTCGTTGATCGTCTTCAGCAGCGCGGGAATCCGCGCGTCGTCGCGGATGTTGTCGGTGTACTCGACCACGATGTGCGGCATAGAAAACCTCCGTTGCGTCGCGCAGGCTCAAGGCAGCGGGAAGATCGCGTTGATCTGCCCCGTGCCCGAGCTGGCGAAATAGTCGGTGACGATCTCGACCGGCTTGTCGTAGCGATCCCAGCCGAGCAGCCCGAGCAGCATCGCGGTGTCGTGCATGCCGCCCTCGCCGAAGCAATGCTGGTTGTACTCGGGCAGCATCTTGCAGAAGGTCGCGAAATCGCCCTGCTTCCACAGCTCGACGACCCGCAGGTCGACCTGCCGGAAGAACTCGCGGCTGATCTCGTGGATCGATTCCTCGGGGCTGCCGTTGTCGTTGAAGCGGTGCGACAGCGAGCCGCTCGCGAGGAACGCGACGTTCGCGCCGCTGGCCTCGATCGCCTCCTTGAGCGCGACGCCGAAGCGGCGGCTTTCGTCGAGCGTGTGCCACATGCACCAGCCCGCGATCGACACGACCTTGAAGTGCTGGTCGGCGTTCATGTAGCGCATGGGCACGAGCGTGCCGTATTCGAGTTCGAGGCTGTCGATCTCGTGCGCGCGGGTGCCGATGCCGTGCTCGTTCGCGGTCGCCGCGATGAGCCGCCCGAGTTCCGGGTTGCCCGGGTACGCATACTGCATGTCGCGGATGAAATGCGGCAGTTCGTTGCTGGTGTAGATGCCCGAGAACTGCCGGTTGCAGTTGATGTGATAACCGGCGTTGACGAGCCAGTGCACGTCCGACACGACGATCGTGTCGACGCCGAGCGCGCGGCAGCGCTCGCCGATCAGCCGGTGGCCGCGGATCGCCGCTTCCCGGCAGCCGTGATGCCTGCCGGGAAGCTCGGACAGGTACATCGACGGCACGTGCGTGATCTTCGCGGCGAGGGACAGCTTGCCCATCGTGAGTCTCCTGCCGCCTGCCGGCGGATCGCGCGGCGGCGGCCTTGCGGTTCGTCTTCAGCCCCTCACGCGCCCCAGTGGGGGATGTGGTGGCTGCCCATCGAAATGCACACGTTCTTGATCTCGGCGAACACCTCGAAGCTGTACTCGCCGCCTTCGCGCCCGGTGCCCGATTCCTTCACGCCGCCGAACGGCTGGCGCAGGTCGCGCACATTCTGGCTGTTGACGAACACCATGCCCGCCTGGATCCCGCGCGCGAGCCGGTGCACCTTGCCGACGTCCTGGGTCCAGATGTACGACGCGAGCCCGTAGGCGGTGTCGTTCGCGAGCCGCAGGCCGTCGTCCTCGTCGTCGAACGGGATCAGGCACGCGACCGGCCCGAAGATTTCCTCCTGCGCGATCCGCATCCGGTTGTCGACGTCGGCGAACACCGTCGGCCGCACGAAGTTGCCGTCGCGCAGATGGCCGGGCAGGTTCGCGGGCTTGTCCGCGCCGCCCGCGACGAGGCGCGCGCCCTCCTGCTCGCCGATCCGGATGTAGCCCGTCACCTTGTCCCAGTGCGCGCGCGTGATCATCGCGCCCAGTTGGGTCGCCTCGTCCGACGGATCGCCGACGATCAGCTTGTTGGCGCGGCGCGCGAACTCGGCGACGAACGCATCGTAGATCGAGCGCTGCACGAAGATCCGCGAGCCGGCCGTGCAGCGCTCGCCGTTGATCGAGAAGATCGTGAACAGCGCGGCGTCGAGCGCGCGTTCGAGGTCGGCGTCCGCGAACACCAGCACCGGCGACTTGCCGCCCAGCTCCATCGAGTACTTCTTGAGGCCCGCGCGCTCCATGATCTTCTTGCCGGTCACCGTGCCGCCCGTAAACGACACGGCGCGCACATCGGGATGGCGCACCAGCGCATCGCCGGCCGTCGCGCCGTAGCCCTGCACGACGTTGAGCACGCCGGCCGGGATCCCGGCCTCGAGCGCGAGGCGGCCGAGCTGGTCGGCGGTCAGCGGCGACAGCTCGGACATCTTGAGCACCGCCGTATTGCCGAGCGCGAGGCACGGCGCGGTCTTCCAGGTCGCCGTCATGAACGGCACGTTCCACGGCGAGATCAGCGCGCACACGCCGACCGGCTGGTACAGCGTGTAGTTCAGCATCTGGTCGTCGACCGGATAGGTGCGCCCGTTCATCTGCGTGCACACCTCGGCGAAGAAATGGAAATTCTCCGAGGCGCGCGGAATCAGCTGCTTCCTGGTCTGCGCGATCGGCAGGCCGGTGTCCTGCGTCTCCAGTTCGGCGAGCATCGGCACGTTGCGCTCGATCAGCTCGCCCAGGCGGCGCATCAGCTTCGCCCGCTCCTTGGCCGGCGTGTTCGCCCATTTCGGAAACGCGTCCTTCGCCGCGCGCACCGCCGCGTCGATCTCGGCCTCGCCGCCCGCCGCCACCTCGGCGATCACCTCGCCCGTCGCGGGATTGGTCGTCGTGAAGGTCTCGCGGCTCGCCACCTCGCGGCCGTCGATCCAGTGCTTGATGCTCATCTGACTCTCCTTGTGCGACGGGTTCAGCCCGCGCGATGATAATCCGCCTCGGCGACGATCGTGTTGACGAGCCGGCCGACGCCCTCGATCTCGGTCACGACCTCGTCGCCCGGCTGCGTGTCGGCCAGCCCCTCGGGCGTGCCGGTCAGGATCAGGTCGCCCGGCGCGAGCGTCATGAAGCCGCTGATGTACTCGATCAGCGCGGCGACGTCGAAAATCATGTCGCGCGTGCTGCCGCGCTGCGTCTCGCGGCCGTTGACCGTGGTGCGCAGCGTGAGGTTCAGCGGATCGTCGATCTCGTCCCGGCTCACGAGCCACGGCCCGAGCGGCGTGCAGGTGTCGCGGTTCTTCACGCGCAGGTTCGGACGGTAGTAGTTCTCGAGATAGTCGCGGATCGCGTAGTCGTTCGCGACCGTGTAGCCGAGCACGTGATCGAGCGCCTGCGCGCGCTTCACGTTGCGCGCCGCGCGGCCGATCACCACCGCCAGCTCGCACTCGTAATGCATGTGGGTCGCGTCGCCCGGGCGCACGGTCTGCGCGCGATGGCCGACGAAGGTGTTCGGCCCCTTCAGGAAGATCAGCGGCTCGCTCGGCGCCTTGAACGCCAGTTCCTTCGCGTGGTCCGCGTAGTTGAGGCCGAGCGCGAAGGTCGTGCGCGGCGCGACGGGCGGCAGCCAGACGACCTCGGTTTCGTCGAGCACGCGCCCGGTGTCGAGGCGGATCCGGCCGTCGGCCGCGGGTTCGGCCGCATGCAGCGCGCCGTTGTGGATCACTCGCGCCGTTCTCATCGCGCGTCCTCCGCCACCAGGGTATGCCGCAACACGCCGAGCCCCGGCGCGTCGATCTCGACCACGCTGCCCGCGCGGGCGCGCGGCGCGAGCGCCGCGACGCCGAGCAGCAGCACGTCGCCCGCGTCGAACGACATGAACGCCGACACCTCGGCGATCAGCTGCGCGATCGGCCGCACCAGGTTCGCGGTGTTCGCCTCGAACACGGGCGCGCCGTCGATGCGCACGCCCAGCGCGAGCCGGCCGGGATCGCCGAGACGCGCGAGCGGCACGATCGCCGGGCCGAGCGGACAGAAGCCGTCGCGACACTTGTGGCGCACGGCCGGCCGGTAATAGTCGGGATGCGGAACCGATACATCGCTCGCGAGCGTCAGCCCCTTCACGTGCGCGAGCGCCGCATCGGGCGACACCCGCGTCGCGCGCCGCCCGAACACGACGCCGAACGCCGCGCCGATCTCGAGCGCCTCGACGCCCGCCGGCACGATCACGGCCGCGCCGTCGGGCGCATGCGTGTTCGCGGGCTTGAGATACAGCACCGGCGCCTGCGGCGGCTTGCCGTAAGGCGGCTGGTGGACCGCGTCGCCGAGCGCGGCGAGCGCGCTCCGGTCGTTCAGCAACGCGCCGTAGACCGTGCCGATGCGCACCGCCTCGGGCGGCCCGGCTTCATGAACACAAGACAGCTCCATGCCAGCTTTCCTTGCCGCGACGCGGCTCGATGTCATTAGTTAATATATTAACTATACGCCGGAAAAAGTACAACCGCGATAACCCGTAGACGCCGGGACCATGCCGCCCCCTAATCCGCCCTGCTAAGATAAGGACATCATACGTCTTCCCCGGATCCCCATGAACCGTAAGTTGGACCACCGCAACCTGGCCATGCTGCTGCTCGAGGCGCGTGAATCCCTGATGGGCCGGTTCCGGCCGATCCTCAAGGAATTCGCGCTGACCGAGCAGCAATGGCGGATCATCCGGGTGCTCGACAGCGAGGCCTCGCACGAACTGGAGGCCGGGCAGATCGCCAAGCGATGCTGCATCCTGAGCCCGAGCCTCACGGGCGTGCTGGAGAGAATGGAGCGCGACGGCCTGATCCTGCGCACGCGCGCGCAGGAGGATCAGCGCCGGCTGATCGTCAGCCTGACCCCGCAGAGCCAGCAGCTCGTCGCGGAAATCGCGCCGCGCATCGACGAGCAGTACCGGCTGCTCGAACAGCGCTTCGGCGCCGAGGCGCTCGGCGAGGTCTACGCCGCGCTCGACAAGCTGATCGAAGTCGGCGGCGCGTCGTCGTAGACGCGCCGGCCGGCGCGCGTCACGGCAGATCGGCGCGCATCTGGTCGAGCACGCCGATGCCGCGCGAGGTGCGCATGCACTCGTTCACGTAATCGACGAACGGCAGCGGTTCGAAGTCGATCTCGTCGCGCGCGCGACCATTGTCGAAGATATGGTCGAGTTCCGCGTAGCCCGCGTACAGGTGCAGCGCCTGCTCGACCAGCCGCTCGCGCGCGCGGTCGCGCCGGCCGATCAGGCCGCGCGCGATCAGCGGAAATTCCGCGCTCCCGCACAGCGCATAGCGCGGCACGCCCTCCACCCCCTCCGCCTCGTCCATCGCGCGCACGATCTGCGTGACCGTCGGCGCCTCGTCGCCCACCGAGACGTGGTACAGGTCGTGCGCGAGCGCCGGCTTGACCGCGAGCAGCATCAGCGCACGCGCGCAGTCGTCGACCGAGATCACGTCGACGCGCGTCATCGGGCGCGCGGTGAAACGCCGCGCCGCGTGGATGATCCGGAACATCCAGAAGGTGCTCGACGAAGGCTGGGTGCCAAGCATCGTATGCCCGACCACGCTCGACGGCCGCGCCAGCACGAGCGGCAGGTCGAGCCCGCGCAGCCGTTCCTCGACCTTGCGCTTGCTGCCTGCGTAAGGCGTCAGCTCGGCGCCGTCCGCGCCCGCGTCGTCGTGCTCGAACACCGTGCCGCTGCCGTCGCCGTCGCTGACGAACGCCGCGCTCACGTGCAGGAAACGCTGCAGGCGCGCGCTGCCGGCGAAGCGCTCGGCAAAGCGCAGGCTGTCGTCGACGTGCGCGGCCGCCTCGGCCGTCTTCGGCGACAGCGTCGTGAGGCCCGCGCAGTTGATCACGTGCGACGCCGCGCGCAGCTGCGCGTGATCGTTCGCGGAAAGCACGCCGCCCAGCTCGCCGACGATCACGTTCGCCTCGGTGAGCCGCTCGACCCAGTACGGCGCGAGCCCGCCGCGCAGCGCGGCGGCGCGCAGCCGCTCGAGCCCGTGGGCCCGGTCGCGCGCGCGCACCAGGCAGCGCACGCGGTCGACCAGCCCCGCGTTGACGAGCGCGACCAGCACCGCGCTGCCGATAAAACCCGTCGCTCCCGTCAACACCAGCCGCTCGACATTCGCCGCGGCCGCGGGCGCGCTGGACGGCGACACGAGACTCGTGCGCCAGTTCAGCGACAAAGCGGTTTTCCAGATCAACACGTTACCTCCTTCCAGCCCCTCAGAATCGGTACGACACCGCCGAGAAGCCGTAGTAATTGGTTTTCGACTGCACGATCGGGCTGTTGCCGTACTCGCCGAACAATCGGGTGACGCCGGTGGTGCTCGTCACCGACCAGCGTTTCGAGATGTCATACGTCCACATGAGCGCCATCGATGCGCTGTCGATGCCGCCCTTGGTCGAATACGGCCGGAACTGGCTCGTCATCGACTGCGCCTCGGTCACGCCGTAGAACGTCTGCATGTAGCGGCCCGAGCCCGCGTGCACGGTGCCCGTCGCGACGAGCAGGTGCTGCGCCGACTTGAAGAACGGCACCGCGAGATCGACGTGGCCGGACAGGCCGCGCGACGTATGCGTGATCGGCGTGTCGAGCGTCACGCTCAGCTGGTTCTCGCCGAGGAACTTGACGCCGCCCTGCAGCGACACGATCACCGAGCCCAGGACATTGCCCATCCCCTTCAGGTAGTCGGAGCCGTCCAGGCCGAAATGATTGCTGTCCTTGCGGCCCAACGCATAATTGACGGCGGCCGAGACGAAGAAGCCGTGCGGCAGATCGCGCCGGTAGCCCGCCCCGTCCGTCGTGCTGATGAACAAGCCGTTGCCGAACTCGGCGGAGAAGCCGGGCCCGATCACGCCGCGATAATCCTTGCTGCCCTGGTAGCGGGGCGAGAAGCCGCCGCCGAGCGAGAAGGTGTAGGTGTTTTCCGCTTGGGCGGGCAAGGCCGCCATCAAACCAATCGCGGGCAGGCAGTAACGCAGGGAGTTGAGGCTGGCGCGCACAATTTTGAGATATAAGTCAGGGAGTTCGCAGTCTAGAAGCACCTGCGTTTCCAAACTGTCCCTAAAGTTGCGGGAATATGTGCGAAATTGTGTTCGATTGTCGGCGATTGTCTCGCCCGCTCGCCCCGTGGCGGGTGCGCGGCTAAAATCCGGCTGCTCCGCCCCCCGCCCGGCGTGGGGGCGGCTCGCCGTCATCCGAGGAGACCATGAACGAAGTTCCGCTCAAATACCGTGTGTTGCTCATCGAAGACGACGATCGTCTCGCGCAGTTGATCCGCGAATATCTCGACAGCTATGAATTCGCCGTGACCGTCGTGCGGCGCGGCGACCTCGCGGTCGCGGCGGTGCGCGAGCACCAGCCCGCGCTCGTGATTCTCGACCTGATGCTGCCGAACCTCGACGGCATGGAGGTCTGCCGCCGGATCCGCGGCTTCTCGAATGTGCCGGTGCTGATCCTGACCGCGCGCGCGGACGTCTACGATCAGGTCGCGGGCCTGGAGACGGGTGCGGACGACTACGTGACGAAGCCGATCGAGCCGCGCGTGCTGGTTGCGCGCGCCCGCGCGCTGCTGCGCCGGATCCAGCCGCCCGCGCCCGCCGAGGCGCCGCCCGTCGGGGCCGAGGGCCTGGTGTTCGGCGAACTGGTGATTTCGCCGCCGAACCGCACCGTGACCTGGCGCGGCGAACCGGTCGACCTCAAGACCACCGAATTCAACCTGCTGCTGATCCTCGCCCGCTCGGCCGGCACCGTGCTGAGCCGCGACGATATCCTCAAGCAGCTGCGCGGCATCGAATTCGACGGCATCGACCGCTCGGTCGACTCGGGCATCTCCAAGCTGCGGCGGCGCTTCGAGGATGCATCGTCGGAGCCGCACAAGATCAAGACCATCTGGGGTCGCGGTTACCTGTTCAGCCCTTCCGCCTGGGACGAATGAATGTTCCGCTCGCTCATCAAGCTGTATCTCGTGCTGCTCGTCTTCGCCACCGCCGGCGTCTTCTTCGTCAACAACTCGTTCAAGCGCGTGTTCTATGAACGCTTCGCGGAGAGCGAGCGCGCGTCGCTGCACACCTACAAGTTCGTGCTGTCCGACTACCTGGAGCGCCATCCGGGCGAAGCGCGCACCGCCGCGCTCGATGCGCTGAACGAGCACGGCAGCGACGGCTTCAGCCTGACCAGCCTCGATGCCGTGAAGCCGCTGATGAGCGACGTGCAGTGGCGCGACCTGCTCCACGGCGAAATCGTCATCAGCTACGACGCCAAGGATTACTACATGCCGCTACCCGACGGCTACGTCGTGCACGCGCATCCGACCTCGCCCGGCGACCTCGACCTCCGTATCTACGCCTACTCGACGATCGCGTTCATGCTGCTGATCGCCGTCGTGTTCTGGGCCAGCTATCACTGGCGCGATCTCGACAAGCTGCAGGCGGCCGCGCGCTCGTTCGGCTCCGGCAAGCTGTCGACCCGCGTGAATCTGCCGAAGAAATCCAACATCTACGAGCTGTCGCAGCAGTTCAACGACATGGCGCAGCGGATCGAAGCCTCGATCCAGCAGCAGCGCGACATGATGCACGGGATCTCGCACGAGCTGAAGACACCGCTCGCGCGGCTGGAATTCGGGCTGGCGCTGCTGTCCTCGTCCGACGAGACGGTGCGCCTGCGCGAGCGTCAGGAAGCGCTGCGCCGCGACGTGCGCGAACTCGACGAGCTGGTCACCGAGCTGCTGACGATCGGCCGCCTGGAGCAGGGCGAGGCGCATCTCGTGCCGATGCAGGTGATGGTCAGCGAACTGATCGACAGCGTCGCCGCGAGCGTCGCGGACGACGTCGCCGACCTGAACCTCACGCTCGTGGTGTCGACGCTCGGCGCGCCCGCGCGCCACATCTGCGATCCGAAGCTGGTCGCCCGCGCGCTGCTGAACCTGATCCGCAACAGCTCGCGCTACGCCGCGACCACCATCACGGTGAAAGCCATGCTCGGCGACGCGGGCGCGCTCGTGCTGACGGTCGAGGACGACGGCCCGGGCATTCCGCCCGTCGACCGCGAACGCGTGTTCGAGCCGTTCCAGCGGCTCGATTCGAGCCGCGACCGGCAGACCGGCGGCTATGGCCTGGGGCTCACGATCGTGCGCCGCGTCGCGCTCGTGCACGGCGGCGAGGTGCGCCTGGAGGAAACCCCGCTCGGCGGCGCGCGCTTCGTCATGACGCTGCCGGCGAAGGAACTGTCGGCCGAGCCCGACGGACGCGTGGGCAGCTACGCGGGCTGAGGGCGCGCGGCCCGCGCGCCCTGCGCGAGCCGCCCTCCCGCGCCGCGCCGCGCGTCAATCCGCGTCGGGAATCCAGCGGGCCCGCGCGGCGGCGCTCGCGCGGAACGCGGGAAATCTCGCGCCCAGCTCGGCCACCGTGCGGATGTCGTGGCGAATCAGGTCGTCGCGCGTGATCAGGCTCGGCTTCACGACGATGCGCGCGCCGGGGTCCTGTCCGGCCAGGAGCAGCGCCGCCGCCCGCACCGACACCGCGCCCACCACGGCCGGATTGGTCGCCGCCGTCGCGACCCAGGCGCTGTCGGGCGCGCGGATCGCGGCGATGTCGGCGGTCGAGATGTCCGCGCTGTAGATCCGCAGCTTGCCGCCGAGCTTCGCCTCGTTCGCGGCCAGCAGCGCTCCGCGCGCGAATTCGTCGTACGGCGCGAACACGACCCGGATCTCCGGATGGGCGCGATACACGGCGGCGGCCTGATTCGCGACCGACTGCGCGATCGGATTGTCGACCGTGCCCCAGCGCGCCTGCTCGCGGATGCCCGGCCGCGCCGCCTTGAAGGCGCGCCACACCGCGTCGCGGCGATCGAGCGGCGCGAACCCCGCGACATACACATAACCCGCGTCGAACGCCGGCCCGTTGTCCTTCACCGCCTGATCGAGCACGAGCGTCGCGAGATCGCGGTCGCTCTGCTCGATCTGCGGCACGCGCGGATTGTCGAGGTCGACGTCGAACGCCACCACCTTGACGCCCTTGTCGAGCGCGCGCTGCACGACGTCCTTCAGCGCTTCCGGCAGGCCGTGGTTGACGATGATCGCCGCGACCCCGAGGCTGATCGCCTGCTGGATCTGCTCGCGCTGCTCGGCGGCGTCCTGGCGGCCCTCGTAGACGCGCAGGTCGACGCCGAGCGCCTTCGCCTGGCGCTGCGCGCCCGCCGCGTAGGCCTGGAAGAAATCGCCGGTCGACAGATAATTGACGAGCGCGATCTTCACGCCGCCCTTGTCGAACGGCGGCGGCGCTTCCTTCAGCGGTCCCGCGAGCGCGGCGGCGCACGCGAATCCGGCGACCGCGACCGCGATGCGACGCCCGACTCGTGCCGGCGAATTCATGGCAACTCCTTCCTGGTCGAAGAGAACGGTCCGCGGATGCGCGGCGCGGCGTCAGCCGCGCGCGTCGACGCGCGCCGCGGGCTCGCCGTGCACGCGGCGGCGCGCGCCCGGATGGGTCGCGGCGAGCCGCGCGCCCGCACCGTGCAGCTTCTCGCGCAGCGTGCCCGGCGCGTATTCGGTCTGGTAGACGCCGCGCCGCTGCAACTCCGGCACGACGAGCTCGACCACGTCGACGAAGGTCTCGGGCGTCACCGCATACGCGAGGTTGAACCCGTCGACGCCGGTTTCGTCGACCCACGACTGGAGATCGTCGGCGATCTCGCGCGGATCGCCGACCGACACCGGGCCCAGCCCGCCGATGCCGCCCCAGCGCGCGATCTCGCGCACCGTCCAGGTGCGGGTCGGATCGGCGCTCGACAGCGCCTCGACGGCCGACTGGATCGCATTGCTGTCGACATGCCGCAGCGGCTCGTCGAGCGCGTACTTCGACAGGTCGATCCCGGTCCAGCCCGACATCAGCGCGAGCGCGCCCTCGTCGCTCGCGTAGCGGCGATAGTCGGCGTGCTTCGCGTGCGCCTCGGTCGAGGTGGGCGCGGTGATCAGCGTGTGCAGGTTGAAGATCAGCACGTCGTGCGGATCGCGGCCGAAGCGCCGCACGCGCTCGCGGATGTCGGCCACGAACGCCTTCAGGATCGTGCGCGACGGCGCGGCGACGAAGATGCATTCCGCGTGCTGGGCGGCGAAATCCTTGCCGCGCCGGGATGCGCCCGCCTGATAAAGCACCGGCGTGCGCTGCGGCGACGGCTCGCACAGATGGATGCCGGGCACGTCGAAATGCACGCCGTGATGGCCGATCGGATGCACCTTCGACGGTTCGATGAACTGGCGGCGCACGGGATCGCGCACCACGGCGTCGTCCTCCCACGAGCCTTCCCACAGCTTGTAGCAGACGTCCAGATACTCCTCGGCGAGCGCGTAGCGCGCGTCATGGTCGACCTGGCTCGGCAGCCCGAGGTTGCGCGCCGCGCTGTCGAGATAGGACGTCACGACGTTCCAGCCCACCCGCCCGTCGGTCAGGTGGTCGAGCGTGGACATGCGCCGCGCGAACGGATACGGATGCTCGTACGACAGCGAGCAGGTGATGCCAAAGCCGAGATCCCGGGTGACCGCCGCCATCGCCGAGACGAGCAGGATCGGATCGTTGACGGGCACCTGCGCGCCCTGCCGGAGCGCCGCTTCGCCCCTGCCCTGGTAGACGTCGTAGATACCGAGCACGTCGGCGATGAACAGGCCGTCGAACCTGCCGCGCTCGAGCAGCTGCGCGAGCTCGGTCCAATAGCCGAGCTGCCGGTAGCGCCATGACTGGTCGCGCGGATGCACCCACAGGCCGGGCGACTGGTGCCCGACGCAGTTCATGTCGAAGGCGTTGAAACGGATCGGACGGGTCATCTTCTGGGTTCTCCCGGCGGCGGCCGCGCTGCGCCTACAGCGCGCCGTGACGCGGCGGCAAGGCGTCGTTCAGGTAGTAGTTGGCGATCGCGACGTACTTCCAGCGCACCGGATCGTGCAGCGTGTGCGTGCGCGCGTTGCGCCAGTGGCGGTCGAGCGCGTGCTCCGCGAGCACGGCCTGCGTGCCCGCGAGTTCGAGCAGCCGCGACGACGCCTGCAGCGCGATCCCGGTGGTCGCCGCGCGCGCCTTGGCGACTGCGATCGACGCGGCCGCGACCGTGTCCGCGGTCGCGTCGGCGATCGCCGCGTCGACCCGCCGGCCCGCGCGCTCCGTGAGCGCATCCGCCGCGTCGAGATCCAGCGCGAGCTTGCCGAACAGCTCAAGCGTGAGCGGGTCGTCGCTCGCGCGCTCGACGCCGCTGTCGATCCACGGCCGCGAGCGCTCGCGCACGAAGCGCCGCGCATCGGCGAACGCCGCGCGCGCGATGCCGAGATCGACGGCCGCGTGCAGCAGCTGGCCGAGCGGACCGACGGGCGTCGGCTTCTGATCGAAGGCCGCGCTGTACGGCACGACCGCCGAGGCATCCACGTAGACGTTGTCGATCCGCGTGGTGCCGCTGCCCGTGGTGCGCTGGCCGAAGCCGCTCCAGTCGTCCTCGACCGTGAGCCCGGGGGCGCGCGCCGAGGCGAACGCGACATGCAGCGCATCGTGCGCGTCCTTCGCGACCACCGGAATCCAGTGCGCGAACAGCGCGCCCGTCGAATAGAACTTCTGCCCATTCAGGCGGAAGCCCTCACCGTCCGGCGTGATCGTCGTGCGGTAGTCGCGCACGGTCTTCGTGCCGCGCTCGGACAGCGCGTTGCCGAAACGCTCGCCGGCCAGCGCGCGTTCGAAATAGAAGCGCTGCTGCTCGGGCGTGCCGTTCACGCGCAGCACTTCGAGCATGTAGAAATGATTCTGCGGAATCTGGCCAATCGCGGGATCGGCGGCCGACACGCGCGCCGTCACTTCCGCGAGCGTGGCCGCCGACACGCCCGCGCCGCCGAATGCGCGCGGCACCGCGATACCCCACAGGCCGGTCGCGGAATAGGCGTCCAGCTCGTCGTGCGGCAGGCGGCGCGTCCGGTCGCGCTCCGCCGCGCCGTCCGCGATCGAATCGGCGAAGGCGCGCGCCGCGTCGAGGGCCTCCTGATCCGATGCGATGCGGTGCGCGCCCGCCGCGGCGGGCGCATGGACAAAAGCATTCATCGATTCAGTTCCAGGGGTGACGCGCGGGCTTCACGCCGTTCAGGTAGTAGTTGCCGACCAGGTGATACTTCCAGCGCACCGGGTCGTGCAGCGTATGCGTGCGCGCGTTGCGCCAGTGCCGGTCGAGGCCGTGCTCCGCGAGCGTCGCCTGGGTGCCGGCCAGTTCGAGCAGCTTCTCGCTCGCGAGCAGCGCGATCTCGGTCGTCAACACCTTCGCCTCGCCGACCGCCACCGACGCGCGCGCGACGTCGTCCTCGTCGATCGCCGGCTGCGCGGCGATCGCATCGAGCGTGCGCGCCGCGCGTTCGAGCAGGGCGTCGGCCGCGTGCAGCTGGATGAACAGGCGCCCGGTCTCGCGGATCGTGAGCGGATCGTCGCTCGCGCGCTCGACCCCGCTGTCGATCCACGGCCGCGACCGCTCGCGCACGAAGCGCAGCGTATCGTCCAGCGCGGCGTGCGCGATGCCCGCGTCGATGGCGGCCTGGATGATCTGCGAGATCGGCCCGTTCAAGGTCGGCAGGTCCGACACGCGATGCGCGGGAAACACGTGCGACGCCGGCACGCGCACCGCGTCGAGCCGCACCGTGCCGCTCGCCGTGGTGCGCTGGCCGAAGCCCGACCAGTCGTCGATCACGCTCAAGCCCGGCGTGCCGGCCGGAATATAGGCGAGCCAGCCCTTGCGATCCGCATCGAGCCCGAGCACCGGCACGTAGTGCGCGAACAGCGCGCCCGTCGAGTAGAACTTCGCGCCGTCGACCCGGTAATCGTCGCCGTCGCGCGTCACCGTCGTCTTCAGGTCGAGCACGTTGCGGGTGCCCTTCTCCGAGAAGCCGTTGCCGAAACGCTTGCCCTTCAGGATCTCGCCGAAGAAAAAGCGCTGCTGCGCCGCGCTGCCCGTCAGCGCGATCACGTCGACCAGGCCGAAGTGATTCTGCGGCAGCTGCCCGAGCGAGGGGTCGGCCGCCGAAATGATCTTCACGACCTCGACGAGGGTCGCGTACGATGCGCCCGCGCCGCCATGAGCCTTCGGCACCGTGATGCCCCACAGCCCCGCTTGCGAGAACCAGTCGATTTCCACGTATGGCAGGCGGCGCTCGCGGTCGCGCTCGATCGCGCCCGCCGCGAGGCGCGCGGCGAGGTCGCGCGCGACCGCGAGCGCCTCGGCGTCGCTGCCGATCACGCGCGCGTCCTCCGTCACTGCATGCGGCGCGCGCGCCGCTTCGAGCGTTGCAGGCATCCCTTTCTCCCGTGGCTGGCACAAAGGATCAATCTATCAACCGCGCGCGGCAGGCCAAACCGATGGATTGTGCGAACCTTATTCCCGCCTGGAAATTGCGCGTCGGCGCCCCGCCGTCAGCGCGTCGGGCGCGCGCCGATGCCGAACGTGAACGCGAGCGCGCACACGAGCAGCAGGCCCTTGATGAAATCCTGCATGTAGTACGGCGCATTCAGCATCGTCAGCCCGTTCAGCAGCACGCCGACGAAGACCGCGCCGAGCACCGTGCCCGCGACGTTCGGCCGCTTCGCGCCCCAGGCCGCATAGCCGATCAGCGACGCCGCGACGGCATCGAGCAGCAGCGCATGGCCCGCGCTCGCGTCGCCGCGCCCGACGCGTGCGGCGATCAGCACGCCGCCGAACGCCGCGAGCGCGCCCGAGGCCGCGTACGCGATCAGCCGGTAACGCGTGGTCGGCGCGCCCGCGAGACGCGCGGCCGTCTCGTTGCCGCCGATCGCATACAGCACGCGGCCGAAACGGGTCGCCTCCGTCGCGACGCAGGCGACCACCGTCACGGCGGCGAGCGCGAGCACCGGCAGCGGCACGAGGTCGAACAGCCGCAGGCGGCCAAGCGCGAGGAAGGCGTCCGGGAACACGCCGGTCGCCTCCGTGCCGTCGGGCAGCACCGCGCCGGTCGACAGCGAGCGCCCGCCCGTCGGAATCAATTGCAGGCCGGCCAGCAGGAACAGCGTGCCGAGCGTCGCGAGCGGGTCCGGCACCCGCAGCCGCGCGATCAGGACGCCGTTGAAGAGGCCCGCGGCCACGCCGAGCACGAGGCAGGCGGCCACCGCCAGCGCCGCGCTGCCGTGCCAGACCACCAGCACGTAGCTCGCCGCCATCTGCGCGCAGGCGGCCACGCTGCCGACCGACAGGTCGAAACCGCCGACGGCGAGCGTGATGGTCACGCCGATGCCGAGCAGCGCGACGATCGATACCGCCTGCAGGATGCTGAACAGGTTGTCCACCTGCAGGAACGCGGGCTCGCGCAGCGCGAAGCCGACGATCAGCGCGGCGAGCACGAGCACGATGCCGAGCCGCTCGGCCCGGGCGCGCAGGCCGGGCCGGACGTCGAGGGGCGGCGCATCGGGCGCGGCGGCGGAAGCAGCTGAACGTTTCATGCGAGCGGCGGCCCGGGAATCAAGCGGTGGACAGGATGGTGCGGTACGAATCGCGTACGCGGCCGTCACGCGCGCGTGGCGCCGCGAGCGGACAAGAACCGGCGCACGCCCGTCAACCCAGCACGGGATAACCTTGCGCCGCCGCTTCGCGTTCGAAGCGTTCGATCGGCGCGTAGTCGTTCCATCCGAGCGCGTCGAAGCCGCGCAGCCTCAGCGCGCGGGCGCGCTCGGGATCGGCGGCCAGCGCGCCGTCGAGCGCCCGGCGCAGGGCGTCGGCCCACGCCGCGTCGAGCGCGCGCGAGGCGACGAACGGCAAGCCCGGCGCACGCGCCGTCGCGCCGATCACGCGCACGTCGCGCAACGCGTCGAGCCCGGCATCGCGCGCATAGGCCCAGGTCACGCAGTCGATCGACGCGCAATCGGCCTGCCCCGCGCTCAGCGCGCGCAGCACGTTCAGATGCGAGCCCAGCGCCGTCGCCGACGCGAAGAAGCGGCCCCCGCGCGCGTGCGGCGCGACCGCGTGCCGGAAGGCGTTCATCCCGCTGTGCGAGGTGTCTTCGTTATATGCGGCGCGAAGGCCGCGGCACGCGGCGAGCGTGGTCGCACCCGCCTCATGCGCGGCCGCCGAGACGACGAGCACGCTCGAATAGGTCGCGTCGACGCAGCCGTCGACGGCGAAGATGGGCGTCGCGATCGGCTGCACGTGGTCGGCCAACCCCAGCATTCGATAGGGATAGCCGCAGGTTTGCGACAGCAGCAGGTCGGGACGGCGCCAGAGCGAGCGCAGGTCGTCGAAGGGCTCGTCCGGGACGGTAACGTCGGCGGGACCGCCCGCGCGGGCGAACGCGTCGAGCGCATCGGCCAGCAACGCGCGCCACAGCGCGGCAAGCGGCGCGCTCACGTTGTACATCGGCAGCGCGGCGACCCAGCGGCTCATGCGCCTGTGCGCCGGCGCGCGGCGGAACCGGGTATGCGGTCGGCGCGCGGCGCGCGAGCCGTCGACCGCGCGCCACCGCACCGCACCGCGCCGCCGGCGGCGTCTCGCGGATGAGCCGCGTCCGGCGCGGCGTTCGTCGGGGCGAACAGCGATCCTTTCATTGACGTATCGGAATAAGCAGACGAGACGATCCGCTACCGCGGATGAAGGCCCGACTATAGGCGCGGCGCAGGCGCGCGCCAACCAATGATTTCAGCATTGGTTTCCCGCCCCCGGCGAAAAGCCGCGCGGGGCAGATAAGCAAATGCGAATCGATTGTTTGCCGGCCCGGGAAGGGTTCGATAGATTTTCCGTTCCAACAGACGCGTCGCGCCAGCCGTCGCGATCGTCTGCACTGCAATGTATCGGACTGGAACACCCGTCGCCCATGAACCCCCTCGGATCGCTTCGCCCGACCGATTGTGCGTCGCCCGCGGCCCTGGCCCTGGCGACGGCGCTCGCGCCCTGCTGGATCACCGTCTGGCCGCCGCGCTCGACCGGGTGCGATTCATGGGGCGCGCGCCTCGATCGCCGGCCCGATGCGCGTCGAAGCGCAGGCGATCCGACGGCCCATCCGCGCGGCGGCGCTTCGCTCTCCCGCCCGCGCACGACCATCGATACCGCGCCGAGCAGGCCGGATCCCGCCTGCTCGGACGCGACACCCGACGCGCCCGGCTAGCGGCCCATCCGCACATCGCCTTCCTCGACATCCCCGCCCACCTCCAGCCGGCGCATGGCGACCGGCTGCCCCGCTTCGCACCATGGCCGAATACTTCGACGTCGATCACCTGCACGCGATCCGCGCGCTCGACACCCGTCTCGCCGCGCGCACCGAGTGGCCCACCTGGCTGCTGATCGCCGTCATCTACGGCGGCTGGATCGGCATCCTGCTGCTGGTGCGCGCCCACCGCCTGCCGCTCGCGGCCGCCACGCCGCCGCTGATCGTGCTGGGCGCCTGGCACATGTCGTTGCAGCACGAGCTGATGCATGGCCACCCGACCCGCTTCGCATGGTTCAACCAGTTGCTCGGCTATCCGCCGCTCGCGATCTGGTATCCGTACGCGCTGTATCGCGACTCGCACCTCGAACACCATCGCGACGAGGATCTGACCCGGCCCGGCGTCGATCCGGAAAGCAATTACCTGTCGCACGAACGCTGGGCGACGTTGCCGGGCTGGCAGCGTCGGCTGTGGCTCGCGCGCAAGACCTTCGTCGGTCGGCTCGTCGTCGGGCCGCCGCTCGACGTCGTCACGATGCTCGCGGCGGCCGCCCGCCGTATCGCGCGCGGCGATCTGCGCGCCGTGCCGATGTGGCTCGCGCATGCCGCCTGCGTGAGCGCGCTGCTCGCGGGCGTGCATCGTCTGATCGGCATCCCCTGGTGGTACTACCTGCTGGCCGTGACGTGGCCCGCGCTGTCGCTCGCGGCGATCCGTTCGCTGTACGAGCACCGCGCCGCCCCGCATTCGAAAGCGCGCATCGCCATCAACGAAGCCGGCTTCGTGATGCGCCTGCTGTTCCTGAACAACAACTACCACCTCGTGCACCACGACCTGCCCCGCCTGCCGTGGTTCCACCTGCCGGCGGCGTACCGGATGCGGCGCGATGCGTATGCCGTGAAATGCGGGGGATTCGTGATCCGCGGCGGCTATGCGGAGCTGCTGCGCCGCCATGCGTGGCGACCGACCGACGCGCTGGTGCATCCGCTGCGGCATGGCAGCGTGCCGCTGTCGATGGGGAGGGGGAAAGTCGCCGCGGTCGACGAATGTCTGCAGATCAGCAGTTGATGATCCGCCGCGTCGATGCGCGGGATGCAACGACGGCGCATCCCGGTCACGTCCGGGACGCGAGCGGGCACGGCGGAGAGATTCGTGCGGCGAATCGCGCGGCAGATCGCCAAACGAAAAATCAGCGGACCGCGCGCGAAGCTTCCGCGCGGTCCGCATGCCTCAACGACGAGGCGGCGCCCAAGCACGGGCGGCCCGGTTGCGGGGCAAGCCGTCGATCAGGTCGCGACCGCGAGCAGGCGCAGGCTGACTTCTTGCCGCGACATCGCGCCGATTCGATCGATACGCTGCCGTCCCCGCATGCGTGACGACCTTATTTCACCCAGTGGCAGCTGCGATGGTGATGATGGTCGACATGACACTCGCGGTGCGAATGGGCTTCGGCGAGCGCCGGCGTGAGCACGACAAGCGCGACGATCGTCGCGGCCAGCGTTCTTGCGATGCGAATCATGACAATTCTCCGTGAAGGTTGGGCAGCCTGCCATCCAGCTGCTGTCTCGTTAACGCACGGGCCGCGCGATGCGTGTACCTCGCAACGCCTGTTTTAACGATGCTTAATGGTCGCCACAGTCTCCGAGGCGCGGAAAATCTCAATGCTTGACGAAAGCCTGACGGTATCGGCGGTGACGTACAGCGAAACGTAAGCAGTCCGTTCATAAAGCCCCGGAGAAGCGGCTTGCTTTCCCGGGGACGCGTCGACCTTGGGCAGCGGGACTGTGGAATCCAGAATGCCGTCCACTCTCGAAACGCCGCGCCTTGCACCTCATCGACCGGCATGAACACATCGTTCCAATCGAAATTCTGAACAATTGTCATTGATCGATGATCTGAAAATAAAACGATCAACAACACGAAACGCACACAAATCAAAACAAACACATTGAAATTATTCAATAACATTCGTGCAACTCAAACTTATTGAATGTCAATGAAGCGAATTCTGTCGATACTTTTGGCGGCATCCCTGGCGGGATGCTTCGGCATATCCGATCGCATCTCGACGATGCGTGTATTCGGAGGTCAGCCTGTCGAGAAGGCGTCCGTCCAGGTACGTGGCGGCCCGGTGCCGACCACGAGGGATGTTTTGGCGGCGCAGAAGCCGCTTCGCGTCAGCAAAATAAGAAATAATTCGCTGATTTGCTACGATTATCTCCTGAGCCCAAGAGAAGCCGGCGGTCAATCAAACTCCTCGACCAAAACGCAAAATTTCTATGTCGCCTTCAACCTGAAAAACGAAGTTGTCGACCGTGGATACATGGATTGCCACACTTTTGAAAAGAATCCCAACGCTCACTGGTGGGTCGAGTAACTGAACCTGTGCCGCATGCCTGCCATACCGGCAGGCATGCGGCGAGGCGCCTGGAAGTTCCCCCGCTGACAGGGGCATCGTTCAGCGATAGCGACGGGCCGGAACTGCTCATGCCCTTGGCGTCCGGCACGCACCGACTACAGCCCCCCACATCCCGATCTTGCGCGGAAACGCGCGAACGCCACGATTCAGGCGCCCTCGCACGTGTCGAGCATGATCTCGATGTCGCGTCGGAGGCCACGGAATCCGTATCCGGCAGCAGGACCACCTGATGTCGCAGCAGCCGGCTCGCCATCGGTTTCGTGCAGCCGGTTGTGAATCACCACAACCGGTCAGCGCTGCGCCGGCCGTGCGCCTACCTCCGCCTCACACCGCAGGAAGCCGGCTTCCTGCGTATCGGCCCGCACGCACATGAGCGGAACACAGCCGACGTCGGGGGCCGCGAAGGCGAACGGATCGCGCATCATCGGCGTGCTCATGCGCGGCGGCCGGCGCGGACCGCGTCGCCGACGGTCGGCGCCCTTCCCGACCGTCCGATTGAATTCGCCCCCCCGGCGAGCCATCGGCTGAAGCGCCCGCGAAACATGCCGATCGCCGGGTTACGACTCCACGCTTTCGCGCGTCCCGCGATCGAAGCGCACGACGCGATCGGCGAGCGCATGCGCCTCTTCCAGGTCGCTCATGAACACGAGCGTCGCGCGCGCGGCGGCTTCGCGGCGCAGCAAGGCGATCAGGTCGGCGCGCGCGCCCATGTCGATACCCTGGAACGGTTCGTCGAGCAGCAGCAACCGCGCGGGTTCCAGATGCCAGCGCGCGATCACCGCCTTTTGCTGGTTGCCGCCCGACAGCGTGCCGAGCCGATCGTCGGGGCCCGTGCAGCGAATCCCGAAACGCGCGATCGCCGCGCGGGCGGCGGCGCGTTCGCGGGACCGGCGCACGAGTCCGGCCGGAAACCAGCGCGCGAGGAACGGCAGGCTCAAGGTGCCCGCGAGCGTCGCGCACGGCGTGCCGTCCGGAAACAGCGACGCGCGCCAGCGATCCTCGCCGGCAAGGAACACGCCGCCGCGAATCGCGTCGGCGGGCGAGCGCGGACGCCACGGCGCGCCGTCGAGCCGCATGTCGCCCTCGACGAGCCGCCCCGCGCCGAAGATCGCGTGCGCGAGCCGCGACTTGCCCCCGCCCACCGGCCCCACGAGCGCGACGATCTCGCCGCGCCGCACCGCGAGATCGAACGGCGCGCTGTGCGGATACACGCGCAGCCCGCTCGCGTGGAAACCGTCGCCGGGCGCCGCGCGCTCATCGCGCGGATCGGATTCATCGTCGCGCCCGGGTTTCGCCGCGCGCGGCAGCGTACGACCGATCATCGTATCGATGGCTGCATCGAAATCGAACGGCGGCGACGGGGTCGAAACGATCCGGCCGTCGCGCAGGATCGCGACGCGATCCGCGATGCGCCGCACATCGTGTGTGCGATGCGACACGAGCAGGATCGCGACGCCATCGGCGCGCAGGCGGTCGACCAGGACGAACAGGCGCTCCGCCTCGGACGCGGACAGGCTCGCCGTGGGTTCGTCGAGGATCAGCAGCGCCGGCTGATGCGCCAGCGCGCGCGCAATCACCACGCGCTGCTGCGCCGCCAGCGGCAGCGACCCGAGCGGCGCGCGCAGATCCACCGCGAGCCCGACCCGCTGCGCGAGCGGCGCGGCGGCGCGCAGGCGCGCCGCGGGCGTGACGAACCCGCCCGCCGGCGACGTGCACAGGCTGTCGAGCAGCAGATTGTCGGCGACCGACAGCGTCGGCACGACCGTGTCCGCGATCGATTGATGCACGGTGGCGACGCCCGCGCGCTGCGCGTGCCGCGGCGAAGCGGGCGCATAGTGTGCACCGCGCAAGACGAGCGCGCCCGCGTCGGCGGCCAGCACGCCGCTCGCGATCTTGACGAAGGTCGACTTGCCTGCGCCGTTCGCGCCCATCAGCGCGACGGCCTCGCCCGCGCACAGCGACAAATCGACGCGCGCGAGCGCGACCGTCGCCCCGAAACGCTTCGCGACCCCACGGACGGAAAACACGACGGACGACATCGGCGAGCCTCGCGACGGAAAGCAGAGCGCGATCCTAGCGAGCGCGGCGGGACCGGCGAACCAAGCGTTGCTCATATGCATATGCGACGAAATGCGCATGACGTTATTGCGCAGCGCATCTTGCGTTCCGCCCGAAGCTTTCTAGACTGAATGGATCGGCACCATGACGTCTTTCCTACAGGAGACTACGCAATGCGCCTCACCATCAAGATCGATCGACGCGATCAGGCGATGAAACAATCGTTCGCGGTGTTGTGGCTGGATACGGAAGAACAACTGTGGTCCAGGGAGGCCCACCAGGGCATCGATCTCCCGACCTGGGGCAAGGTCAAGGACGTCGAGGGCGCGATCGCGCTGTGCTCGGCGGACAGCGGCGAAGCGGTCTGCCGCCTGCAAGGCCTGTCATTCGACGACATCGCGGCGGTGGCGTGGCAGGGGCGCGGCAAGGCCGTCCTCGCTCGCCAGCAGGCCGATGGCGACTGGCGGCTGCAAGCCGTCGAAACCGGCACCGTGCAGCCGGAAACGCGCGGCTTCACCGTCGTGCGCTGAAACACCGCGCGCCGTCCACGCGGCGCGCATTCGATCCCGCGCCATACATCGCGCGAAACGCAAACGGCGCGATAGAACCGGTTCCGAGCGGCAGTCGCGGGATACTCGCCCATCCAAAGCCGACGCTCCCGCCCGCGCGGGTTCTTCCCCGATGAACCATCGCATGACGCCACCGCGGCTGGCCGCACGTGGCAACATTTCATGCGTGCGCGGTTTCCCGCGACTTCCTTCTCGTCCACGATCGCACCGCCTCGCGCGAAAGTCCCTGTGCGCCCGACGGTCCCCGACACACGCCGACGTGGGGCCTCCATTCGAGTATCGTTCGCCGACGGGCACCGTGCATCGCGCGCGGCATCACAATTCGCCAGCATGATCGTCTGATTAAGTTGCTGTTAAGGCGACGTGCGTCTCTCTATGCTCGTGGGTGTCGCGATTGTTGCGGTACATCGGGGCCGGACCAGGACCGGCCGCGCGATCCGCCGATCCCGGCGCGGGATCCATTGTCACAGGGAGTGAACCGACCTGACGAGCATATTCAGGAAGATCATCGAAGGTGCGTGGCTGTTGAGCGCGGCCGCGGCGCTGTCCGCCCATGCCGTAACGGGCGCGGCCGTTGCCACCGGCAAGCGGGAAGTCCTGTTGCAGGCGCAGCAATCCTGGAACGGCCTGACCTGCCCGCACTATCCGACCGGCCGGCCCGAAATCACGATGATCCGTCTGACGATCGCCCCGCATGCCGCGTTGCCGTGGCATACGCATCCGGTGATCAATGCAGGTTACGTACTGTCCGGGACACTGACCTTGCATGACCGGGCGAGCGGCGCGACGCGCGTGTTTCACCAGGGCGACGCGTTCGCGGAGTCGATCGACGCCGAGCATCGCGGCGAATCGGGCGACGAGCCGACGGTCCTGCGGCTGACCTACGCGGGCACGCCCGGCACGCCCACCTCCGTGCCGGCGGCCGGCGAGAAGCCGGAATACTGAGCGGGTCCGCGCGAGGGCGCGCGGCTGAACGGCGGGAGCCACCCGTTGAATCTCCGGCGAGGCGGGACAGGCCACGCAAGGCCCCTGCCCGCGCCGTTCGACAGAGGCGTCGGCTCTATCGAACGGCGTGCCCTTCTGGATGAGTTCGATCCGATAACCATCCGGGTCCTCGAGAAACGCGATCACCGTGCGGCCATGTTGCATCGGCCCCGCCTCGCGGACGACGCGGTGGCCAAGACGCTTCGCGTCGAGACACGTCGCGGCCGCATCGTCGACTTCAATCGCCACATCGCCGCAGGCATCGCCGCGCGCGTAGGCGTGCTTGTCCCAGTTGTAGGTCAGTTCGATCGCGGCTTCCTCGCGTTCGTCGCGACCCAGGGCGCGGAGGCGACGCTGATCGGCGGGCCGCAGCAAAGCGCCGAGGGCCTGCTCAAGGCCAACGGCGCCTGTCTCGCCGCACGCAACGGCTTGGTCGGCGGCACCGCGGCCGGCCCGAATCCGGTCCGCGCCGAGGCCTGCCCGACGCTCGCCCCGACTGAACGCGCCGGCGGCGGCGCGTTCAGTCGCGCGCTGTGGGTGCGGGCGGGCGACGGTACGGTCCAGACCAAGCACACCTATTGCCTGACCGCGCCGCAGGCCCGGATCGGCGGCCAGATCGTGCTCGAAACCTGCGTGAGCGGCGCACGCGCGCAGCAATGGCAGGTGGTGCGGCCGGCCGGCGCGAATGGCAACGCGCAGTTGGTGTCGAATCAGAACGGCCGCTGCCTGACGCACGCGGCGAACGGCGACCTGAGCCTGCAGCCATGCAACGCCGCCAACCAGATCTGGACGACCCCGGGCCGACGCTTCGCCTATTGAGGCGGTCCCGCCCGCCGCGTTCGCGTCAGGCCGCCTCGCCCGCCTGGCGCGAACGCCCGAACACATCGCAATCGCGCGGCGCGTCGCCGTAGGCGGGCAGGGTCACCCAGCCCCGGCGCACGCCCTCGTGCACGAAGCCGAGACGTTCGAGCACGCGCCTCGACCCGAGGTTGTCGACGTCGCAGAAGGTCCACAGGCGTTCGAGCGCGGCGCGGCGCCACAGCGCGCCCACCACCGCCCGCCCCGCCTCGGTCGCGAGCCCCCGCCCCCAGTACGCGCGGGCGAGGCCATAGTGGATCTCCGCCTGCGCCCCGTCCGGCATCGCGATGAACACGCCGATCGGGCCGTCGTCGTCGCGGCGCGCGACGACCCAGCCGAACGGCCCGTCCGGATTGCGCCACGCGGCGTCGAACCAGCCGGCCAGCATCGCGCCCGTCTGCCCGACCCGCGCGTGCGGCTTGCGCCGCAGGAAGCGCGCGCATTCGGGATCGCCCGTGTAATCGAGAAACAAGGGCAAGGCGTCGTCGTCCCGCGCCCGGCGCAGCACGAGCCGCTCGGTGCGCAGTTCGACCCGCTCCGGTGCGTTCGTCATGCGCTCACTCGCCCATCACCGCTTCGCGGCGCCGCAGTTGCACGACGTCGCGCAGCGGCGGCGCGCCGAACAGCCGGCTGTACTCGCGGCTGAACTGCGAGGGACTGTCGTAGCCGACCTGCAGCGCGATCGAGCCGACATCCCCGCTTTGCTGGAGCAGGCGCCGGCGCGCCTCGTGCAGACGCAGCTGCTTCTGGTACTGCAAGGGGCTCAGCGTCGTGAAGTTCTTGAAATGATGGTGCAGCGACGACACGCTCATGTTGACCGTGTGCGCGAGCGCCTCGACGCGCAGCGGCTCGGCGTAATGGTCGCGGATCCACTCGATCGCGCGCGCGATCCGGTACGACTGGCTGCCCGCCACCGCGAGGTGGCGCAGCCGCTCGCCCTGCTCGCTCGTCATCAGCCGGTAGAGCAGCTCCTTTTCGATCAGCGGTGCAAGAATGGGTATGTCGCGCGGAGTATCGAGCAAGCGCACGAGCCGCAGCGCGGCGTCGAACAGCGGCATCGACAGCGCCCCCGTCGAGATGCCTTCGCCCGCCGGCACCAGGTCCGGGTCCGGCTGCCTCAGCTCGGCGGCCAGCTCGACGATGCGGCGCGGATCGAGCGCCAGCTTCAGGCACAGATAGGGCGCGTCCGGCGAGGCCTCGACGACCCGCGACAGCATCGGCAGGTCGACCGAGGTGACGAGCGAGCGCAGATGGTCGTAGCGGTACGCCTGCCCCGCCACCGTCACCTCCTTCGCGCCCTGCGCGGCGAACACGAAGGCCGCGCGCGACACGCTGCAGCCGAGATCGACGGGCGCCGAGCAGCGGTAGAACGACAGCGCCGGAATCGCGCTCTGGTAGCGGCCGTCGACCGGCAGGAAACGGCCGATCAGCGCGGCCAGTTCGCGGCGCGCCGCCTCGCGCCGCCCCATCATGTCAATAACCGACAGTGCTTGTTCCATCGCAGTCCCCCCGCATCAGCGGATCCGAGCATACCGAAGCGCGGCCGCCGCGCCGAAGCCGGCCGCCGTGATTTGCAGGATTGTTCAATATTTTTGCAGGATTGTGTACGCGCGCGCGACGCCGGCCGCGCACACTGCCGCGTAGCGGCCGGCGTCCGACCGGCCCTCGTCCCCCTGGAGAACCCATGGCCACCACGTTTGTCCTGAACGGCACGTCCGTCACGCTCGATGCCGATCCCACCATGCCGCTGCTCTGGGCGATCCGCGAGCAGGCCGGCCTGCACGGCACCAAGTTCGGTTGCGGCGCCGCGCAGTGCGGCGCCTGCACGGTGCACCTGGAGGGCCAGGCGACCCGCTCGTGCGTGCTGCCGCTCGCCGCGATCGCCGGCAAGCGCATCACCACCATCGAAGGCTTGAAGAGCCGCCCCGCGCAAGCCGTCCAGGCCGCCTGGGTCAAGCTGCAGGTGCCGCAGTGCGGCTACTGCCAGTCCGGCCAGATCATGTCGGCCACCGCGCTGCTCGAACAGAATCCCGCGCCGTCCGACGCCGACATCGATGCCGCGATGAACGGCAATCTGTGCCGCTGCGCGACCTACGCGCGGATCCGCGCCGCGATCCACGACGCCGCCGCCACGCTGAGGGCCTGAGCCATGTCCAGTCAACTCACTCCTTCGCGCCGCACCTTCCTGAAAGCCGCGGGCGCCAGCGCTGCGGTCGGCCTCACGATCGGATTCAACTGGCCCGTCGGGATCCGCCGCGCGCTCGCGGCGGACGCGCCCGCCGCCGCGTTCGCGCCGAACGCCTTCCTGCGCGTGACGCCCGACAACCGCGTCACCGTCATCGCCAAGCACGTGGAAATGGGCCAGGGCGCCTATACCGGCCTCGCGACGATCGTCGCGGAGGAACTGGACGCGGACTGGCGCGACGTGGGCGTCGAAAGCGCGCCCGCCGATGCGAGCCGCTACGCCAACCTGCAGTTCGGCACGGTCCAGGGCACCGGCGGCAGTTCATCGATGGCCAACTCCTGGACCCAGCTGCGCGAGGCCGGCGCCAAGGCCCGCGCGATGCTGGTGGCCGCCGCGGCCGCGCAATGGGGCGTCGATCCGACCACGCTGAGCACCCGCGACGGCCGCGTGATCGACGCCGTCCACCAGCGCGAGGCCACCTACGGTTCGCTCGCGACGGCGGCCGCGCGGCTGCCCGTGCCCGCGCACGTGACGCTGAAGTCGCCCGACGCGTTCCGGCTGATCGGCCGACGCCCGCCGCGCGTCGACGTCCCCGCGAAAACCGACGGCACCGCGCAGTTCACGCTCGACGTCACCTTCCCCGGCATGCGCGTCGCGCTGCTGCAGCGGCCGCCGCGCTTCGGCGCGACCGTGAAGTCGTTCGACCCGGCCGCCGCCCGCGCGGTGCCGGGCGTCGTCGCCGTGGTCCAGGTGCCGCGCGGCGTCGCGGTGGTGGCGACGGGCTTCTGGGCCGCCAAGCAGGGCCGCGACGCGCTCAAGGTCGAATGGGACGAGACGCAGGCGGAAACGCGCAGCTCGGACGCGATCGCCGCCGAGTATCGCCGGCTCGCCGCGCAGCCCGGCGCGTCCGCGCGTCGCGAGGGCGACTCGGCGCAGGCGCTGGCGGGCGCCGCGCGGCGGATCTCGGCGACCTACACGTTCCCGTATCTCGCGCACGCGCCGATGGAGCCGCTCGACGCCGTCGTCAAGCTCAGCGCGGAACACTGCGAGATCTGGGCCGGCGACCAGTTCCAGACCATCGACCAGGCGAACGCCGCGCGCGTCGCCGGGCTCAAGCCGGAGCAGGTGCAGATCCACACGCTGTACGCGGGCGGCAGCTTCGGCCGGCGCGCGAACGCGTGGTCCGACTACATCGTCGAGGCGGTGTCGATCGCGAAGGCGCTCGGCGCGGACGGCACGCCCGTCAAGCTGCAATGGACCCGCGAGGACGACCTGCACGGCGGCCTGTACCGGCCGATGTACGTCCATCGGATCGAGGCGGGGCTGACGGCCGACGGCAAGCTGAGCGCATGGCGGCACCGCATCGTCGGCCAGTCGATCATGGCGGGCACGCCGTTCGCGGGGCGGATCAAGGACGGCGTCGATCCGACCTCGGTCGAGGGCGCGGCGAACCTGCGCTACGCGATTCCGAACCTGTCGGTCGAGCTGACGACGACCCGCAGCCCGGTGCCCGTGCTGTGGTGGCGCGTGGTCGGCAGCTCGCACACCGCGTTCGCGGTCGAGGCCTTCATCGACGAAGCCGCTCACGCCGCGGCCAAGGATCCCTACGCGTTCCGCCGCGACCTGCTCGCGCAGGAACCGCGCATGCGGGCGGTGCTCGATCTCGCCGCGCGCGAGGCCGGCTGGGACCCGGCCCACCCGCTCCCGGCCGGGCGGGGGCGCGGCATCGCGGTCGCCGAGGCATTCAACAGCTTCGTCGCGCAGGTCGCCGAGGTGTCGGTCGACGCCGAAGGCAATGTGAAAGTCGAACGCGTGGTGTGCGCGGTCGACTGCGGCACGGCGATCAATCCCGACATCATCGCCGCGCAGATGGAGGGTGGGATCGGTTTCGGCCTCGGCGCGGCGCTGCACGGCGCGATCACGCTGAAGGACGGCAAGGTCGAGCAGAACAACTTCGACGGCTACCAGGTGCTGCGCTTCAACGAGATGCCGCGCGTCGAGGTGCATATCGTGCCGTCCGGCGAAGCGCCCACGGGCGTCGGCGAACCCGGCGTCGCGCCGATCGGCCCGGCCGTCGCGAACGCGGTGTTCGCCGCCACCGGCCGGCGCATCCACGCGCTGCCGTTCTCCGCGGCCGACCTCAAGCGGGCCTGATCCGCCCGCGCCACGCACGCCGGGCAGCCCTGCCCGGCGTGCGTGGCGCCGCGTGCTGCGCGCACGTTACGTCCCCCCGTTACGTCGACGTAACGCCGCCGTTCATGCTACGTAACACACCTTCAATTCGTTTCGAATTATTACGGCGCCGTCCCTTTACATCCCTCCCCACCTATTCCAAAGCCTTTCAATTCAAGGGCCCTGGCCTGCCGATTCGGACATTCCCTCTACTCCCCGCGAGCTGGCCCAACAATTGCACAGAGTTCCTCGTACCAATCGCAAATCAATCTACGTGTCGCGAGGACCATCATGGATTGCAAATACCTGTACATCGACAACATAAAAATCAACTTCGTGCGCCGCTGTATCGAGATCGACGGCCAGTTGATCTGCATGACGCCGCGCGAATTCGACGTCGTTGAATTCCTGCTCGACAACATGAACAAGATCGTGCCGCGCGCGGCGATCCAGGAAGCGGTCTGGGGGCGCGAGCTGGGCGTGTCGTCACGCACGCTCGACACGCACATCTCGCGGATCCGCGCCAAGCTCGAACTCGACAACGACAAGAACATGCGCATCATCCCGATCTACTCGGTCGGCTACCGCCTCGTGCTGTTCGGCGCGGCGATGACCCATACCGAGGATCACGACGAAACCAGCACGCCGCGCGCGACCGTCCATCACGAGATGGTCGCCGAATGGCACTGAGCGGCAAGGCCACCGCTCGGCCAACCTACGAGGAGGGACATCATGTGCCCATTGACGTTTCGCGCGCTTCTGGCGGGCATCGCCCGCCCGGACGGCCGACCCGCCGCCCGTCAGCCCGGCGCCGCGCGCCGCCCGGGTCGCCCGCACGCAGCGACCCGCCCCGCCGCCGGCCTGCGCCATGCACGGCCGACCCGCGCCCGCGCCGCGGCCTCGCCGCGCACGCTGCGCATCAGCCCGCCGCGGCACCCGATCGCCACGCCGTCCGACGGGCAGCCGTCGCGTTGACGGGAATCGCGCGCGGCGGATCGACGCCGCCGCGCATGCGACATCGGTGCGGCGCATGGTCGGGGGGAGTCCGCCCGGTATATCGCATGCCTGCCTGCGTCGTCGTCACCGGTTGCGCGCGGCGCGGCTCGCATTCGCATCCCCGGCGCAGCGTCGTTCATTGACCGGCAGCGGGCCTTCTGCGCATTGATCGAATTCCGTTTGAAGCAGTCGCGATGACCATGCGCGTCACGGTCGCGCGTGCCCTTGCATCAAGTCCGCACGCTTCCGGCATGCGCGAACGCCGTGCGCGCACTGGGGCCGGCTTCGGATTCCGGAGGTCGTCGGCACTCGCTGCGTCGGCGCGACCAGCCCACATGACCAGCACGATGCACTCGCTCAACACGCGCGGACGACGCACGCCGATCAACGTTCACGGCGCGCCGAATGCGCGACCGGCAACGGCGTGCGATGCGATCTCCTTCGTCTGCGTCATACCTCTCGCGTGCGCAACGTGAGCCACGTATCGCGTCCTGCTCCATTCATCCGATCGCGCGCCTCGATAAGCGTGCAAATACGCGTGAAATGACGGCCGGCTCGCGCACGCGTGCTTGAGCGCTTTCCCTTCAAGCTCGATGCGCTCTCCCGACATGCGGGGCGACAGGCTTCGAGCCACGCTCAAGGCACGCAAAACGTGCGGATCGGCAACAGCGTGCGTTGCGATCTCCATCGTCTGCGTCGTTCCTTTTTCATGCGCAGCGCGATCCACGCATCCTGTCCTGCTCCATTCATCCGATCGCGCGCCTCGACGCGCGAGCAAATGCCCACGACATGATGACCGGTTCGCACCTCGTCGTCTTCGCGCGCTTTCCATTCAATTACGGCGCGTTCTCCCGACGCGCAAGGACAACGAACTTCAACGAACGCTCACGACACGTCGTGACATGCGACCGACAACAACGTGCGTTGCGATTTCCATCGTCTGCTTCGCGCCTCTTGCGTATGCAAGCGTGAACGCATCACGTCCCGCGCCATTCATCCGATCGCACGCCTCGATGAGCGAGCAAATGCCCGCGACATGACGACCGGCTCGCACCATGTGGCCTTCATGCGCCTCCCATTCGATTACGATGCGTTCGCCCTACGCGTCAGGACGACGAACTTCGACGAACGCTCACGACATGCCGAACGTGCGACCGGCAACAGCGTGCGTTGCGATCTCCATCGTCTGCGCCATACCTCTCGCGCGCGCGGCGTGGTCCACGCATCACGTCCCGCGCCATTCATCCGACCGCACGCCTCGATGTGCGAACAAATGCCCGCGACATGAAGTCCGGCTCGCACACACGCGTCTTGACGCTTCCCATCCAATCACGATGCGCGCGACCGACAACAGCGTGCATCGCGATCTCCGTCGTCTGCATCGTGCCTCTCTCATACGCAGCGTGATCCACGCATCACGTCCCGCTCCATTCATCCGATCGCACGCCTCGATGTGCGAACAAATGCCCGCGACATGACGGCCGGCTCGCGCACACGCGCGCTTTGGTATTTTCCGTTCATCAACAATGCGCGCGATTTCGCCTCGTCGTTCAACCGATATGACGCACGCGCGGACGCATCGCCGCCACGCGTCACATTGCTCCGCGCCAGAGCATTGCTTCGCTCGACGCAACCGACCTGACAACGCTTCCAGCTTTCGAATCGATCGGGAATCCTCGATATTGGATGGGTCGCTGCCGTTTCGCGCGGATCGTGCGCGAAGGAGGCACGCGACAATGGTCGAGACGTTCACACTCATAGAAACCCAACAACATGGAGCGCACCGTGCATATCAAGAAGAACTGGAAAAAAAAAGCTGCAACCATGCTGCAAGCCGTCTTGGGCGTCACCGCGATTTCGCTTGTACTCGGCATGACCAGTGAATCGGCGACAGCCGCCGTCGCCGCCTGGGCCCCCGATACCTACTACGCCGCGGGCACCGTCGTGACCTACAACGGCAACCAATACCAGGCCACCGTCAGCCAGACCGACTACTCCGCAACCGGCTGGAATCCGACCATGACCACACTGTGGACACTGATCGGTTCCGCGCCCGGCAATCCGCCGACCAACCCGCCCACGAATCCGCCCACCAACCCGCCGGGCAGCGGAACCGGAACAGCGTCCGGCTTTATTTACAGCCCGTACAAGGACACGTCGATCTCGATGAACTGGAACACCAACGCGATCTCGACGAACGTGACCGGTACGCTGAGCCCCGTGCTCTCCGTGCTGCCGTCGGGCGTGCGCACCCTCACGCTCGCGTTCGCGACCGGCGAGTGCGGCAGCGAGAACTGGGCCGGCGTCGGCGGCGCGGCGCTCGCCTCCGCCAACCTCGCGCAGTTCAGCGCGGCGAACGTCAACTATGTGATCTCGACGGGCGGCGCGGCGGGGATGTTCACGTGCGGCAGCGACGCGGGCTTCTCGACCTTCATCAATCGCTATGCGTCGAAGAACCTGGTCGGCATCGACTTCGACATCGAGGGCGGCCAGACCCAGCAGATCATCAACGACCTCGTGCAGCGCGTCGTGGCGGCCCAGAAGCAATACCCGAACCTGCGCTTCAGCTTCACGCTCGCGACGCTCGCGCCCGCACCGGGCTCGGCGACGCAGGCAACGTCGTGGGGGGCCAGCGCGCCGGACAGCTTCAACGTGTACGGCGACTGGGTCATGTCGGCGATCAAGACCTACGGGCTGACGAACTACACCATCAACCTGATGACGATGGATTACGGTTCGGCCACGCCGGGCAACTGCGTGGTCTCGGGCGGCACCTGCCAGATGGGCCAATCGGCGATCCAGGCCGCGATGAACCTGCATGATCACTGGGGCGTGCCGTACAACCAGATCGAGGTCACGCCGATGATCGGCGGCAACGACACGGCGGGCGAGTCGTTCACGCTCTCGGATGCGGATGCGCTGTCCGCGTTCGTGAACCAGAACAAGCTGGCCGGCGTGCACTTCTGGTCGTTCGATCGCGACGCCGATTGCGGACCCGGCGCGGCCTCGCCGACCTGCAATTCGATCGGCGGCGTGGGCGCGCTGGGCTACAGCCTCCGGTTCGCCACGGGTCTCAGCAGCAGCACCAACTGACGTCGCGCGCCGGATGCGGCCGGGCCGGGCCTGACGCATCCGGTACGTTCGTCCGCGGGCCGGGGGTGACGCCCCGGCCCGCCTCGACGGCGCGCCGATCGTCGCGCATGCGGGGCCGGCGCCGACGCAAATCCGGCGAAGACGACCGTGCTTCGCTCGCGGCCCGCCATCCCAGCGCCCGGGCCGCGTCTCGCGAGACCGCGTGCGGCGCCTTGCCGACCATCCACTCCGCTTCCCGAGGCGCTCCCTGCTACGCGCGCTGCGCGTCGAGCCACGCCTGGAACATCAGCACCGTCCACAACGGATGCTGGCGATTCATCAAGCCCGCCTGATGCTGCCGCCACAGGCGCTCGACCCGCGCCGCGTCGAAGAAGCCCTCCTCGCGCAAACGCCCCGGCCGCAGCAGTTCCGCCGCCCAGTCGCGCAATTCGCCGCGCAGCCAATCGCCCACCGGCGCGCAGAAGCCCTGCTTCGGCCGCTCGATCAGCGGGCGCGGCACGTAGCGGTACAGCAGCTTCTTCAGCAAGCCCTTGCTCTCGCCGTCCGGCATGCGCAGCGCGGGCGGCAGGCGCCAGACGAATTCGATCACGTGGCGGTCGAGGAACGGCATGCGCGTCTCCAGGCTCACGGCCATCGCCGCGCGATCGACCTTCGCGAGGATGTCGCTCGGCAGATAGGTGCGCGTATCGACCGCCATCGCCTGCTCGGCGAACGTGAGCCCGCCGGGCCATGCGGACGGCGTGTCGAGCAGCGTCGGCGGCTCGCGGCCCGCGAGCGTGAGACGCTCGGGGTGATGCACCGACGACATCAGCATCCGGTACAGCGCGATCGGGCTGTCCGCGGTCATCACGTTCGCGAGCTTGTGCAGGCGGTCGCCGACGCGCGGCGCGAGTTCGCGGCGCGCCGCCCCGCTCCACGCGCCCTGCGCGAGCGCGGCGAGCTGGTCCGCGTGGTCGGGACGCAAGGCATGCAGCGCCGCCGCGATCCGCGCGCGCACGGCCACCGGCACGCGGCGCAGCCGCTGCCACAGGCGCGGCGTCAGGTAATAGCGCGGGTAGCCGCCGAACAGTTCGTCGCCGCCGTCGCCGGACAGGCTCACCGTCACGTGCCGCCGCGTCATCTCGGCGACCAGGAAAGTCGGGATCTGCGAGGCGTCCGCGAACGGCTCGTCGTAGATCGTGGGCAGGCGCGGCACGATCTCGAGCGCATGCGCGGGCGTCACGTACAGCTCGGTATGGCGCGTGCCGAGATGACGCGCGACCGCCTTCGCATAGCCCGCCTCGTCGTAGCCCGACTCGTGGAAGCCGATCGTGAAGGTCTGCACCGGCTGCGCGGCCTGGGTCTGCATCAGCGCGACGATCACCGACGAATCGACGCCGCCCGACAGGAACGCGCCCAACGGCACATCGGCGCGCATCTGCCCGGTCAGCGCGTCGCGCAATACGCGGTCGAGGCGCGTGACCGCCGCGTTGGCGTCGCCGTCGAACGGCGCCGCGCGGCCTGCCGCGATCACCTGGTCGAGCGACCAGTATTCGCGCGGCGCGGGATCGTGCGCCGCGTGCTCGAATTGCAGATACGCGCCGGGCGGCAGCTTGCGCACGCCCTCGTAGATGGTGTGGGGCGCGGGCACGCTCGCGTGCCGCAGGTACAGGCACAGCGCGTCGCGATCGATCCCGACGCGCTCGAAGCCGGGCATGCCGCGCAGCGCCTTCAGCTCCGAGCCGAACGCGAGCGCGCCGCCGATCCTGCCGTAGTACAGCGGCTTCTCGCCGATGCGATCGCGCGCGAGCGTCAACACGCGCGCGCGCCGGTCCCACAGGGCGAGCGCGAACATCCCGAGCGCGCGCGTCAGGGTCGGCTCGACGCCCCACGCGGAAAAGGCCGCGAGCAACACTTCGCTATCCGAATGACCGCGCCAGTCCGGGGCCGCGCCCGCGTGCACCAGCTCCTCGCGCAGCGCATCGAAGTTGTAGATCTCGCCGTTGAAGATCATCACATAGCGCCCGCACGCCGACACCATCGGCTGGTGTCCGTGCGCGGACAGATCGACGATCGACAGGCGCCGATGGCCGAGCGCGATGCCCGCGTCCGCGTCGAGCCACGCGCCCGCATCGTCGGGCCCACGGTGCGCGAGGCTGTCCGTCATCCGCGCGAGGGTCGCGCGCGCTGTCTCCGGGTCGAATGCCACAGGGCTCAGAAAGCCGCTGATTCCGCACATGACGAATATCCCGTTCGGTTGGTATGCGTCGTTCTGGTCGGGGAAGCAGGCGTCGGCCACGCGGACGGGCCGAGGCCCGCAGGCTGACAGCATGGTAAGAAGAAAATAATCGTCAATTATTCGGGTCGGCCAGCCCCCCTTTTTTTACCTGAAAAATATTCGCATCCAGCCCGCCGAGAGACACAAAGCCCGCGACTATTACGCTGCGCGCGCACCGTTCACCCATGCATCCGCCGTGCGGCGAGATAGGCAAGCTGCGCGCGGTTGCGCGCGTTGAACAGCTTTTCGAGCATGCGGATCTGCGCGCCGACGCGATGCGTGGACATGCGCATCGCGTCGGCGATCTCCTGATCGGACAGGCCGCGCACCAGCCGTTCGAGCACGCCCGCCTGCTCCGCCTCGAGCGCGGCCGGCCGGCGCGCGCCGATCCGCGCGTCGAGCCAGGGCTGCGCCGCGCGATGCACGCCGAGGCTCAAGGCGAGCGCGCCGCCGACCACGCGATCGTCGATCCAGTCGGCGTCGGGCAGGGGCGAATCGAGGTTCACGACGATGCGCAGGCCGAGGCGCGGCTCGGCCAGGCTGAACATCACGCCGCTGTGCATCGCATGCGCGCGCAGCAGCGCGGCGAGCGAACGCGCGCGCGGGTCCGCCTCGCGCCGCGCCTCGGCCTCGAGCGCGTCGAGCCGCCAGGCAACCGGAAAACCGCTGCGCCGCAACTCGGCGAAGCGCGCATCCGCGTCGTGGAGCCCTTGCGCCAGGTAGGCGCGCGCAAACGACGCCGGCGCGAACGCGCTCAGCACGTAGGCGCCGAGCACGCGCCGGCCGATCATGTCGTAGGCGCTGTAGCCGAGCGTGGCGAAGCCTGCGCGGCGCAGCCGGTCGGGCGTGTCGGCGAGCGCATAGCCGAAGCAGTCGGATTGACCGAAGACGGAACGGGGCCCGGTAAGAACGGCCGGCGCCTCCGAGGCGGGCCCGGCGGCCGGCGCGCGGCACGCCGCGAGATCGGCCAGGGAAAACCATTCGACAACAGGCAGGCTGTCTGGAGCAGTCATGGACGAGTGCGTTCCCGATACCAATGTGTTCAAGAACCCCGTCATGCGCATGGTTTTTGGCGCACGCTTCGCGGCGGCGGCGTGCGCAGTTAGTATTACCGGATATTACGCGCAAGCCCGCGTGTTTGTACAACCCTGCCGCACCCAGAGGCTGCCTCCGATGTCCGATGTCGTCCTGCGTGAACCCGCCACGGCCGCGCCCGCCGCCGCCGCGCCGATCGAAGTCGTCTGGTGCCGCGACGCGCGCGAGCGCGAGCCGGCGCCCGAACCCGCGCCCTGCCACGCCCCCCGGCTCGGCGTCGCCGACATGCTCGCGCGCGCGCAGGGCGCGGCGGAGCGCGGCCGGATCGTCACCAGCCTGCTGCACCTGACCGGCTTCGCGACCTTCGCGTACTTCGCGCTCGAATACGCGCAGGAGCGCGTCGACGGGCTGTATCTGCATGAAGCGTTCACGCCGGCCACCTATCGCGGCGACTACGTGCGGCACCGGCATCATGACGTCGATCCACGCACCGCGCTCGCGCGCCTGTCGAACGTCCCGATCGTCTGGGATCTGCAACAGCTGCGCCATGCGGCGCAGGCCGACGCGGAATGCGTCGACGGCTTCCTGCGCACCCTGCGCGACGACGCGCTGTGCAGCGGCGTGATGTATGCGATGCCGGTGCCCGGCACGCGCCTGCATGCCTTCATGAGCTTCACCGCGCCGCGCCGCTCGCGCGACTGGATCTCGCCGGCGACGCTCGAACAGACGCTGTCGATCGGTCTCTCCGTGCATCGCTTCGCGTCCTCGCACCTGATCGCCGCCTCGCGCACGCGAGCCGCCGACCGCCTGAGCGCATTCGAGCGCGAACTGTTGCTCGGCATCGCCGAGGGCGCGTCCGACAAGGAGATCGGTCGGCGGCTCGACACCAGCGCGCACAACGTCGACTACCACCTGCGCAAGCTGCGCAAACGCTTCGGCGTCGCGAACCGGATCCAGCTGACCTACCTGACCTCGAAGCTCGGCCTGATCTGAGCGGCGCCTCTCGCGGCATCAAGTTGCAATTTGCAACCACACGATCTAAGCTGGCGGATCCGGCGAGCGCGCGCCGTCGCACGCGCCTGCTGCACGCGCCCACTCCTCCGTCACCTCCGGCTCCCGACATGCACCCGACACTCGCTTCCGATCTCGCCGACCTCGATACGCTGCTTGAGCAGGTGCGCGCGCACGCGCTCGCCACGCTCGCGGGGCTCGACCGCCGCCCCGCGGCGCTCGCGCCGCCGGCCGCGCAACCCGCGCCGCTCCCCGAACAGGGCGCGGGGCTCGCCGGCGCGCTCGCCGCGTTCACCGCGCGCTGGGCGCCCGGCTTCTCGGGCAGCGCGGGACCGCGCTACCTGGGCTTCGTCACCGGCGGCGCGACGCCGGCCTCGCTCGCGGGCGACTGGCTGACGGGCGTCTACGACCAGAACCCGACCGCCGGCATCGACAGCGCCGCGCCCGATCTCGAACGCGAGGCGGTCGCGCAGCTTCGCCAGCTGTTCGGGCTCGGCGACGCGCAGCACGGCGCATTCGTGACGGGCGCGACGATGTCGAACCTGGTCGGCCTCGCGATCGGCCGCGAATGGATCGGCGAGCGCCGGGGGCTCGATGTCGCCGAGACCGGGGTGGCCGCGCTCGGGCCGGTCGCCGTGCTGTCCGCGACCGCGCATTCGAGCGTGTTCAAGGCGCTGTCGGTGCTCGGCCTCGGGCGCGGCGCGCTGCGCGGGATCGCCGCGCTGCCCGGGCGCGAGGCGATCGACGTCGGCGCGCTCGAAGCCGAGCTGGCCGCGCGCGAGGGCGAGCCGGTCATCGTCGTGGCGAACGCGGGCACCGTCAATACCGTGGACTTCGACGATCTCGCCGCGATCGCCGCGCTGAAGGCGCGCTATCCGTTCTGGCTGCACGTCGACGCCGCCTTCGGCGCGTTCGCCGCGCTGGTGCCCGAGCATGCGCCGCTCGTCGCCGGGCTCGATGCGGCCGACTCGATCTGCATCGACCTGCACAAGTGGCTCAACGTGCCCTACGATGCGGCACTGCAATTCACGCGACGGCGCGACCTGCAACTGCGCGTGTTCCAGAACAGCGCGGCCTATCTCGGGCTGCCCGGCGAGCGTCCCGATTTCGTGCACCTGACGCCCGAGAATTCGCGCCGGCTGCGCGCGCTCGCGTCGTGGTTCGCGCTGGCGGCGTACGGCCGCGACGGCCACGCGGAGATCGTCGCGCGCAACGTCCGGCTGGCCCGCGCGCTCGGCGCGCGCATCGACGCCCAGGCCGGCCTGCGGCTGCTCGCGCCGACGCGCTTGAACGTGGTCTGCTTCACGCTCGACGGCGCGCCCGACGAAGCGCGCGTGCAGGCCTACGTGCGCGCGGTGCGCGATCGCGGCGACGCGTTCATCACGAGCACCGTATACCAGGGCGTGTGGGCGTTGCGGGTCGCCTTCTCGAACTGGCGGACGAGCGACGCCGACGTCGCGCGGGTATTCGAGTCGCTGGTCGCCGCGCTGGACGATCCTTCGGTCGCGGCGCGCTGACGCACTTGCGGCGGTCGCTTGGGCGCGCGCCTCTCGACGCAGGATGCCGCTCCAGGCGTGCGCCTCCCGATGCATGACGCCATTTCGCGCACTCGCCGATCAACGCGCGACACCACTTCGGGCGCGTGCCTATCGATGGGCGGTATCGCTTCGACCACGCGCCTTCCGGCACACAATGTCGCTTCGCGCGCGCCTCTCGACGCAGGATGCCGCTCCAGGCGTGCGCCTCCCGATGCATGACGCCGCATCGCGCAGCCCCCTCAACTGGCAACGCCGCCACACGTCGCGCTGACAACGCCTCGCCCCTGCAATCCCCAGCGGAGACCACCGGCACGCCACCCATCAAGTTGCATTTTGAAACTTGTTGATCTAGCATCCAAGCAAGTTTCGTTTTGCAACCACAAAAGGAATCGCCATGCCCCCGGACCACGACGGCGCCGTTTGCCTCGACGCCCCCGCGCCCGCCTTGCACCCCGCCGCCGCGCCGCGCGCGCACGCCGCCCCGCCCGCGCCGTTCGGTCGCGCCATCACCCTGCTGTGCTCGGTGGCCTGCGGCCTGGCGGTCGCCAACGTCTACTTCGCGCAACCTTTGCTCGACGAGATCGCCGCCCGGTTCGGCATCGGGCATGCGCTGATCGGCGCGGTCGTCACCATCACGCAGATCGGCTACGGCGCCGGGCTGCTGCTGCTCGTCCCGCTCGGCGATCTGCTGCCGCGCCGCCGCCTGATCGTCACGCAGTCGCTGTGCTCGGCCGCCGCGCTCGCCCTGGTCGGCTTCGCGCCGAACGCGCCGCTGTTGTTCGCCGCGATGGCCGCGATCGGCCTGCTCGCCGTCGTCACGCAGATCCTCGTCGCCTACAGCGCGACGCTCGCCGCGCCGGAGCAGCGCGGCCACGTGGTCGGCATCGTCACGAGCGGCATCGTGCTCGGCATCCTGCTCGCGCGCACGGTCTCGGGCGCGCTGTCCGACCTCGCGGGCTGGCGCGCCGTGTACTTCGCGTCGGCCGGCGCGACCCTCGCGATCACGCTGCTGCTGCATCGCGCGCTGCCCGCCGCCGATCTCGCGCGCGCCGCCACGCCGTATCCGCGCCTGATCGCATCGGTGTTCACGCTGTTCGTCGAAGCGCCCGTGCTGCGCGTCCGCGCGCTGATCTCGCTCCTGATGTTCGCCGCCGCGATGGTGCTGTGGACACCGATGGTGTTGCCGCTCAGCGCGCCGCCTCATGCGCTGTCGCATACGGCGATCGGCCTGTTCGGCCTCGCCGGCGCGGCGGGCGCGCTCGGCGCGGCGCACGCGGGCGCCTGGGCCGATCGCGGCCGCGAGCGCCTCGTCACGGGAGGCGGCCTGCTGCTGATGCTCGCGGCATGGCCCGCCGCGCATTGGATCGAGCACAGCCGGTGGCCGCTCGTGATCGGCGTCGTCGCGTTCGACCTCGGCCTCCAGGCCACCCACGTCGCGAGCCAGAGCATGCTCTATGGCGTGCTGCCGCCTGCCGTGCACAGTCGCGTCACGGCGGGCTACATGCTGTTCTATTCGATCGGCTGCGCACTCGGCTCGCTCGCGTCGACGCTCGCCTACGCGTGGCGCGGCTGGGATGGGGTCTGTCTGCTGGGCGCGTCGATCAGCGCGCTCGCGCTGCTGTGCTGGGCGCTCACCGTGCGGCACACGCCGGCCCGCTGGTCCGCGGCCCGCGTCGCGCCCCTCGCTTGACACCCGGGCGGCCCGGCGGGCGGACCGCGCGCCGCCGGGCGTCACCGCGCGTTCAATCGCCGTACAGATCCAGCAGTTTCAGCGTCACGCCGTTGGTCCAGCCGAAGCCGTCCTGCAACGGATACTCACCGCCGCCTCCGCCGCCCGTACCCGCGCCCTCGACCACGTATTTCTCGACCAGCTTGCCTTCGCTCGCATAGACGCCCTTCACGTCGTTCAGGAAACGCGTGCCGATGTCCCGCGCGAGCGCGGGCTCGCCGTAGCGTTGCAGGCCGACGAGCGCGATCCAGTGCAGCGGCGCCCAGCCGTTCGGCGCATCCCACTGCTGGCCGGTATTGGTGGTCGTCGTGACGAGGCCGCCCGGTTGCAGCAGCGTCGCGCGCACCTGCCGCGCGGTCTGCCGCGCGCGCTCCGGCCACGCGACGCCCGCGAACAGCGGATAGAGCGCGGCGGCCGACAGGATGTCGCGCGGCTTGCCGAGCTGCCAGTCGTAGTCGCCGTAATAGCCGTTGCGATTCCACAGATAGCGGTTGATCGCGGCCGCGCGCCGGATCGCGCGCCCGGAGAATTCCGCGACGCAGCGCAGGTCGCGCGTCACGCCGCAACCCTTCACGATCGTCGTCTCCAGATTGAACATCAGGCTGTTCAGGTCGACCGGCACGATCGCGGTCGTGCGGATCGTCGCGAGCGTGCGGCCGTCGCCGAACCAGCGCGAGCTGTAGTCCCAGCCGCTTTCCGCGCCCGCGCGCAAATCGCGCCACACGTCCGCCGCCGGCCGGTTCGGCACCTGTTGCGCGGTCTGCACGTCCTCCAGGTAGGACTCGTCGCGCGGCGTCGCGCGCGCATCCCAGTAGCGGTTCAGCACCGAGCCGTCCGGCATCGCGACGACGTTGCGCGTCGCCGCGCCGCGCCGCGTCGTGCGCTCGCCCTGCATCCAGTACGCATACTCCTTGCGCAGCGCGGGCAGGTATTTCTGGTACACCTTGTCGCCCTCCGCGCGCGCGGCGAGCGTCACCATGTACGCGAAGAACGGCGGCTGCGAGCGGCTCACGTAGTAGGTCCGGTTGCCGTTCGGCACGTGGCCGACGGTGTCGATCAGATACGCGAAGTTGTCGAGCATGTTGTCGACGAGATCCTCGCGGCCGGCCTCCTGCAGGCCGAGCATCGTGAAATAGGTATCCCAGTAGTAGCCCTCGCGGAACCGGCCGCCCGGCACCACGTAGGGCTTCGGCAGCGCGATCAGCGAGCTGTACGCGGGCACGCTCGTCGTCGTGCGCGTGAGCTTCGGCCACAGCCAGTCGATATGGGCGCGCAGCGTCTGGTTCGGGGGCGGCGTCACGGTCTCGTCGACGGGCGGCGTGAAGTACTGGTCGACGAACGCCTTCAGCGAGAAGCCGGGCGCGCCCTTCTGCTGCTGGTAGCGCTGGACGATCGTCGCGGGATCGGCGTTGGGCGTCGCGTCGACGAAGGTTTTCTGGTCGGGATAGATCTGCGCGGTCTGCACCGCGACGAACAGGTCGCCGTACAGCTCGCTCGGCGGCGGCGTGATGGCCGCGGCGGGCGCGGCAGAATCGGCGAGCGCGAGATTGCAGCCGGCCAGCCCGAGACAGGCGGCGAGACCGGCGGCGCGCCACGACGGCGCGACGCTCGAACGGATGCCGCGCGCGGCGCGCGACGGATGCTGCGTGGACGACGACTGCGACGAGACCATGCTTCCCCCTCCCTCGATAGGATCAACGGTTGTGGGGTCTCCCGCCGCGTGGCCCACGCAGGCACGGCATGCTTATAGGCATTCGGAATGCGGGGGCAGCTTCGCACGAAAGCCGGGCGACGCGCAAGCATCGGTTGCCGCTGCACGCGCAGAACAACTGTTGCACCGGCCTACACGGCGGCATCGATCGATGCAATAATGGCGTCTTTGCCGCGCATCGTCCCCATGCCGCTCGCCATCCAAGCCTTCATCGCACCGCTGATCGTCGCTTGCGCGCTGTTCATGGAGACTGTGGATGCCAACATCATCGTCACGGCCCTGCCGGCGATGGCGCGCGACTTCGGCCACAGCCCCGTCACCCTCAACATCGCGATCACGAGCTACGTGGTCGGCCTCGGCGTGTTCATCCCGATCTGCGGCTGGCTCGCCGACCGCTTCGGCGCGCGCACCGTGTTCCGCACCGCGATCGGCATCTTCGTCGCGGGCTCGCTGATGTGCGCGGCGTCGAACAACCTCGAGCTGTTCACGTTCGCGCGCTTCGTGCAGGGCGTGGGCGGCGCGATGATGGTGCCCGTCGGGCGCATCATCATCTTCCGCTCGGTGCCGCGCGCCGAGTTCGTGCGGGCCATGAACTACCTGAGCGTGCCGGCGCTGTTCGGCCCCGCCGCGGGGCCGCTGCTCGGCGGCTTCATCACCACCTATCTGCACTGGCGGCTGATCTTCTTCATCAACGTGCCGATCGGCATCTGGGGCATCTACCTCGCCAACAAGCACATCCAGAATACGCACGAGCCGCACCCGGGGCCGCTCGACTGGGTGGGCTTCGCGCTGTCCGCGACGGGCGCCGCGCTGCTGTTGATGGGCCTCACGCTGATCGACGGCGCGCTGACCTCGCGCTCCACCGCGTTCGGCATGCTCGCCACCGGCGCGCTGCTGCTCGGCCTGTACGTGCTGTACGCGCGCCGCGCCACGCTGCCCGTGCTCGACCTGCGCTTCCTGCGCATCCCCACCTACCACGCAAGCGTCGTAGGCGGCTCGCTGTTCCGCATCGGGCTCGGCGCGGTGCCGTTCCTGCTGCCGCTCGCGCTCCAGGAAGGGCTCGGCATGAGCGCATTCCACTCGGGCCTCATCACCTGCGCGACGGCGTTCGGCGGCGCGATCACGCGCATGCTCGCCACCCGCACGCTGCGCCGCTTCGGCTTCCGCACCGTGCTGATGTACAACGCCGCGTTCTCGGGCCTCGCGATCGCCGCGTACGGCACCTTCCACCCGGGCATGTCGACCTGGGCGATCTGGACGATCGTGCTGGTCGGCGGCATCTTCCCCGCGCTCCAGTTCACGAGCCTCAATTCGGTGATCTACGCGGATATCTCGGCGCGCGACGTCGGTCGCGCCACGAGCCTCGGCAGCGTGGTCCAGCAGATGTCGCTCGGCCTCGGCGTGACCGTCGCGGGGCTCGTGCTGCATATCTCGCACTGGGCGCAAGGGCATGCGGCGATCGTCTGGTCGGATTTCTGGCCGGCGTTCCTGGTGGTGGGCCTGTGCTCTTGCGCGTCGATCCCGATCACGCGGCGGCTCGCGCCGAATGCGGGCGACGAGATGGCGCGCGGCAAGCGCGGCTGAACATCACGACGAAGGAAAACAGGAAAGCGGGAAGCGGGACGGCGGAAGATGCGCGCGGCGCGCACAAAAAAACCAGCGGACATCCACCCGGGGCCGGTAATGAACCGGATGGATGTCCGCCTTGAACGCGCTCCGGGTGTCCCGACGGGGGTGAGACACCTGGATTCGCTCCCTGCGTGCCATAGAAATATCGTGCGTCGGGAGCAGAACCTGCCATGTGCGGGCTGGTACGGCGTTGGAAAAACTATAAGGAATCTTGAGCAAACCTTCTGTCAACGATTGTCAGAAACCCGTCAGCCGAGCAATTTTGCAACGCATCTCGCCCCGCGCCGATTCGCGCTACAGTGTCGAACCGCACCCTTATTTCCCGTTCCGCACGTGACCACGCTCTCCGTCAATGCAGCGCGCGCGCTGCATCTTTCCGCCCAGGGATTGCTGACCCCGCCCCGCCGCAAGGCCGTGAAGGCCGACGTGCTGACGGCCATCCAGCGCATGGCGCAATTGCAGATCGACACGATCCACGTGGTCGCGCGCAGCCCTTACCTGGTGCTGTTCAGCCGGCTCGGGCCGTATCGGCAGCAGTGGCTGGACGAGCACCTGGCCGAGGCGCGGCTGTTCGAGTACTGGTCGCACGAAGCCTGCTTCCTCCCCATGGACAGCTTCGGGCTGATGCGGCACAAGATGCTGAATCCGGCCGGAATGGGCTGGAAGTATCCGGCCGAATGGCACGCGAAGCATCGAAAGGAAATCGACAGCTTGCTCGCGCGAGTGCGCGACACCGGGCCGGTGCGCTCGGCCGACTTCGCGCGCGACGGCGCGAAGGGCAACGGCTGGTGGGACTGGAAGCCGGAAAAGCGGCATCTCGAAGTCCTCTTTTCGACAGGAGACCTGATGGTCGCGGAGCGGCGCAACTTCCAGCGCGTCTACGACGTGCGCGAGCGCGTGCTGCCCGATTGGGAGGATGCGCGCGACCTGCCGCCGCGCGAGCGGGTGTTGCCGCAGCTGCTGGACAACACCTGCCGCGCGCTGGGCATCGTGCGCGCGGACTGGGTGGCCGATTACTACCGCCTGCCCAGGCGCGGGTATCACGACGCGCTGCGCGCGCTCGCCGATGCGGGCACGCTGCTGCCGGTGAACGTGACGGGCTGGAAGGAGCAGGCGTACGTGCACCGGGATTGTGCGCCGCTCCTCGACGCGGCCGGCCAGGATGCGCTGCGCGCGACCGCCACCGCGCTGCTGTCGCCATTCGATCCCGTGGTCTGGGATCGCCGCCGCGCGTCGACGCTGTTCGGCTTCGACTACACGATCGAGTGCTATACGCCGGGGCACAAGCGTCGCTACGGTTATTTCTGTCTACCGATCCTGCATCGGGGCCGGTTGATCGGGCGCGTCGATGCGAAGGCGCACCGTGCCCAGCAGGTGTTCGAATTGAAGGCGGTGCACATCGAGCCCGGCGTGCGGCTCGGCGCGGGCCTCGCGGCCGATCTCGGCCGGGCGGTGCGGCGGCTCGCCGACTGGCACGAGACGCCGGTGATCCGGGTGGGGACGGCGCCCGCCGAATTGCGCGCGGCGCTCGAGGGCGATTGACGCGCGCGTCCGGATTCAGTCGCGCAGTTGGCGAAACCGCGGGGTGCCGTCGGCGAGCGTGCCGTCGAACATCTCGGTCGGCCGCACCCACAGGCCGCGCGCATGCGGCCACAGATGTTCGTAGACGACCACCGACTCCTCGGTTTCCGAGTGCCGCGCGACACCGATCTTCCGGTACAGCCCGCCCTTGTAGTGGCGATGGGTGGCGAGTTGTTCGGCTTCCTGCTCGGTCATGTTGCGCTCCGAAAAATAAAGAGCGCAATTGTATGCGAAGGTCCCCTCAGCTCGCCGCCGCCGCGTAAATTCCCGGGCGGTGCAGCTCCATCCAGTTCTCCGGGTGCGCAGGCGCCTTGAACCCGACCGGGCGGTACAACGCGTGCGCATCGGAGGTGACGAGCATCATGCGACGCAGCCCTTGCAGCGTCTCATGCGCGAACACGTGATCGATCAGCGCGCGGCCGTAGCCGCGCCCGCGAAACGCACTCACCACGAACACGTCGCACAGATACGCGAAGGTCGCGTAGTCGGTCACGAGCCGCGCGAAGCCGACGAGCCGATCGTCGAGATACGCCCCGAAGCACATCGAGCCGTCGATCGCGCGCTCGACCACCTCGCGCGGAATCCCCTTCGACCAGTACGCCTCGCCGGACAGGAACGCGTAGATCACATCGCGGTCGAGCGCTTGCTTGTCGGTCGAAAAGCGCAGGACGGGCGTCGGGACGGTGGACACGGACGATCTCCGGAAGGAAACGGCGGGCGGATGGACGGGAAAGCACCGACGATAGCGCGCACGGGGCCCGATCACAAGCGTCGGATTCGACGCGCCGCTCAACCGAACGGCCGCACCCCGATCAGCCAGCCGTGCAGCACGAACGCGAACAGCACCCATGCCAGCAGCCCGGCCGCGGCCGCGACGCCGTCGCGCGCGAGCGAGCCGGCCGGATAGCGCACGCCGTCACGCCGGTCGCGCGCGCGCGAAGCGAGGAAATCGACGAGCGACCACGCGAAGAACGCACCGAACAGCAGCGCCGCATGCAGCGTCGCATTGGCGAGCAGATGCGCGACCGCCCAGACCATCACGCCGGCCAGCAGCGGATGGCCGACGAGCGCCTTGATCCGCGTGCCCGGCACCCAGGCGGCCGCGAACAACACGAAGGCCGCCGCCGTGAGCAGCCCGGTGAGATGACGGATGCCGACAGGCGGGAGCCACAGCAGCGTCGCGCCGTCGCGCGCGAGCCCGTAGCCCCACACGATCAGCGCGAAGCCGCCTAGCGCGGCGAGCGAATACACCCCCTTCCAGCGTTTGTCGCCGTGGCGCGCGATCTGCTCGGCGCGCCAACCGTCGGCGACGATCCGGATCGAATGCAGGCCCAGGAACATCAACAAACCGAGGATCAGGACAAGCATGAGCATCTCCAGTGGGGAAGCGTGTTGTCGATATGGTCAGGGTTGCCGCCGGTGCAGCCGTGCATCCTATCGCGCGACGGTCGCCTGCGCGACCCTCGCCGGCCCCGCTGCGCGCATCAGCCGCGCCGCGCGCGCCGTGTCCTGCCGCCCGCGCCGGCAAGCGCCGCGCGATACGCGTCGCGACACCAGCGCTGCAGCTCGCCGACCTCCTCCAGCACGTCCGCCGGCGCGGTGTAATAACTGGCCATCACGACCGTCCTGCCGCGCGATGCGTAGGTGAAGGGCTGCATCCCCGCGCCGATGAACGCGGGCCGGCTCAGATCGTCGACCCGCAGGTACAGCGTGCCGTCGTAGAGCAGCGCGAACGGCACGCCGGCGAGCCGCAGCGACACGCAGCTGAACAGGCGCTGCAGTTCGACGGCCCCCATCCCGGCCAGGTGCGCGGCCAGTTCCTCCGCGCGCGGCAGTTCCGCCTTCCAGCTCATGCGCCGCCCTCGCCCGCCGCGAACGGTCGATACCCATGCACGGCGCCGCGCCGCAGGTGTTGATGAACGCGCCGGACGAGGCCGCCGGGCACGAAGCCGCGGCGCGCATGGAAGCGGCAGGCCGCCGCGTTGCTGTCCAGGGTGTCGAGTGTCGTCAGGCCGCCGAGCGTATGCGCATGCGCCCAGTCGGCGGCCCGGTCGAGCCGCGCGCGGCCACGCGAAGAAGCGCGCTCGACGGCGATCTCGTCGAACCGCGCATCGCCGTGCCATTGCGCGGATACCGCTGCGCGCGCAACCACCCGGCGGTCGCCGCACGCGAGCCGCGCCTCGCCTGCACCATCGTCGAGATCGAGCGGTTCGAGCAGTTCGTCACGGGTGCTCGCGCCACAGGCTTCGCGCAAGACGGGCGCGACCGCTTCCTCGCGATGCGCGAAGCGCCCGTCGGCGTCGACCGACACGCGCCGACGCACCGCGACGTCGAGCGACGCGGCGGACCAGGACGTCAGCACCGGCTCGGCGTCGGCCAAGGGCATCGGATGCACGCCGGGCTCAGCGGGCGGCGGCCACCACGTCGGCGACCGCGGCCGTCAGCCGCTTCGCATACGGCACGTGCAGGAATTCGTTCGGGCCATGCGCGTTCGACTTCGGCCCCAGCACGCCGCACACCATGAACTGCGCCGACGGGAAGCCCGCCTTCAGCACGTTCATCAGCGGAATCGTGCCGCCCAGCCCCATGTACGCGCAGTCCGCGCCGAAGTGGCGACGCGACGCATCGTCGAGCGACGCGGCGAGCCACGGCGCGAGGTCCGGCGCGTTCCAGCCGGTCGCGGCGCCCGCGTCGGGGCGGAAGGTCACCTTCGCGTTGTACGGCGGATCGAATTCGAGCAGCGTCTTCAGCTCCTGCACCGCGCGCGCCGCGTCGACGGTCGGCGGCAGCCGCAGCGACAGCTTGAACGCGGTGCGCGGGCGCAGCACGTTGCCGGCGTTGGCGAGCGCGGGCAGGCCTTCCGCGCCGGTGACGGACAGCGACGGCCGCCAGGTCGAATTGAGCAGCGCCTCGCGCGGATCGGTGGTGGTCGGCAGCACCTTGCGGCCATCCTGCCCGCAGGCCCACGGCAGCCCTTTCCAGACGCTGTCGCCGAGGATCGCGACGGCGGCCTCGGTCTCGCGCAGCCGGCTCGCCGGCACCTCGCAGTGGAACGAACGCGGCAGCAGGTTGCCGCTCGCCGCATCCTCGAGCCGCTCGAACAGCTGGCGCATGATGCGGAAGCTCGACGGCGCGATCCCGCCCGCCGTGCCCGAATGCAGCCCTTCGTCGAGCACCTCGACCTGCAGGTCGCCCGACACCAGCCCGCGCAGCGACGTGGTCAGCCACAGCTGGTCGTAGTTGCCCGCGCCCGAGTCGAGGCAGATCACGAGGCTCACCTGGCCGAGCCGGTCGCGCAGCGCGTCGACATAAGGCAGCAGGTCGAAGCTGCCCGATTCCTCGCAGGTTTCGATCAGGCCGACGCAGCGCGGCCGTTCGATGCCTTGCGCGTCGAGCGCCGCGAGCGCGGTCAGGCTCGCGTAGATCGCGTAGCCGTCGTCGGCGCCGCCCCGGCCGTACAGCTTGCCGTCCTCGAGCTTCGGCGTCCACGGGCCGAGGTCCGCGCGCCAGCCGTCGAATTCCGGCTGCTTGTCGAGATGGCCGTACAGCAGGATCGTCTCCGTGCTGCCCGAACGCGTCGCGGGCGACTCGAAGAAGATCACCGGCGTGCGGCCCGGCAGGCGCACGACCTCCAGCGTCAGCCCCTTGACCGGCTGCCGCTCGGCCCATTGCGCGGCGTCCACCACCACGCGTTCGAGCAGGCCGCGCTTTTCCCAGTCGGGATCGAATGCGGGACTCTTCGCGGGCACCGCGATGTAGTCGGTCAGCGCATGCAGGATCTCGTCGTTCCATTTGCGCTCGATGAAGTCGTTGAGCTGCGCATGGTCGATGGCGGAAGTGGTGTCGGCGGTGGTCATGGTGGCGGTGGGAACGAGACTGGCGAAAGCCACGATGATAGCGCCGAAGCCCCGTTCGCCGCAGCCCTGGCGCGTTGTGCGCCGCAACCGGCCGCGCGCGCCGACGCCGCCGCGCGACAAGTCGCGCGCAAGGTGAAATAACCCTGCCGATTGGGCATGTCGCACCTCGACTTTCAATTCGCCGCGTCAATCCATTCATTTTCCGGACGGCATGGAATACGCCATTCAATTCCGCTCACATTCCCGTGCGGAAAGGGCTTGCGGCAAATCGACGCGTCCATTCATTCAATTGATCTCAATGATCGAAGTCAATGTTCAATAAATCGTCATTCAAATCCGATTTATTAACCGTAATCACGCGGGATAACATCGCCTCAAACAAATTCCGGACGATGCATCGCAACCCGCCACACGCCGCGCGCGAAGGTCGTCCGCTCCACCCAGCTCACTGGAGGCTCGCATGTCAGATGCCCGTTCAACCGCCGTGTCCGCGTCGTCCACCGCGTCCGCCCCGAAGATCGGGGTCGTTCCCGCCACGTTGATGGTGGCGGGCAACATGATGGGCTCCGGCGTCTTCATGCTGCCCGCGAACCTCGCCGCGACAGGCGGCATCGCGCTGTTCGGGTGGCTCGTCACCGTGGTCGGCGCGGTCTCGCTCGCGCTGGTGTTCGCCAAGCTGGCCGCGATCGACCCGGTCGCGGGCGGCCCCTATGCGTATGCGCGCAAGGCCTTCGGCCCGTACATGGGCTACCAGACCAACCTCATCTACTGGCTCGCGAACGTGCTCGGCAACGTGGGCCTCGCGGTCGCCGGGCTCGGCTACCTCACGCATTTCTTCCCGATGCTCAAGGAGCCGCTCGTGTTCGCGCTCGCGCAGATCTTCGTGATCTGGCTGTTCACCTACGCGAACATCCTCGGGCCGAAGGTGGTCGGCCGCGTGCAGTCGGTCACCACGATCTTCGCGCTCGTCCCGATCCTCGGGATGGCCGTGTTCGGCTGGTTCTGGTTCAGCAAGGACGTCTATCTCGCGGGCTGGAACGTGTCCGGGCAGGACAGCATCGGCGCGATCGGCGCGACCCTGAACTTCACGCTGTGGGCGTTCATCGGCGTCGAAAGCGCGTCGGTGTCGGCCGGCGTGGTCGAGAACCCCTCGCGCAACGTGCCGATCGCGACCGTCGGCGGCGTGGTGCTCGCCGCGGTCTGCTACGTGCTCAGCTCGACCGTGATCATGGGCATGATCCCGAACCAGGCCCTGCTCGCGTCGAGCGCGCCGTTCGCGGACGCCGCGCGCCTCGCGCTCGGCAGCACCGCCGCGAACGCGGTCGCGATCTGCGCGGCGCTCGGCTGCCTCGGCTCGCTCGCGGGCTGGACCCTGCTGGTCGGCCAGACCGCCAAGGCCGCCGCCGACGACGGCCTGTTCGGCAGCGTGTTCGCGCGCGTCAACTCGAAGAACGTGCCGTCCGCCGGGCTCGCGATCGTCGCCGTCATCATGTCGGTGCAGGTGCTCGCGACGATGTCGCCGACCGCGAGCCAGCAGTTCGGCAAGATCGCGTCGATCGCCGTGATCATGACGCTGCTGCCCTACATCTATTCGTGCATCGCGATCAAGGTGCTCGGCTACGGCAAGATGCCGTCGCGCCAGTTCAGCTTCTACACGATCGTCGGCCTGATCGGCGCGGTCTACGCGCTGTGGGCGATGGTCGGCTCGGACGGCCAGCAGACGCGCTGGTCGCTGATCTTCGTGGTCGCGACGATCGTGTTCTACGAGCTGTCGATCAACCGCCAGCGCGAGATCGAGGAAACCCACGTGCATCCGGGCGGCCGTTCGCCGCACTGGGTCCGCTACCTCGCGCTCGGCGTCACGATCGTCGCGCTCGTCGCCACCTTCTGGATCTCCGTGGGCCGTCACGAGGCCTTCAATCTTCATGCCCGCTCGCCGGCCGCCGGCGCGGGCGTCACCGCAACCCAGCAACAGGGGAAATGACATGACTTCCTTGACTCAACAGGCGTTCCGTCGCCTCGGCATGAAGGCGCTGCTGGTGCAGCACGACGTCGACGCGCGCACCGCGACCGGCCGCGCCGCCAGCGCACTGGCCGAGGAGCTGCGCGAGCGGCTCGTCGACGTGGTGATCGCGACCTCCGCCGACGATGCGCGCGCGGTCGTGCAGGCCGATCCGGCGATCCAGTGCCTGCTGCTCAGTTGGGAGCTGGGCGGCGATCCGAGCCACGAACAGGCGCGCTCGGTGCTGGAGGCGCTGCGCGCGCGCAGCGCGACGGTGCCGGTGTTCCTGCTCGCGAGCCGCGCGAGCGCGGCCGCCGTGCCGGTCGACACGATGCGCCAGGCCGACGACTTCATCTGGATGCTCGAAGACACGACCGCGTTCATCGGCGGCCGGATCGTCGCCGCGATCGAACGCTATCGCGAGACCGTGCTGCCGCCGATGTTCGGCGCGCTCGCGCGCTTCTCGCGCGTCTACGAGTACTCGTGGCACACGCCCGGCCACACCGGCGGCACCGCGTTCCTCAAGTCGACGGTCGGCCGCGCGTTCTTCGAGTTCTTCGGCGAGCCGCTGTTCCGCTCGGACCTGTCGATCTCGGTCGGCGAGCTGGGCTCGCTGCTCGACCACTCCGGCCCGATCGGCGAGAGCGAGCGCTACGCGGCGCGCGTGTTCGGCGCGCACCGCTCGTACCACGTGACGAACGGCTCCTCGACCTCGAACCGCGTGATCCTGATGGCGAGCGTGACGCGCAACCAGGTCGCGCTGTGCGACCGCAACTGCCACAAGTCCGCCGAGCACGCGATGACGATGTCGGGCGCGATCCCGACCTACCTGGTGCCGTCGCGCAACCACTACGGGATCATCGGGCCGATCCGGCCCGAACGGCTCACGGCCGCCGCGGTGCGGCTCGCGATCGACGCCAACCCGCTCGTGCGCGGCCGCGACGGCGTCAACCCGACGCCCGTGCACGCGCTGGTCACGAACTCGACCTACGACGGCCTCTGCTACAACGTCGCGCGCCTTGAGGATCTGCTCGGCCAGAGCGTCGACCGCCTGCATTTCGACGAAGCCTGGTACGGCTACGCGCGCTTCAACCCGCTATACCGCGACCGCCACGCGATGCACGGCGACCCCGCGCGCCACGACGCGAGCAAGCCGACCGTGTTCGCGACGCAGTCGACCCACAAGCTGCTCGCCGCGCTGTCGCAGGCCTCGTTCATCCACGTGCGCGACGGCCGCAACCCGATCGAGCATGCGCGCTTCAACGAAGCGTTCATGATGCATGCGTCGACCTCGCCGCAGTACGCGATCATCGCCTCGAACGATGTCAGCGCGGCGATGATGGACGGCCCCGGCGGCGTCGCGCTGACCACCGACGCGATCCGCGAGGCGGTGACGTTCCGCCAGATGCTCGGGCGGCTGCATGCGGAATTCGAGGAGAAGAGCGACTGGTTCTTCGACGGCTGGCAGCCGGACACCGTGGTGGACCGCAAGACCGGCCGCCGCCTGCCGTTCCATGAGGCCGACGAAGCACTGCTGGTCACCGAGCCGTCGTGCTGGGTGCTGCATCCGAACGACGCATGGCACGGCTTCGGCGATCTCGAGGACGACTATTGCATGCTCGATCCGATCAAGGTGTCGATCGTCACGCCGGGCATCGCACCGGGCGGCGGCCTGATGCCGGTCGGGATCCCCGCGACGGTGGTGACGGCCTACCTCGACCGGCACGGCATCGTGGTCGAGAAGACCACCGACTTCACGATCCTGTTCCTGTTCTCGATCGGCGTGACCAAGGGCAAGTGGGGCACGCTCGTCAACACGCTGCTCGACTTCAAGCGCGACTATGATGCCAACACCTCGCTCGAACAGGCGCTGCCGGAACTCGTCGCGCGCTATCCGGCGCGTTACGCGAAGCTCGGGCTGCGCGACCTGTGCGACCTGATGTTCAACGCGATGAGCGACCTGAAGACGACCGAGATGATGTCGCGCGGCTTCTCGACGCTGCCGAAGCCCGACTTCAGCCCGGCCGAGGCGTACGAGCACCTGGTGCACAACGAGATCGAGATGCTGGAGCTGGCGGAGATGGCGGGGCGCACGGTGGCCACGGGCGTGGTGCCCTATCCGCCCGGCATTCCGCTCCTGATGCCCGGCGAGAACGCCGGCCCGGCCGACGGCCCGCTGCTCGGCTACCTGAAGGCGCTCGAACAGTACGACCTGCGTTTCCCGGGCTTCACGCACGACACGCACGGCGTCGAGGTCGAGGACGGCGTGTACCAGATCGCCTGCATCAAGTCGGGCGTGCCGCCGACCGCGCGCTGACGGGCGCGCCGCGTCAGCGCGGCTCGAAGCCCCGCCGGTAGGCGGCGGGGCTCGTCGCCGCGACGCGCCGGAAATGCCGGCGCAAGGATTCCTCCGAGCCGAAGCCCGCGCGCGCGGCCACCTGCGCGAGCGGCAGCGCGGCATCCGCCTCCAGCCATTCCTTCGCGAGCCCGACGCGCTCGCGGATCAGCCATTCGTAGGGCCCGACGCCCGTCGCCTCGCGGAACTGCCGCTGCAGCGTGCGCGGGCTCATCGCCGCCCGCGCGGCGAGCGACGCGAGCGTATGCGGCTCGGCCGCCCGCGCGCGCATCCAGTCGATCAGCTTCGCGAGCCGGTCCTGCCCTTCCGGCCGCACCGGACGCGGCACGAATTGCGCCTGCCCGCCGTCGCGATGCGGCGGCAGCACGAGCCGCTGCGCGACGCGGTTCGCGATCGCGCTGCCGTGATCGCGGCGCACCAGATGCAGCAGCATGTCGAGCCCCGCCGCCGAACCCGCCGCCGTGACGATCGTGCCGGCGTCGACGTAGAGCGCGTCGGGATCGACGCGCAGCGCCGGGTAGCGCGCCTGCAGGCGCGCCGCGTAGCGCCAGTGGGTCGTGACCGTGAGGCCGTCGAGCACGCCCGCCGCCGCGAGCACGAACACGCCGGAGCAGATCGAGCACAGGCGCGCGCCGCGCCGATGCGCGGCGCGCAGCTTGCGCAGCAGCGGCTCGGGCGGTATTTCGTCGGGATCGCGCCAGCCGGGGATCACGATCGTGTCCGCGCGGTCCAGCATCGCGAGCCGGTACGGCACGGCGACCGTGATGCCGCCCGCCGCGCGGATCGGCCCCGACTCGGCCGCGCAGACCGCGAAGCGATACCAGTCGACCTCCAGCTCGGGGCGCGGCAGCGCGAACAGTTCGACCACGCAGCCGAATTCGAAGGTGCAGAGCCGGTCGTAGGCGAGCGCGGCGACGAGATGGGCAGTCATGGCGCGATGTTACCGGAACTTGTCGATCGCGCCAGTATCGGTCGCGGCGCGCCGAACCGATACTGAAGGCTCGTCATCGTTCACGGAGCCCTGCCCGATGTCCTACGTCACTGACCTTGCCGCCGCCGACAGCGCCGCCGCGCTCGCCCACTTCGAAGCGTCGCTGCGCTACGAGACCGATTGCTGGGACGTGCACGATGCGTTCGCGAACGGCGCCGCCGATTTCGTGCTGCTCGACGTGCGCAGCCCCGAGAGGTATGCGGCCGGCCACGTGCCCGGCGCGCGCTCGATGCCGCAGCGCAAGATCGTCGCGGCGCGGCTCGCGGACGTCCCGCCCGACACGCTGTTCGTGGTCTATTGCGCGGGCCCGCATTGCAACGGCGCGGCACGCGCCGCCGTGCGCCTCGCGCGTCTCGGCCGGCCGGTCAAACTCATGATCGGCGGCGTCACCGGCTGGCTGGACGAAGGTTTCACGCTCGCCACGGCCGAACTGCCCGACGCGGGCGCGGCCGGCTGAAGCGCGCCGGGCACATGTAACCGGCGACATTTTCCGCAACAATCCGTTGCCTGCACGACATCCGGAAAAGCGCGACAATCCGTCTCACCGCATGCGCCGTTTTTGTCGCATTGCAGCACGGATGGAGAAGCACCATGCAGATGGAAATCCTGATCCAGATTGCCGGCGCCGTCGTCGCGATCGCGCTCTATTTCCTGCCGGCGATCATCGCCGACCGGCGCGCGCGACACGACAAGCTCACGATCGCCCTGTTCAACGCGCTGTTCGGCTGGACCGTGGTGGGCTGGGCCATGACGCTCTACTGGTCGTTCCAGCCCAATCCGGCCGCGGACCTCGCGAACGAAGTGGTGCTCAAGCGCCGCAGCCTGAGCATGCGCACCTTCTCGACGGGCCTCGTCGAGCGCGTCCAGCGGCGCGCCACTGCCCAGGAACGCTGGGCGCACAAGCCCGGCAGCCACTGATCCCACCCCGTTCCGCTCAAGCCGGCGCCGCGAAGCGCGGCAGCCGCGCATTCGCGGACGCGCGGTAGCGCCACGCCGGCAGGCCGCGCGGCGGCCGCCCCCAGTCCTTCACCAGTTCGCCGAGCGCCGCGGCCGCGATCGCGTATGCGATCCGCTCCCCCGGACAACGATGCAGCCCCGCGCCGAAGCCGAAGGTGACGCGCGCGGGGCGCGCCAACAGGAAACGCTCGGGGGCCGGGTTGGCGCGCGGGTCGCGGTTCGCGGCGGCCAGCAGCACCAGCACCGTGCTGCCCGCCTCGAGCGTCACCCCGGCCACCTGCGTGCGCGCCGCGACGTAGCGGCGCGTGTTCTGCACCGGCGGATCGTGGCGCGCGGTCTCGGCGACCAGCGCCGCGACGTCCGCGCCGGGCCGCCCGTCCAGGGCCGCCGCGAGGCCCGGCCGGGTCAGCCACGCAATCAGCGCGTTGCCGAGCAGGCCCGCCGTCGCCTCGTAGGTCTGTGTCAGCAAGCCGACCAGATTCGCGACCCGTGCCTCGGCATCACGCCAGCCGGTCGCGCGCGCGGCGCGCTGCACGGCGGCGACGAGCGTGGCGTCGCCGGCGTCGGTCGCCGCGACAAGCGCCGTCATCCGCGCCATCAGCGCCTGCGCCGCGTCGTTCGCGCACGCCAGTTGTTTCGGGTCCGACAACGGCGACAGGCACGCGACGAAGGCGTGCAACGCCGCGCGCACGGCCGGCCAGTCGTCCGGCGCAAAGCCCAGCCAGTCCGCCAGCACGGTCACGGGCGTCGCGAACAGCCACGCGTCGAGGGCCGCTCCGTCGCGCGGATCGGGCCGCTCGCGCCCGGCGAGCACGGCGGCGCGACGCGCCAGCCTGTCGGGGTCAAATCCGTCGAGCGCCTGCCGCAGCGCGTGTTTCGGGGTGGCGTGCCGCTCGGGGGTGTCGTTCATCCGTACGAGCCGGGCGAACAGGTCGCCCGCCGGCAAGCCGGCGCAGGCGCGCGGCACCGGTTCCGAGGCGGGCCGCACCCGGCAGGCCGGCTCGGCGAGTACGGCTGTGACGCTGGCCGCGCGGGTCGCCAGCCAGACGCCGAGGTCGCGGTGATGGACGAGCGGCGGGCCGGCCGTCAGCGCGGCATAGTACGGATAGGGGTCGGGATGAACGACGGCGGCGAGAGGATCGGTCGGATGCATGCGGCCAGTATCGGCCGCGACGCGCGCCGGATGTTTCAGCCCGTGGTGAAACGTGGTCGCGCCGGCCTCAGGCCTGCAACGGGCCGCGCGACAAGGCGCGCGAGCGCGGGCGCGCGAGGCCGGAGATCATGACGCGCGGCTCCAGCACCACGGTTTCGTTCTGAAACATCTCCTGCCGGCATTCTCCGCGCTCGTCGAACCATTGGCAGATCAGCCAGTGGTTATCGTCGAACACCACCGGGCCGGCATACGTGACCGTCATGCGCGGACCGCCTGTCTTGAGGGTGACTACGTCGCCGATGCGAAAGTGGGTGATATCGATATCACGATAAGTCGTCATGGCCTTCTCGGATGGGTTTTTATAGACTTTTTCCCGGATTCTCGACCCGGGTATTTCGCCACCCCGGGAGATTAGCAATCGATCTAATATCGAGCAAGCCACTCTTTTAAAGAATGTGGTTTTTTATCGGCTTCTTAGAAGTATTTCGGATGCATTTTTAACGAGCCTTGCCCTTGCCGAACATACCTGGCGAGGCTTTCCGCGAAGCTTAGAGCATCCGTTCGGACTGACTATCCGATCTAAAGAGATTCAGGAAAACGCCGTTATTAGGTTTACAGGCTCCTGTTAACGGCGCTTTATTTTTTCGCGCCGGATTATGGAAACGTTTCCATTAAAAATTGCAATTTCCTTAATAGAAGCGATCCAAAATCGATACGATCTCGGCGCGCAAGCGTTTGCGCGCGAAACGCCGCCGGGGCTCAGGATACGTACGCGCCCTTCGCGTGCAATGCCGCCTCCGCCCGTTCAAGGGCGGCGACCGCGCTGTCGCCCTCGAGCGCGAGCAGTTGCGCGACGAGCGCCTCGGCCAGCGCGTGCGCGGCCACCAGCGACGGGAAGAACGACGGGCTGTCGTGCGTGAAGATCAGGTGCGCGTCCGCGTGCAGCGCGATCGGCGACACCGCGCTGTCCGTGATCGCGACGATTCGGCTGCCCTGTTCGCGGGCCGCCTGCGCAACGCGGCCGGCTTCCGCCGAGTAAGGCGCGAACGCGATGACCAGCGTGACGCTGCCCTTCGCGATGCCGCGCAGCTCCATGTCGAGCGAGCCCGCGAGGCCCGTGAGCAGCGACACCGTCGGCCGGAACAGGCGATAGCCATAGACGAAGCCGAACGCTACCGGGTGGCACGAGCGGAAACCCGCGACATGGACGTGCGGCGCCTTGCGGATCAGTTTCGCCGCATCGAGGATCGCCTGCGCGTTCTGCGCCGCGGTCACGGCGAGGTTGTGCTGCTGCGCGGCCGTGAGGTCGCGCGCGAGGGAGGCTTTCGCGTTGGGGCGCACGAGCGAGCGTGCGCGCTGCGTGAGCGGCGCGGGGCGGGTGCACACGCGCGCGACGAACAGGTCGCGCAGCGCGCTCCAGCCGGGAAAGCCGAGCACCTGCGCGAGCCGCACGAGCGACGCGGGCTGCACGCCCGCGCGCTGCGCGACCTTGCGCATCGACGAGACGGCGACTTCGTCCGGATGATCGAGCAGAAACGCCGCGCCCACCTGGAATTGCGGGCTCAGCTCGGAAAATTGCGCCCGGATCAGGGACGCGAGTTCGTCGAAAGTGGCGGGCATCGTGATGAGCGGGAAAACTGGCGCGACATGGTATCACTCGCGCCCGCGCGGGCCGGGTCAAGACGCGCCGGCCTGTTTGAAAGCACGGGCGCGGCCCCCTTAGATTGGCAGACCTGGAGAGATCCCGCGCACGCCCGCATCAAGACGTTGATCCGTCGGGCTTGCGCGGTTTCCGCCGGAAAAACGGCACGCAGCCGCATGCTTGATCGGAAGTAGCACTAAGTATTCGGAAACTCGCTTGACTCGCTTGACTCGCTTGACTCGCTTGACTCGCTTGACTCGCTTGACTCGCTTGACTCGCTTGACTCG